>JAACFG010000059.1 GCA_009937605.1 Gammaproteobacteria bacterium | reverse complement strand
GATGGATGACATTAATTCAGGCAACGTAACTATCGTCGATATCAGGATGCCGTTCATGTCCATGGTGGTCTTTATGGTCAAGGCCGCGATTGCCGCCATTCCGGCAGTCATTATCCTGACGATCCTGGGAATGGTTGTCGGGGCAGTGCTCGGAGGAATGTTCGGCGGAATGGGCTACTAGAATACGACTCATGGCCAGTGCCGAGAAGCTCCTCCACGAAGCCCAGTTCGCGTTCCAGAGCATCAGCTTTGGCGAGAGTATTTCGAACACGCGAAACCGGATGAAAGCTACATCGCTCAGCAAGAAGATAATCCGGAGATATCCGGCGAGCATGGAGGCGTCGGAAGCTCATGCGATTCTCCGGCGACTTGGAGAAGAGGCATACACCTCGAAAATGGAGTTGCAGCACCGGCATGTGTCACAAGATCAACATCACCGGCCACGGACGACGACACGCACACCCGAGCGGCAACGAACGTTCATCGATCCTGATCAGATAGAAACGCTGGATTGGACCGGCCTGGTCGGATGGTTGTTTGCCATCCCCAAGCTTGCTCTCTTCGCCATCCTGTTTGGCGGTTTCTATCTGTTCGGACTTTTCGGCCCGTTCCTGTTCCTGCCATTGATCGCGTTTGTCCTGTTTACAGGGCCATTCAGGCAAATGCTAAAACAGGAGCAACGCGATAGTTTGAATGCGCTGGTGAAGCGGATAAATGCCTTTGTTGCCAATCACCATCGATAGGGGGCGAGAGGCTCCTGTTTCCCTTGTGCCCGCAACGCTCCTAGGTAAATCCACGAATATTCCCGGCCCGCGGGCGCTGCGATCATTGCCGTGGCGCATAATATGATGCGCTGCTGATTAGTAATTGAGGGTTCCGAACATGCGCACGGTTTTACGCATCTTTTTGGCTGCTTCTGTACTCATGTTCGCCGCCGTTGCGTGGTCGGGCGACTTCAAGAAAGGATGGGATGCCTACAGCGCGGGCGACTATGCGACTGCGTTGAGTGAATGGCAGGAATTGGCCGATTCAGGTGACGCCAATGCCTCCTACGGCATGGGTCTCATGTACGGCAATGGATTTGGCGTGGACATGCTCGATGACCAGGCCATCAAGTACTACACCGCAGCGGCGGAACAAGGTCACGCCGATGCCCAGTTCAACCTGGCGGTCATGATCCAGAACGGCTGGGGTGTTCCACAGAGCGATGAGAAAGCTAACGAATGGTATCTGCTGGCGGCAAACCAGGGTGTTACCGCCGCACAAATCGCACTGGGTCGCTATTACGCAATGGACTTCCTGGATTCCTACGATCCGGTCGAAGCCTATATGTGGTTCAGCCTGGCGGAAGACGCCGGTGACATTGATGCGGCGAGTAAACGCGAGTTCGTGGCGACCCGTATGACGGCCGAGCAGGTCGCCGCAGGCGACGGTCGTGTCGAGGCATGGAAGGCCGGTCACTGACAGCCGCTCGAAATCCTGGGTCAGCTACTCGCGTCTGATTGAGATTCAGGTGCCGCATCCTCGAATGCGGTGAGTTCGTTGCAGTTGTCGACAATTGCGGTGAGTTTCGGAAACTCGTCGAGCGAGACCTTGAATCGACGCGCGTTGTACATCTGCGGTACGAGGAACACATCCGCCAGGGTCACCTCATCTCCAAAAACGAATGGGCCATCTCCCGCCAGTATTTCGGCGGCCCTGAATCCCTCGTGGATCCAGTGCGTATACCAGTCACCGGTCGGGTCGGCATCGAAGTTCGTCTTTACGTAGTTCATGACCCGCAGGTTGTTGAGCGGGTGGATGTCGCAGGCAATCATATTGCAGAACGCGCGAGTGCGGCTGCGCAATGGCTCTGATTGTGGGAGCAGGTGCACGCCCGGGTACGCTTCTTCAAGATATTCAAGAATAGCCATTGATTGCGCGATCCCGAGCTCACCGTCTTCAAGGAACGGCACGAGCATCTGCGGGTTCTTCGCACGGTACGCGTCACCGCGGTGCTCGGATACGCCGGGCGCGAGCGACACAGGCACGATTTCGTGATCGAGTCCCTTCAGATTCAGTGCAATGCGTACGCGATATGCGGCCGATGAACGCCAATAGCTATAGAGCCTAATTGACATACTTCTCCACGACCTGGTCGATCGCTCCGAATATCGAATTACCGTTCGCATCGTTCATTTCGATGCGAATGCGATCGCCGAATTGCATGAATGAGGTGCTCGGTTTGCCATCGTTGATCGTCTCAATGGTCCGAATCTCTGCAATGCAGGAATAACCCACACCGCCTTCGTCAATCGGCTTTCCAGGACCATCATCGAGCTTGTTCGAAATCGTGCCCGAACCGATGATGCAGCCTGCGGCCAATGGCCTCGACTTTGCCGCGTGCGCGATTAGCTGACCGAAATGGAACGTCATATCGACGCCAGCGTCTGGTTTGCCGAACGGTGTTTCGTTCAGACTCGAGAGCAAGGGGAGATGCAGTTTGCCCTCGCGCCAGGCATCGCTTAGTTCGTCGGGTGTTACGGCAACCGGTGAAAACGCGCTCGACGGTTTGGACTGGAAAAAGCCGAAGCCCTTGGCAAGTTCGCCGGGGATCAGGTTCCTGAGCGAGACATCGTTGACGAGCATAATCAGTTGGATGTGGCTGAGTGCGTTTTCAGCGCTCACACCCATTGGCACGTCGTCTGTAACAACGACGATCTCGGCTTCGAAGTCGATGCCCCAGGCCTCGTCGGCCATCGGGATATTTTCACGGGGTCCGATGAACGAGTCTGAACCACCCTGGTACATCAGCGGGTCGGTCCAGAAGGAGTCGGGCATCTCGGCGCCACGGGCTTTGCGAACCAGTTCGACATGATTCACGTACGCGGAGCCGTCGGCCCATTGGTAGGCGCGCGGCAAAGGAGACGCACAATCGGCCTGCTCAAAGGCTTCACCTTCGCCGGCGTTAGCTCTGGCCGCGAGTATTTCAAGTGCAGGGCGGGACTGAGCCCAGTTGTCGAGCGCGGTCTGCAGGGTTGGCGCCACATCGGCCGCGTCCATAAAGCGTTGCAGGTCGTTGGAGACGACGACGAGGCGACCGTCACGACCGCCTTTCAGAGAAGCTAACTTCATCTACTTATTTCCTGTGAATTCCAATTCGTGCAGCCAGGCTGCGTGGCGTGGAGCTTTCTTGGTTTGGCTCCATTCTTCGAGCATAGCTGGAGCTACACGTTTCAGTTCGTCTATTTGTTCCTGCGTCTGCGTGTTTGCGACGAGTTCGAGCCGGTGACCGTTCGGGTCAAAGAAGTAGATCGACTGGAAGATGCCGTGATTGGTCGGACCGATTACGTCCAGTCCCGCAGCTTCCACGCGTTCCTTCGCCGCCAGCAGCGCATCGTAGTCTTCTACCTCGAACGCGATGTGTTGCACCCACTCCGGCGTGTTGTGGTCGCGATCCATTTCCGGGCGTGTTGGCAATTCGAAAAACGCGAGCACATTGCCCATGCCGCAATCGAGAAACACATGCATGTAAGGGTCGGGTTCCTTCGTCGAAGGAACCTGATCCTCGGCGAAGGCCACGGTGAACTCCATGTTAAGTACGCGCTGGTAAAACTCGACCGTCTCTTTCGCGTCCTTGCAGCGGTAGGCAACGTGATGAATACGTTTCAATTCCATGGTTTGCTCCTGTCAGGCGTCGGCGCTGACGACGCCGCGGGCGACCTGGTCGCGTTCGATTGATTCAAACAGTGCCTTGAAGTTGCCTTCACCGAATCCTTCGTCTTCTTTGCGTTGAATGAACTCGAAGAACGTCGGCCCCACCATGTTCGCCGAAAAAATCTGCAGCAACAAGCGCGGCTCATCGTCCCCGGTCGTACCGTCGAGCAAGATGCCCCGGGATTGCATTTCCTTGACGGGCTCACCATGTCCAGGCAGTCGTTCCTCGAGCATCTCGTAATAAGCGGCGGGCGGCGCGGTCATAAACTCAATACCGCTTTCCTTCAGTCGGTCCCAACAGGCATAGAGGTCATCACAGGCAAACGCTATGTGCTGGATCCCCTCGCCGTTGAAATCCATCAGGTACTCCTCGATCTGCCCGGTGCCTTTCGACGCTTCCTCGTTAAGCGGGATGCGAATCTTGCCATCCGGTGCGGTCATCGCCTTGGACAACAGACCCGTATATTCGCCCTTGATGTCAAAGTAACGAATCTCACGGAAATTGAAGAGTTTCTCGTAGTAGTCCGCCCAGTACTCCATGCGGCCGCGGTAGACGTTGTGGGTCAGGTGATCGATGACCGTAAAGCCGCATCCTTCCGGGCGTCGATCGACACCTTCAATGAAGTTGAAATCAATGTCGTAGATAGACGTACCTTCTTCGTAGCGGTCGATCAGGTAGACAGTTGCTCCGCCAATTCCCTTGATGGCCGGCAAGCGCAGCTCCATTGGACCGGTCGGAATTTCGACGGGCTCGGCACCTTGCTCAAGGGCACGGTTGTAGGCCGCGTGCGCGTCCTTGACGCGAAACGCCATGCCGCAGGCGCATGGGCCGTGTTCGCGAGCGAAATACCAGGCCCGGCTCTTCGGCTCACGGTTGATAATGAAATTGATATCGCCCTGGCGCCACAGGGTGACGTCTTTCGAACGATGATGCGCGACCTCGGTGAAACCAAGGAGCGTAAAAGCACTTTCCAGCACACCCGGTTCAGGACATGCGAATTCCACGAACTCAAAGCCGTTGAGTCCCATCGGATTTTCAAAGAGATCTGCCATTGTCGGATTCCCCGCGTCGGATCTGTCGTACAAAACTTTTCGACATTATGCGCGTAATTAAGCGAACAGGGGTCCAAAATGCGCCAAAAACTCCGTATACTGGAAACAAACGTTTCATAAAGTTTCGAAAAACGAACAGGAGGCTCAGATGGAGTTGTCCCGGGCGGACCGCAGGCTATTGGCCGAACTGCAGAGAGACGCGACACGAAACCAGAGTGACCTCGCCGAACTCGTCGGTATGTCGCGTACGTCCTGTTGGCGTCGAATTCGCGATTTCGAGGAGGCCGGCCTCATCGAGCGACAGGTTGCCCTGCTAAATCCGAAAGTTGCTGGTTTCAATATACAAGTGCTGCTTCTCGTTGCCATGACTGAGCACACCGAGCAGCACCGCCAGAACTTCGAACGCCATGTGTCGCTCTTGCCCGAGGTGACGGAGTGTTTCTCCGTGTCGGGTGATCGAGATTACCTGCTGCAGGTCGTCGCACACGATATGGATAGCTACAACGATTTCCTCAACGAGCAGATTCTGCGTCACCAAGCGGTGCAGTCGGCGAGCTCAACGTTTGTCCTGCGGCGCGTCAAGTACTCGACGGCATTGCCGGTATAAAGCTACTCGGCCACCAGCAATGCGATGGATTGTTCGGGGACAGTGACTGTCCTGCCGCCATTGAGATCAAATCCTTCTGCGGCACTGCAGAACACGACGCGCCAGTCGTTCTTCACGCCAGTGCGCGAAAGTCGCATTTGCGCGTCATGATCGTGCGCGTTGATCAGGATCGCAATCTTCGACTCACTTTCGTCCTTGTGAACTCGCGTTATGACTTTCGTGAAGGCACGGCTGTGTGCCCACTCTGCACCCTGCTTGGTGTCACCTTCCTGGTTGATCCAATCCACACGAACCAGACCATCTGGTAGCTCAAGTTCGCCGTGCACAAATTGCTGCAGACGCAGCAGCGGAATTTCACGGCGTAGCCAGACCAATTCACGCACCTGCTCGGTGAACTGGGGGTCTGACTCGAGTCCGGACCAGTCCAGCCAGCCGGTCTCATTGTCCTGGGCGTACGCATTGTTATTGCCATTTTGCGAGTTGCCGAACTCATCGCCTGCGAGAACCATCGGCGTACCCTGCGACATCATGAGTGTTGCCAGGAGATTCAGCCGCTGGCGACGTCGTTGTCGATTAATCGCTTCGTCATCCGTGTCACCTTCGATGCCGAAGTTACTGCTGTAGTTACTTGAGTGCCCATCGCGGTTGTCTTCGCCGTTTGCTTCATTGTGACGATGAACGTAGCTGACAGTATCGCGCAGCGTGAAGCCATCATGTGCGGTCACGAAGTTCACGCTGGCATCGGGACCACGTCCGCTGGCCTCGAAGATATCGGCGGACCCATGAATACGGCGCGCGAGTACACCGCTCTTGCCAAGGTCGCCTCGCCAGAATTCACGCACACCATCGCGGTAGACATCGTTCCATTCGGCCCAGCGTGGCGGAAAATTGCCGAGCTGGTAGCCGCCGGGACCCGGATCCCAGGGTTCGGCGACGAGCTTGGTTTCGGCCAGCCGCGGATCGTTGCTGATATCGAGTAACAGCGGATGTCCCTTGGAGAACCCGTGATCACGACGCCCGAGAATCGTGGCGAGGTCGAAACGAAAACCGTCAACCCCAAGTACTTCAGAAAAATACGCCAGGCTTTCAACAACGAGTTGTCGCACACGCGGGTGTTCGACATTCAGCGTATTACCGCACCCGGTGTCATTAATGTACTCACCAGGTGCGTAAGGAGGCGTCCGATAGTAGGTGAGGTTATCGATTCCGCGAAACGAGATGCTGGGCCCAAGCGCACCGCCTTCGGCCGTGTGGTTGTAGGCGACATCGAGGATGACTTCCAGTCCCGCGTCGTGAAACGTTCGAACCATGTCGCGCAGTTCGAGGTCAGCATCCTTGTTGGCATACCGTGGCATCGGTGCGAAGAATGAGATCGGGTTGTAACCCCAGAGATTGCGCAGGTTCTGGTCGACAAGATGTTGCTCGTCCGCGAAGGCATACACCGGCATGAGTTCGACAGACGTTATGCCGAGGGCCTTGATGTACTCGACGATCTTCTTGTTACTAAACCCCGAAAACTTGCCGCGATGCAGCTCCTCAATACCGGCGTGCTGCATAGTGTAAGCGCGTACGTTGCACTCGTAGAAGATCGTTTCGCCCCACGGGATACGAGGTTTGCGCTCGTCGCAGGGCGTGCCAACGTCCGTCACAACACTGAACGGGATATCGCCGGCGCTGTCTTCGGTATTCGAGTCGAAGACGCGATCCGACCACTGAAACCCGCCATGTAATCGACGTGCGTACGGGTCCACCAACAGTTTCTGTGAATTGCAGCGCAGCCCACGCGCCGGATCGTACGGTCCGTGCACCCGGTAGCCGTAACGTTGGCCCGTCTCGCAGCCGGGCAGGAACCCGTGCCACACGCCATCTGTGCAATCCGGCAGGTCGTGGGAGCTGGTCTGGTTACCGCTCGGGTCGAACAGGCACAGCTCCACGCGCTCGGCGACGGAGGAGAAGAGGGCAAAGTTGGTGCCATCGCCCGTGGTGGATGGACCGAGTCCTTCGGGAGAACCTCTGTCGATCATGAAGTCTCTTGATTGATAGGCTCGACGTGCCAGATGTCGTCGTTGTAGTCGCGCATCGTCCGGTCTGTCGAAAATCGACCGGAGCATGCCGTGTTGAGTATGCTCATACGCGTCCAGAGCGTCTCGTCCTGGTACGTAGCACCGGCGACTTCCTGTGCGTCCACAAAACTCCGAAAGTCGGCCGCGGTCATCCACGGGTCGGCAGGTTCCTTGATCGACTGAATGAGCGTATCGAGGATGCCAGGCTCAAATCGATTGAAGTGACCACTCTCAAGCAGGTCCATGACCCGCCGGAAATCCGTGTCGCCATCGATGAGCGCTTGCGGGTCATAGCTGCCGCGTAAGGCCTCGATATCTTCAACGGTGTTGCCAAACAGGAAGAAGTTGTCGCCACCCACTGCTTCGCGTATTTCAACGTTGGCCCCGTCCAGCGTTCCTATCGTGATCGCGCCGTTCATCATGAACTTCATGTTGCCGGTGCCCGATGCTTCCTTGCCAGCGGTGGAAATCTGTTCCGACAGATCCGCGGCCGGACAGATCTTCTCCATAGCCGAGACGTTGTAGTCTGCGTAGAAAATCAGTTGCAGGCGGCCGGCCATGGCCGGATCTGAGTTGATGACGCGCGCGACATTATTGATGCACTTGATGACCGATTTGGCCATGACATAGCCGGGTGCCGCTTTGCCGCCGATGAGAATCAGGCGTGGTGCGAGACCCTCACCGTCGCCACGACGGATCCGGTCATACAGGTGAATAGCATGGAGCACATTCAACAGCTGCCGCTTGTACTCGTGAATTCGCTTCACCTGTACATCGAACATCATGTCCGTGGACACACTCAGGCTGGTCTTGTTCTCAATGTCGGCGGCAAGCCGCTGCTTGTTCGCCAGCTTGACGTCGCGCCAGCGAGCCTGGAAATCCGGGTCATCGGCGAATTCGCGAAGGGCATCCAGTTGCTCGAGGTTCGTTTTCCAACTGTCACCGAGCTTCTCGCCGATCAGGTTCGCCAGCGCCGGATTACAGGCGGCGAGCCAGCGTCGCTGTGTGACGCCATTGGTCTTGTTATTGAAGCGATCAGGCCAGAGCTCGGCAAAATCCCGGAACAAACCCTCACGCAACAGACGCGAATGCAGTTCGGCCACGCCATTAATCGAAAAGCTGCCGACAATGGCCAGGTAGGCCATGCGGATCATCGGGTCGGCGCCTTCCTGGATGAGCGACATCCGGCGCACCTTATCGTTGTCGCCAGGCCATCGCTGGCTGATTTCCGCGATGAAGTGCGCGTTGATCTCGTAAATGATGTCCAGCAGGCGAGGCAACAGTCTCCTGAACATCGCAACCGGCCACATCTCGAGCGCTTCGGGCAGCAGCGTATGGTTGGTGTAGGCCATCGTTTTCCGCGTGACGTCCCAGGCGCCGTTCCAATCGAAGCCGTGTTCGTCAATCAGCAGCCGCATGAGCTCTGCAACGGCAATCGCCGGGTGCGTATCGTTGAGCTGGAAACAGTTCTTTGCGGCGAATTCGGAAAAATCGTCGCCGTGTCGTCGCTGCCAGTTTCGGATCGTGTCCTGCAGGCTCGCCGACGCGAGGAAATACTGCTGTCGCAGTCGCAACTCCTGGCCATTTTCGGTTGTCGCGTTCGGGTACAACACCATCGTGATGTTCTCGGCCGCGTTCTTCGATGCGACCGAATCGGCGTAGCTCCCCGCATTGAATTCCTCCAGGTCGAATTCGTCGCGTGCGGCGGCTGACCAGAGGCGCAAAGTGTTGACGACATCGTTTTCAAATCCCGGCACCGGAATGTCGTAGGGAATCGCAAGGACGTCGTTTGTGTCGACCCAGACATGACGGGAACGGCCCTGCTCGTCGATCTGCACGTCGCTGCGCCCACCGAACTTGATCGTCTGCGCATACTCGATACGTTCGATCTCCCACGGGAAACCTTCACGTAGCCAGGAATCGGCTTCCTCGACCTGGTAGCCGTTTTCGATGCGCTGGTGGAACATGCCGTACTGGTAACGAATCCCGTAGCCGACCACGGGCAGTGACAGCGTTGCACAGCTGTCCAGGAAGCAGGCGGCGAGCCGCCCAAGGCCACCATTGCCGAGCCCGGTGTCCTTCTCACGCTCGCAGACGTCCTCGAGATCAAGGCCGATTCGGTCGAGAGCGGCGGTCGTCTCTTCCTCCATCCCCAGGTTGAGCAGTGCGTTTCGGAGAAGGCGCCCCATGAGGAATTCGAGTGACAGGTAGGCGACGCGCCGGCTGTCATTCGCCTCAACGGTATTGCGTGTCTTGTTCCAGCGCTCCATGAGCCGATCACGTGCCGCATAGACAACGGACTGGTAGAGGAAGGGTGAATCCACCTGGATCGTGCGCCGCCCCAACATACGCCCGAAGTAGTGTGTGAAGTCGCTGAGAATGGCATCGGCTGTCATCGGCAGTTCGGACGTCTGCAACAGCTCGCGGTCGCCATTCTTATTACTCGGTTTGACGGACATTCAGGTCTTCTCCAAAAACACGGTGGCCAACGACGGCAAGGTCAGGTCGATTGAATACGGCCGGCCGTGCCGGCCATCCTTATTCGTCTCATAAGATACGGCGCCGATACCGCTGCCACCGTACTGTTCTTCATCAGTGCTCAGCAGGATTCGGTACGTGCCTTCTTCAGGAACACCGAGTCGATATGACTCGCGAACCATGGGTGTGAGATTAGTAATGCAGACGACGCACTTACCGGCTTTGTCGCGCCGCAGCCAACTGAGGACGCTGCTATCACTGTCGCTGTAGTCGATCCACTCGAAGCCAGCTTCGCTAAAGTCGATCTCGTGCAATGCAGGCGTCGCCACGTACAGCTTGTTCAGATCGCGCAGCAGGCGCTGAATGCCTTCGTGCCCTGGTTCGGAGAGTTCATGCCAGTCCAGTGACTGATCGTGGTTCCATTCGCGATTCTGTGCAATCTCGTTGCCCATAAACAGTAGTTTCTTGCCCGGGTGTGCAAACATCGTTCCGTAGTACGCACGAAGATTCGCGAACTGTTGCCAGCGATCGCCCGGCATGCGGCCAAGAATGGATCGCTTGCCGTGCACGACCTCATCGTGCGACAGGGGCAGGACGAAATTCTCGCTGAATGCGTAGACAAGGCCAAACGTCATCTTGTCGTGATGGAACTTGCGGTGCACAGGGTCTTCCGACATGTACAGCAGCGAGTCGTTCATCCACCCCATGTTCCATTTGTAAGTAAAACCCAGGCCGCCCGCATCGACCGGCCGCGATACCGACGGCCAGGCTGTGGACTCTTCCGCGTAGGAAGTCGCGCCATGCGCATGCAATTCGATGTTCAGTCGTTTCAGGAATTCGACGGCTTCGAGATTTTCATTTCCGCCGTGTTCGTTGGGTACCCATTCGCCTTCTTCACGCGAGTAATCCAGGTACAGCATTGACGCGACCGCGTCGACGCGTAGCGCGTCGATGTGAAATTCGTCGATCCAGTACAGCGCGTTGCCAACCAGGTAGTTAATAACTTCACGCCGACCGTAGTTGAAGACGAGCGTGCCCCAGTCCGCATGCTCACCTTTGCGCGGGTCCGCGTGCTCGTAGAGGGCGGTACCGTCGAAGCGCCGCAGGCCGTACTCGTCGTTCGGGAAGTGCGCTGGCACCCAGTCCATGATCACGCCGATACCGTGTTCGTGGCAGGCGTCCACAAAATAGCGAAAATCGTCGGGCGTGCCGAAACGCTGGGTCGGTGCAAACATGCCGATGGGCTGGTAGCCCCAGGAACCATCGAACGGGTGTTCGGTCACTGGCAGTAGTTCAATGTGCGTGAAGCCCATGTCCACGACGTACGGCACCAGTTCATTGGCGAAGTCTCTATACCCCAGGTAACTGCCGTCTTCCTTGCGCCGCCAGGAACCCAGGTGGACTTCGTAAATGCTCGTTGGAAGGTCGAGTCGAGGTGGACCCCGGCGGTCGGCCATCCAGGTCTTGTCCTGCCAGTCATAGTGGCTTTCGAACACGATGGACGAATTGCCAGGCGGCGGCTCGTGCAGCGTGCCGTAGGGATCCGCCTTGAGTGGCAGGAGTTTGCCATTGGCGTCCGTGATTTCGTACTTGTACAGGGCGCCATTGCCGACATCCGGGAGGAAAATTTCCCAGATACCATTGCCTGGATGCAGACGCATGACATGCCGCCGGCCATCCCAGCCGTTGAAATCCCCAACCACGCTGACACGTGAGGCATTCGGAGCCCATACCGCAAATCGCGTGCCAGTGACGCCGCTGATGGTTCGGAGGTGCGCGCCAAGTTTCTGATAGATGTAGGCGTCGGACCCTTCGCCTAACAAATATAAGTCGAGTTCGCCCAGTGTTGACGGGAACCGATACGGATCTTCGATGAGCTGCGTCTCACCAGACTCCCAGGTCACGCGTAGCGCATAACTGCGTTTGCGCGGCGGCATCTCTGCCTCGTAAAGGCCACCTTCATGAATTCGCCGCATCGCTGCGACCTTGGCACCGTCGCGTTCCACCAGGTCCACCGCTTTCGCGGCCGGCAGGAGCGTTCGTACAACGCGGCCGCTCCCCGAGCCCTGCAGGCCCAGGATTCGGAACGGGTTGTTGTGCCGGCCATCGACCAGCGCCTCGTATTCGCTATTCTTACGCATGGCGGGTGTAGAGCCTTTTTATGGTTGCCTGGGCCGCGGATGCCCAGTCGAAGCGTTTTTCCGCGGCGGCGTTCTGGATTTCCTGCCAGCGCAGAGGGTCGTCGGCGCGCAGATCGAGGGCTCGCAAGGTCGTGTCAACAAATGCGTCGGTTTGCTCGCCAGGCGTCGCTCCGTCGAACAGGAAACCTGTTTCGTTGTCGTCGATCGTGTCCCCGAGTCCGCCGACCCGGTGCGCGACCACGGGCTGACCGCGTCGCATCGCGAGCATCTGGCTGATACCACAGGGCTCAAAACTGGACGGCATCAGGAACAGGTCGCCGGCGTGGTAAAGCGGGTCAGCGAGCACCTCGGAGTAGCCGCACAGGAAGACCAGGTTGGGTAGCCTGCGCGCGACTTCCAGCATCCGCTGCTCAAAGGCAGCGTCGCCACTTCCGAGAATAAATATTGCGGCGTCACGTCCGCAGCGCTCGGCGATTCGTTCGATGGGTGAGTTGTCAGCAGTATCGCCGAGCAGCAGCAACGTGGCTTTTTGTTCCACGAGGCGGCCGATGCTCGTGATGACGTGACGAGGTCGGCGTTTCGGCAGTGCGGTGACCCGTTCGAGCGCGAGCTTGTGTGCTTCATTGGCAGGAGCGTCGCTTTGCCAGTCGCGCAGCTGTTCTTCGATCAACGCGATGATGCGTTGCCATCCGGGACGGCGCCCACCAAGGCCGGTGTAGAAGCAGCCGTTGAGCACTCCACTCAGGCGGCCCTCATCTCGCGCGGTCTGTAACAGACCTTCGAGGCCTTCGCCGCCAATGAAGCCGGTTGCCGGATTGCTTGGCCGGCAGATCTCTTCAGCGTAGGTCGGTGACACCGTGCTGACCTTGTCGGCAAGGCGGATTGCCGCCGCCATGGGGTTAATGCAGTCCGTATGCTCGGGATCGCAGACTGCGCCTACGTCCGGTGCCATTTCGGGGAACCAGGCCTTCAACGACGACGCGTCGCCATCGAGTGGCCGTGTTCCCTGGTAGGCCAGGTTGTGAATCGTGAACACCGTACGGATGCTTCGAAGGGAGGCGAACTCATCAAGGTACTTCGTCACCGGCAAATACATCGCAGCGTGCCAGTCGTGCAGGTGCACAACATCCGGCAATTCTTCGAGCGAGCGTACCCAACTCGCGGCCGCGACGCTAAAGAGGGCGAATTTGGTCGCGTCGGTAGCGAAGGGGCGATCCGCGTCTCCGCCGAAGTAGATGCGTCCGGGACCTTGCTCCTCGAACAGCGCGTGGTGCAGGACGATATTTTCGACGTCGCCGTCAGTCGGCACGCTCCAGACCTCGAAATCAAGCTGCTCGCCGCGAAATGCGACGGGCAGTGTGGTTAATGGCCGGGAACCGCTCAGGCGGTGCAGCGTTCCATAAGACGGTGTTGCAACGCGAACTCGCCAGCCTGCCTGCGTCAGTGCTTTCGGCAGGTCGCGCACGACATCGCCGACGCCGCCGACTTTACCTCCGGGCAAGGCGCCGTTCTCAGCGGCAAGAAACAGGACGGAATGCATATCGGAAACGGCGTCCTAGCGCGTGAAGTGCAACTGCTGTCCCAGCATGTCCGGCGTGACCAGCGTGATGCCCTTGCGCGTAATTCGGAAACCTCGCTCGCGGTCCTCGTCATGATCCATACCGATCGTCGTGCCTTCCGGTATGCGACAGCCGCGATCAATAATCGCGCGGTGGATACGGCAGTGCTCGCCGATATCGACGTCCGGCAAGACCACCGATTCCGTAACCTCGCTGTAGGAGTGGACGTAGCAATCGGAGAACATCAACGAGCCCCGCACGACCGAGCCCGATATCACGCAGCCTCCGGCGACCATGGACTGAATGGCCGTGCCACGGCGATCGTCCTCGTCGAACACAAACTTGGCAGGCGGCGCCTGTATCTGGTGCGTCCAGATCGGCCATACCTTGTCGTACAGGTTCAGCTGGGGTGACACGGAAATGAGCTCCATGTTGGCCTCCCAGAACGCGTCGAGTGTTCCGACATCACGCCAATAGGCCTGCTGGCCGGTTTCCGGGTCACGAAATGGGTAGGCGTAGGCGCGGTATTGCTCGATCAGTGCCGGTATGACGTTTTTGCCGAAGTCATGCTGGGTATCTGGCGTGTCGGCGTCACGGATAACCTGCTCGTAGAGGAACTCGGTATTGAAAAGGTAGTTCCCCATCGAGGCCAGGCAGATGCCGGGCTTGCCAGGTACTGAATTGGGTTTCTCCGGCTTTTCGTCGAAGGCGATAATGCGTCCCGTTTTATCGACCGTCATAACGCCGAGCTCCCCGGCCGCTTCCTCAACAGGAACCTCAAGGCAGCAGATGCTCATGTCGGCCTGCTGGTCGTTGTGAAAGGCGAGAAACGGACCGTAGTCCATCTTGTAAACGTGGTCGCCCGCGAGGATTAATACGAACTTCGGATCGTGGGTTCGAATGATATCGAGGTTCTGGTAGATGGCATCTGCTGTGCCCCTGTACCACTCGCCACCGACACGCTGGGACGCGGGCAGGATCTCGACAAATTCCCGGTTACCCGCCCCGGATTGAAACCAGGACCAGCCATTCAAAAGGTGGCGAATCAGCGAATGCGCCTTGTACTGGGTCAGGACGCCGATACGCCGAATGCCCGAGTTGATGCAGTTCGAAAGCGGGAAATCGATGATCCGGAATTTGCCGCCGAAGTAGAGTCCCGGCTTGGCCCGCCAGCCGGTTAGTTCATGCAGCCGCGAGCCCTGGCCGCCAGCGAGTATCAAGGCGAGCGTCTGGCGTGTAAGCCGGCTGATAAAACGCGCGTCGTCATGTCGTTCAATATCATTCATTCTTGGCAGTTCCCGGGTTGACTCGTAGGCGCACCTCTGAGTCCGGGCGACCGGTCAGGATGCCGGTGCTCGTCCAGAGGCGCGAACCATGGATGCGATATTGTCGCAGATATCCGGCGTCAATTGGGCGTCGATTACACGCCATTGCCAGTTGCCGCCCAGCGTTCCGGGCGTGTTGATGCGGGCTTCTGATCCCAGGCCCAGGTAGTCCTGCAGTGGGGCGATCGCGATGCGCGAATTGCTGGAGAAGGCCACTTTTATGAGGTCAGTGTGGATGGTTTCGGCGCTGCCGCCCGTCCTGGCCAACACCGCGCGCCGGGTCTCACTGATTTCTTCATCTGAGCGAATGTCGTCCGGACTGCCGCGGAACCAGCCGAGCATCGTGTCATTGTCGTGGGTGCCGGTGTAGCAGACGCTGTTTTCGCCGACGTCATGGAGATTGAACTCGTGGTCACCGATGGCGAACTGCAGCACGACCATCCCCGGGAAGTTATGCCGATCCCGCAAACGCTCAACTGCGGGCGTAATGACACCGAGATCCTCGGCGACAATGGGCAGCGTCCCGAGCGCGCTCTTCATCGCATCGAATATTGCGTCGCGGGGTCCGGGCTCCCACGCACCCTGGCGGGCAGTCTCTGATGCAGCGGGTACTGACCAGTAGGACTCAAAGCCGCGGAAGTGATCGATGCGTACGAGATCGGCGAGTTCGGCCGTTGCCCGAAGTCGATCGACCCACCATCGATAGCCATTGGCCGCGTGCTGGTCCCAGTCGTAAAGCGGATTGCCCCACAATTGACCGTCCTTGCTGAAATAGTCGGGCGGCACGCCGGCAACATGGTCAGGATTGCCGTCTTCATCAAGCCGCAGGATGTCGCGATTGGCCCATGCGTCCGAGCTGTCCAGCGCAATGTAGATCGGCATGTCGCCGAACAGGGTGACTCCATTAGCGTGCGCGTGGTCACGCAGCATCCACCATTGGCGAAAGAACAAGTACTGGATGATCTTGATCGCGCGAATGCGTTCGGCCTCTGAAGCTTCCAGCTGGGCAAGAGCCGCAGCGTCGCGATGTACGTACTCCGGTTGCCACTCCGGCCATGGACGTTCGCCGTGGCTTGTCTTCAGGACTCGAAATACGGCGTAGTCGTGCAGCCAGTTATCGTCATTACGCTCCAAAAAGCCCCTGAAATCATTCAGGATTTCCTCGCCGACGAATTCGTCGAAGCGACTCGCGGCGAGGTTCAACAGGCGGTTCTTGATTGGTATCAACGTGCCGTAGTCGACATAGCGCTCAGGGAGGGTCGTGAGCTCCGAGACCTCGTCATGACTCAGCAGACCGAGGCAGATAAGATCCGCAATATCGACGAGCATCTCGTTGCCGGCAAATGTTGACAGGGGCTGGTATGGCGAATCGCCGTACGCTGTT
>JAACFG010000209.1 GCA_009937605.1 Gammaproteobacteria bacterium | reverse complement strand
TTCGACGTTGTCAAAGCAGCGGCAGAAAAGGGCGGCGCGCTCGGTTGCAGTCTCTCCGGGAGTGGGCCCAGCATTTTTGCCTTGTGCAAGACAGGTAATGCACAGAATGTAGCGATAGCAATGGAGCAGGCCTGCCGCACATTGGGCATTGGGTGCGAATCCTGGGTTAGCCCGATGACCGCGCCGGGTGCGCATATCGAGTCCAACTGATGAAGTATTTCAGCACCCGTGGCGCCGGACCGGTCACTCTGGACGATGCGCTGCGCCTGGGTATCGCGAGCGACGGCGGCTTGTTTCTTCCCGAACAGCTCCCGGCGTTCGAGGTCGGCGACTTCAATGGCGCTCATAACATCCCGGAAGTGGCCCACGTCCTGTTGAACCCGTTCTTTGCCGGGTCCTCGCTGCAGGACGATCTGGACGCGATTCTGTCGGAGACATTCAGTTTCCCCATCCCGGCGACGCCGTTGCCTGTCGACGGTCACGACGTGTCGTTGCTGGAGCTCTATCATGGGCCGACCGTGGCGTTTAAGGACGTCGGCGCTGGCTTCCTGGCCGCCTGTTTGTCGCGGCTTGAAGGTGATGTAGAGAATCCACTAACAATCCTCGTTGCGACGTCGGGAGATACGGGTGCTGCAGTTGCTGCGGCATTTGACGAACGGCCGGGCATGCGTGTTGTCGTGTTGTTCCCCGATGGGCGCGTGTCTGAGCGCCAGGCTCACCAACTCTCCTGCTGGAGTGAGAATGTGCTGTCGCTGAAAGTGCGCGGCGCATTTGATGATTGCCAGGCCATGGTCAAAGCGGCAATGGCGGATCCGGAGCTGTCATCCGCACACCGTTTCAGCTCCGCGAACAGCATTAATATCGGGCGATTGCTGCCGCAAAGCACCTACTACGCGGACGCGTCGCTGCGACACTTCCGGCGCACCGGCAATCGGCCGGCATTCATTATTCCGACGGGTAACCTCGGCAACGCATTCGCCTGCATTATGGCTCGCGAGATGGGTCTGCCGATCGGGCCGGTTATCCTGGCCACAAATGCGAATCGGACGATTGCGGATTACTTCGACACGCTCGAATGGTTGCCTCGCGCCAGCTTGCAGACGCTGGCCTCGGCGATGGACGTTGGCGATCCGAGCAACATGGAGCGATTGCGTCACCTCGTTGGCGAAGCGGCCGTCCTGCGCGAGCAACTCGGCGTTTTGTCCGTGAACGATGGGCAAATCGAAGCGGCAATCAAGCAGGATTTCGCGGAGTTCGGGTTCGCAACGTGCCCGCACACGGCAACGGCGTCACACACCTGGCGACAGCTCGACAGGAGCCTGGCGGACGAGCACGACTGGATTCTCGTGGCGACGGCACATCCGGCGAAATTCGAGACGATTGTCGAGCCGCTGATTGGTGAGACGGTGCCGGTGCCGCCTGAACTGTCGGAGTTACTTTCTCGTCCGGCGAAGGCCAGATCTATCGAGCCAACCCTGACCGCACTTGCTACAGTACTCGAATGACAGACTTCGACGGAGCATCCTGGGCAGTGCCACTCATGGCGGTGGTCATGCTGCTCGTCATTTGGCTGATCTATCGCCGGTTCTTTGCGGGTGGGAGTTCGCTTGAGAAAGCGCTCGCCGACATCGGATATCAGCGCATCGAAGCGCTGGTTATTCCAAGTGCCGACGAAGGCGAGATACAGGTGGACCAATTGCTCCTGACATCAAACGGTCTGCTTATTATCGAGGTCAAGGATGTTCAGGGGGTGGTGTTTGGAAGCGACAAGATGCAGGACTGGACTGTCATCGCAGAGGACCGCCGCTACACGTTCCCCAATCCCCAACCGGCCTTGTACGATCGGATTGCAGCCGTTCGTCAGATCGTTCGGCAGGTACCGGTAGCCGGACGAGTCGTTTTCCTGGATGGCGCCGAATTTACGAAGGGCACACCAAGCCTGGTCTGTGATATCGAGCAGTTAATCGCCGACTTCGGCGAGCCGGACAAGAGCGCTGCAAAATTCAAGATCGAGGCGTTCAAGCCGCACTGGGAGCTTATCCAGAAGGCGGCAAACCAAAAAAGCGCCGCGCGTTCCGAGACGTAACCTCAGCGACGTGATCAACGCTTTGGGCTCGCGCTTGGGCCACAACATTCAATACTTCTGGCAGATACATCGGCTCGTTTCGGCGTGTCTTGGGTTTCGGTTGTATCGTTCTCGGCATCAGGTACGGGGCATCGGTCTCGATCAACAGCTTGTCGTCCGGGATGATGTGGACGATGTCGTGTAAGTGTTTGCCCCGGCGCTCATCGCAGATCCAGCCGGTAATTCCGATATAAAGGCCCATCGCAAGGTACTCACGCAGTGACTCGCCTTCGCCGGTGAAGCAGTGCGCTACTGCCCGCGTCAGGTCCGGCAGAGCGGGCTCGAGGATTTCAACGAAATCGTCATGCGCGTCCCGTTGATGCAAGAACACTGGCAGCGCAGTTTCCTTCGCGATATCGAGTTGGCGGCCAAATGCGCTGAGCTGAGCCTCGCGTGGCGAGAAGTTTCGAAAATAATCCAGACCACATTCGCCGATTGCGACGACGACTTCCTTAACAGCAAGGGAGCGAATTAACGCATCGCTTTCGTCCGTGTAATCTGATGCATGATGTGGATGCACGCCGGCCGTTGAGAACAGGACACCGCCAGTTGTCTCGGCCAGTTCAGCTGCCCGGACATTGCTCTCATCGCTGGAGCCGGTCACGATCATCGTGGCGACACCGGCATCGGCCGCGCGTTGCATCACCTCTTCACGATCGTCGTCAAAACTGTCATGCGCGAGGTTTGCGCCAATATCAACGAGTGAATGTTTCATCGCCTAATACTGCTCCCATCTGAATATAGCCGATCCTACGGCGAGAAAAATACCGCTCAGGACCGTGAGCGCCGCCAGGCTGGGAGCGATGTCTGCAAGTGTTGCTCCATCGAGCATGACGGCGCGCGCGGAGTCGAGCACGTGTGTCAGGGGGAAAATCTGCGAGATCTTCTGTACCGTCTCGCCGGTCCCTTCAAGCGAAAACCAAACGCCTGACAGCATCATCATTGGCCAGTTGATCAGGTTAAGAAGGCCGCCTGCGAGTTCCTCGCTGGTCACTCGTGCCGAGACGATCAGGCCCAACGACACCATGGAAATCGCACCGACCAGCCCGACGAGGAATAGCGTGAAGTAGCTTCCTTCCATGCGAGTATCGAGTAGCAGATGCGTTCCCGTATACACGAACGACGTAATCAGCATGATCAGGACCATGCGGGAGGCCACCTGCGCAGTAATGAACTCGAATGCTGTCAACGGTGTTGCACGCAGGCGTTTCAGGAACCCATTCTTGCGGTAACGAACGATGACGTAGCCGACTCCGAACAAGCAGCTGAACATCATGTTCATGCCGAGAATGCCGGGCAAAATCCAGTCTGCATAGCGAACCGGGGCGCCCTCGATCTGAACCTTGGTGACCGCATCAGTTACCGGGGCAGCGGATTGCAGCAACGCGAACTCGACGAAATAGCCTTTGGTTGCCGTAGGATTTATCCAGTATCGAGCCGGAGGACCCAGTTCAATAAGCAGGTCAAGTTGATGCCGCTCGACCTTGAGCAGCGCCTTGTCAATGTCCTCGTACGGGACAAAACGCACGTACTTTGTTTCGAGAAATGGATGGGCGTTTGTATCGACTTCCGCCTCGGTCTGCAAGACACCAACAGTGTACTCATCTCTTTGTCCGTCGAACGCGAATGACAGGCCGAACACGAGAGCGACAGGCAACAACAGATTCCAGGCCAGCGACGAACGGTCGCGAATAAATTCACGATTGCGGCCTCGAAAGATGGCGTAAATACGTTGCAGCATCGTCAGGTCCGCAGGGAGTGCCCGGTCAGGTCGAGAAACAGGTCCTCAAGGTTGGGTCGCCTGATTTCGCCATGCGAGAGATTGATCAGCTTGTCGCCGTACTTTTCGAAAAGTAGCTGTTCAGGGGCTCCCTGGGTGACTATTTTGCCCGCATCCATGATGGCAATTTCATCACAGAGGACCTGAGCCTCATCCATGTAGTGGGTGGTCAGGACAATGGTGGCCCCATCGGCACGAATGTTCTGCACGAGATCCCAGAAGTTGCGGCGAGCTTGTGGGTCGAGTCCGGTGGTCGGCTCGTCGAGGAAGATCAGCTTCGGGCGATTGACCAGCGCAACCGCGAGCAACAGGCGCTGTCGCTGACCGCCCGAAAGCTTGCGATTGTCCCGGCCAAGCAGATCGCCGAGCGAGCACTGTTCGATAATTTCATCCAGGTCCGCTTTTCGGTCATACAAGGAGCGGAACATTTCAATAGTCTCGAGGACGGTCAGGTGGTCCTGCAATGCCGTGTTCTGGAACTGGATG
>JAACFG010000058.1 GCA_009937605.1 Gammaproteobacteria bacterium | reverse complement strand
TGACAGCGTGAGACTTTCCGAACGGAATGGAGACGCAAATGACTGAACACCATGACAGCTGGCACAACCTGCTTTTATTCATTGGAATCGGTGTGGTTCTCGGCACCGGGGCCGGGGCGGCTTTCGGCACCGCCATGGGCAACGTTTCTTTGTGGGTGGCGGTAGGGCCCGCCATTGGCGTCGCTCTGGCGGTCGCTATCTGGAGCGCGCGCCAGTCTGACGACTAGCTGCCAAGTATGCGGTAGGTTCCCGTTGTCGAGCCTTGGCCCAGCATCGACGGCGCCTCGATGAAATGCCCCTGGACGAAGTCCACCCCGATGTCGCGCAGCCAGTCGAAGTCTTCCTGGTACTCGACTTCCTCCGCGACGATCTGGAATTGCATGGTACGCGCGAGCTTGATCATTGCCGCCACCATTTCCTGGTTCACGAGGTCCGTCTGCAGATTGCGTGTGTACGTCCCGTCGATCTTCAGGTAGTCGATGGGCAAGTGCTTCAGACTCGAGAACGATCCAAGGCCGCTGCCGAAATCGTCGAGAGAGAACTCGCAGCCGATGCCATGCAGCACTTCAATAAATCGCTGCGCCTGCTGGACGTTCGAAAGAATCGCGGATTCGGTAACCTCGAAACAGATGGCCGATGGCGCGACGCCGGAACGATCCAGTGAATCTACAACAAAACCGAGAAATGCCTCGTCCCCGAGGGTCTGTCCCGACAGGTTAATCGCGCAGCTGCGATGCGCTGGCAATTTGATCTCGCCGGCTGAAATTGCCGTCAAGGTTGAGTTGATCACCCAACGATCGATTTGCGGCATCATCTGGTAGCGCTCCGCCGGGCGCAGGAACTCAGCCGAAACGGTAGGCCGACCGTGGGAATCGCTCAGGCGAATCAGAACCTCGATGGCGGGCCCCGATTCGCCGCGCCCCCGCATAGCGATAATTGGTTGCGCAGCAAGGGCGAAGCCATCTTCGTGCAACGCCGTCTGCAACTGGCGCAGCCACTGAATGTCCCCGCGCTCCCGGGCGACGGCTTCGTCACGCGCCGAGTAGATGTGCACCTGGCCCCTGCCCTGCTGTTTGGCCATATAGCAGGCGGAATCTGCAGCGCTCATCACATCCTGCAGCGTGCCGCTTGCATGGGATATCTCTACCAGGCCGATCGAGATACCGATGTTGAATATCTTGTCTTTCCAGACAAAACGATAGTCGGAGATCGCATTGCAGATGTCCGTCGCGATCTGGCGTGCCTTCTCGATTGGACAGCCAATAAGCAAAGCGCCGAATTCATCACCGCCGAGGCGACCGACGAAATCGGAGTCGCGCACTTCATCCTTGATAAGTGCGGCGACTTCACGAAGCATATTGTCGCCTGCCATGTGGCCACAACTGTCGTTTACGGCCTTGAAACGATCAAGGTCCATGTAGAACAACATGTGAACCGCTTCTTCTGCGTGCGCAGAATCCATGGCTTCGTCGAGACGCCGTTCGAATTCGCGGCGGTTGATCAGGCCAGTCAGTGGGTCATGCGTTGCCTGGTAGGACATCTTGCGCGTCAGTCCGCGCAACTCGCTGACATCATGGAACACGACGACCGTACCGGAAATACTGTTGCTGGGGCCACGAACCGGTGATGCCGTGATCTCGACCGAATGCTCGTGCTCACCGTCCACGCTGACCATGACCGCACGACGCCCCATATTCACGCGCCGCCGCATTGCCAAACAGCGTTCAACCGGGTCACCCAGCGGTCGCCTGTCCGCGTCATCGACCAACGTAAACAGCTCGCCAATTCGATGACCGGACGCATCGTCCCGATTGGCGCCGATTAAAGACTCGGCTGCGAGGTTCATATAATCGATTCGGCCATCATTGTCCGTCGTGATGACGCCCTCAGAGATCGATTCCAGTGTGTATTGGGCCTGGCGCTTGCTGCGGGACAACGAGACCTCGAGGCTCTTGCGATGACTGATGTCGCGTGCGACCGTCAGAATTGCCCGGTTGCCGCGAAACTCGATTGTCGAGCTTTGTGCCTGCACCCAGAGGCCGGCCTGGTTGCCGTTGATGAGCTGCATTTCGATGCGCCGGGGTGCGTTCTCACCGCTGAGCCGCTTGGTCACTGTCTTGCGAAACAAAGCACGATAGGCGGGCTTGACCAGGTCTGCGATCTCGCGACCCACCAACTGCGCTGGCTCAAGTCCGACAAGACCGGCCGCCGATTCATTTGCCAGGAGAATCTTCTCATCGTGAATAATCACGATTTCGGGCAGTGTCCTCGCAAAATCCTGGAACAGGCGGTCGCGTCCCTGGATCTTCTCATCACGTTCCCCGAGCGCATCGAACAAACGATTGACGGTATGTGCGAGCTGCGCTGTTTCCGGATCGTTGGGGACCGTCAGGCGGTGGCCAACGGATGCATCGCGCGATGCTTCAAGCGTTTCCTCATTGAGCCGCGAAACGCGAGCGCGAATCTTTCCGCGTGATACCCACAGATACACGCTCGCCACGGTAGTCACCAGGACCAGCGTTGCCAGGGCGAAAAGCAGGATTGTGGTTGTCATTCAGAACCCGGTTATCACGTAGTCAGTTTGGGTCGGATCATTTGTTATGATTGCTTTTTTAAGGGCTCGAGACGCATCTTCGCGTAAGCATATCCCAGCGAACAAAGCCTACCGAGGCTATTCACCATAATTCCGAACTGACTGTCATAAGCTGCCCATTCGCGGTCACGACAGAAACCAGAATGAAGAATTTTATTTGTTTGATTTCAAAATGTTACAGGTAACACGAGCATGAATACCGACTATGCGCGCCTGCAGATGGTTGATCAGCAGGTTCGAGGCTGGAATGTCTACGACGAAGACGTCCTCGCAATGCTCCGGCAACTTCCCCGTGAGGACTTCGTTCCGGAGGGTTTCGAATCGCTGGCCTTTGCGGATACGGCCATCCCACTCGGAAATGATCAGCATATGATGACACCTTCACAGGAAGGCCGGGTTCTGCAGGCATTGGGACTCCAGGGCGGCGAGAACGTCCTCGAGATCGGCACGGGCAGTGGCTTCCTGACGGCCTGTCTCGCGTCGCTCTCTGGGCAGGTGACGAGCATCGACGTGCATGCGGATTTTGTGGGCGCGGCCGGACAAAAGCTCGCGGCCGCGGGCTTCGATAACGTCGAGCTTCTGCAGATGGACGCCACCCAGGAACTGCCCGATGACAGGTTCGACGCGATAGCCGTCACCGGCTCAATTCAGACGTTTGACCCGCGCTTTGTCGAGGCGCTGAGCCCGCACGGGCGCCTTTTCGTCATCGTTGGTGACAGCCCGGCGATGGAGGCGAAACTTATCGAGAGGACCGACGAGCACGACTGGCAATCACTCTCATTGTTCGAAACTGACTTGGCGCCGCTGGTTCACGGCTCGTTGCCACCACAATTTTCTTTTTGACAAAAGCACCCTTTGGACGAAACCACTTGGGGAGCTCCTGCATCTAAGATTAGAAGCCCTATTTCCAACTGGTTTGGTGATGTAGTAGACTATAACACCTCGCGCTCAAGGGCGGCCCCACTCCGGAACACGAAGAAATGAAAAACTTTAAAATTATCAATGTATTACTACTCGCAATTGGCGTCATCGCTGCCCCCACGGGCGCGAACGCGGCCTCGCTGCTAGAGGTCTATCAGCAGGCATTGCAGAGCGATCCGCAAATTCATGAGGCCGAAGCACGGCGCCTGGCTGCGCTGGAGGCGGAGCCGCAGGCTCGAGGCGTGCTGTTACCTCAAGTGAACCTTAATGGCGGCTGGACCAAGATCGACTCGAGCGGAAGTAGCTTTTCGCTGGGTCTGAACCGGACCGTTGACGTCACTCAAGAGACCGACCGGCAAGGCTTTACCGCCGAACTGAGACAGACCGTGTTCCGCTGGGACCAGGTCGTTAACCTCAGGCGTGCCGACAAGATCGTCACAAAGGCGGAGGCGCTGCGAGAAGCGGCGCAACAGGACCTCATCATTCGAGTGGCGCAGCGGTACTTTGACGTGCTTGCGGCCGAGGATCGACTGACCTCGATTCACGCAGACCGGACCGCGATCGCCCGACAGCTTGAGCAAGCCAAGCAGCGTTTCGAAGTCGGCCTGATTGCCATCACCGATGTACAGGAATCCCAGGCGGCCTATGACCAGTCTGTGGCGTCGGAGATCGGCGCGAAACGAGAACTGGCGACCGCGCGAAATCTATTGCGCGAAATTACAGGCGAGTACACCCGCAATCTGTCGGCACCGGTCGAAGAATTTCCGTTGATCCTGCCTGAAAAATCCGAGCGTGACTGGGTCGACATGTCGTTGAATCAAAATCTCAATCTCATTGCCAGCCGCATGGATGAGAAACTGGCGCGCGACGAAATTTCCTTCCAGAAAACCGGCCATTATCCGACCCTGGAACTGGTCGCTCGGGCTGACAAGCAAATCAACGATGGCGACGGAACAAATGACGGCGCACCCTCCATCATCGACTCGGATTTCGACACGAATACGATCAGCCTCCAGTTTACGATACCCATTTTCGCGGGCGGCGGAACCTCATCGCGAGTCCGCGAAGCCGTCTACCTGCACCGTGCCAGCCGAGAGCAGTTGCAACGCGTCACCCGTGAAACAGAACGCCAGTCGCGAGATGCTTACCTAGGCGTGCTTGCCGAGCAGAGTCGCGTGCAAGCGCTCGCACAGGCTGTCGCATCAAGCCAGACGGCCCTTGAAGCCACCCAGGCCGGATTTGATGTTGGTACTCGTACGATTGTTGATGTCCTGAACTCGCAGTTCTCGTTGTATGTCGCTATCACGAATCACTACCAAAGCCGGTACGACTACATACTCAATGTGCTGCGCCTAAAGGAGGCCGCAGGCACCTTGCAGGTGCAGGACCTCGAGCAAATCGACCAGTGGCTGATTGATCGCAAGCCGCCCGAAGAGGTTATTGCCGAGGAAGAAGCAAAGGCGTCGGGAACCTAACCCGGCGAATCACTGCCAAGCAATGGCTCCAGGAGTACGAGGAGCCGCTCGAGCGCTCCCCGGTTCTGCTCTAGCACCTCCTGGCCCGCGCGCCCCAGGCGCGCGGCCTCGTCCGGGTCCGAGATCAGTTCATCGACCACTTCCACCAGTTCCTCAGAATCTGCCACCAGGCGGCAGGCGCCCAGTTCGATAAACAGATTCGCGATGTCCTGCGCATTGAAGTTGTGCGGCCCGGTCACAACGGGAACGCCTAATCCTGCCGGCTCGAGGAGATTGTGCCCGCCGATCGGGACCAGGCTTCCGGCGACAAATGCCACATCGCTCGCGACAAAGAACATCGGCACCTCGCCCATCGTGTCGCCGAGGAAGACCGCCGCATCACCGGCCGGCCGCCCTTCAGTCCGCGACACGACACTGAATCCTCGATTCTCCACAAGCTCTCGAACCGAGGCAAAGCGCTCAGGATGTCGCGGCACGAGGACCAGCAGCAAGTCCGGGTAACGAGCCTGTAAGGCGCCATGCGCGTCCAGGACGAGCTCTTCTTCACCCTCATGCGTACTCGCGGCGATCCAGACGGGTCGCGTACCAAATAATTCAGCGCGGGCCGCTTTGCCCTTCTCGGGCACATCGGGATCCGGCTCGACATCGAACTTGATGTTTCCCATGACATGCGTTCTGGCAGGACTGGCGCCGAGGGCCAGGAACCTCTCGGCATCCGGCTCACTTTGCGCAGCGATGATAATTCCATGCGACAGGGTTTCGCGAATCAGGGGAAGCAGTTTTCGGTAGCCCGGTACTGACCTCGGTGAGATACGGGCGCTGACCAGGATGAGCGGTACTTTCCGAACGCCACAGGCACGATACAAATTCGGCCAGATTTCTGTCTCCATGATCAGGGCCGCTTCCGGGTTTACCTGCCGGAAGAACGCTTTGACGGCATGGGGAAATTCGAACGGGATGTAGCAGTGGTAGACCGTATCACCGAACAGCGAATGAACGCGTGCGGCACCCGTCGGCGTGACCGTGGTGATGAGCAATGCGTGATCCGGAAAACGCTGCATCAAAGCTCGAATAAGCGGCACTGCAGCCTGAACCTCGCCAACTGACACCGCATGCACCCAGATGCAACGCTCAAGTGCTGGAAATCCGAAGCCAAACCGCTGACCCAGTCGATCAAGGTAGGTTCGATTGCCCAATCCGCGGGCGATCCAGTAGCACCCGAACGGAATAAGCAGCAGGTAGGTCAGTAGATTGTAGAGATAGCGCACGGCCGACTCTCGGGCTGCTTACTCGCCGTCGAGCTTGTTGATGATGCGGCTTGAAGAAAGGCCGTTTCGAAAGGCCAGGACACGAACCTCGCCACCGTTCTGCAGAACCTCTGTCGCCCCTGCAATCTCCTCGGCCTTGTAATCACCACCTTTGACCAGCACGTCCGGTAACAGGGCACCGATCAGATTGGCCGGTGTGTCCTCGGAAAATGGGACGACCCAGTCGACCGCCGCCAGGCCTGCAAGCACGAGTAAGCGATCTTTCAGCGAGTTGATCGGACGGGACTCGCCCTTGAGCCGGCGAACTGAATCGTCGTCATTAACCGCAACAATGAGTCGATCGCCAAGACTCTTGGCTTCTTCGAGGTACGACACATGACCAGCATGCAACACGTCGAAGCAACCGTTCGTCATGACAATGCGTTCGTTGCGTTCCCGGGCTTCACTGACCAGAGCAAGCAGTGCATCCAATTCCACGAGACCGCGCCCACCCTGGCCACGTTCATGCAACGCCGCCGAAATCTCGCCAAGCGTGACAGTTGCAACGCCGATCTTCCGAACGACAAGGCCTGCTGCAATATTGGCAAGAGCGGCAGCCGAAGACAGATCCTGGCCACTCGCCAACGCGCCCGCGAGCGTTGCGATAACCGTGTCGCCTGCGCCCGTGACGTCGTAAACCTCGCGTGCTTGTGTGGACAGGAACAAGGGCTCAGCGCCGACCTCGACGAGGAGCATCCCCTTTTCACTACGCGTGACCAAGAGCGCATCGAGTTCGAGTTCATCCATCATCGCCCGAGCACGTATTACAAGATCTTCGTCCGAGTCACTCTTGCCAGCAACCGCTTCGAATTCCGACTGATTGGGCGTGATCAGCGAAGCACCACGGTACTTGCTGAAGTCAGTTCCCTTGGGATCGACCAGCACCGGCACACCGGCATCGCGACAGGCCGCGATCATGCCAACCACGTCTGCCAACGCACCTTTGCCATAGTCCGACAGCACCACGGCGCCGGCGCCAGCTAGCGTACCTTTCAGCTTTGAGGTCATCGCGTCGCCCGGCATAGCGGTCGCGTTTTCTTCGTCCAGTCGAATCAGCTGTTGACCTCGGCTTTGCACGCGGGTCTTCTTTATGGTCGGGCGATCATCAGCGACAGCGAATGCGCAATCGATATTCTGCTTGCCGAGAATTGAGGCCAACGAATCGGCGGCGACGTCCTTCCCGACAACGCCAACCAGGCTTGTCGCCGCACCAAGCGCCGCGAGATTAACCGCAACGTTCGCGGCACCACCCGGCCTGTCATCGGTCTCGTGCACGTGCACGACGGGCACAGGTGCTTCTGGGGAAATTCGCCCGGTCGAGCCGAAGAGATAGCGATCGAGCATCACGTCGCCTGCTACGATAACGCGTGTCTCGGAAAAATCTGGGATATTAATAGTCACGGATCAAGATGTTACATGACTCTGCAACGATAGTCCTGAGTTCAAGGATGCAGCGCCCGTCATGTCACGGAGCGGATATTCCCTCGTTCGAAGCTGCCCGCCTATGCCTTATAAAATATCGCATAGAACACCGGTACCACGACCATCGTTAGAACCGTCGCGAACATCAGTCCGCCAATTATCGTAATGGCCATTGAGGCAAAGAACGCATCCATCAACAAGGGGATCATGCCAAGAGCAGTCGTTAGCGCCGCCATGGACACGGGGCGAAGCCGGCTAGCTCCAGCATCGATAATTGCTGGCAGTAATTCTTTGCCTTCTGCTTCCTCGATGTTGATTTGATCGATTAGCACGATAGCGTTCTTGATCAGCATACCCATCAGGCTCAAGAATCCGAGCAATGCCATAAAGCCAAATGGTTGTCCCGTCGAGAGTAGCCCGATAGTCACACCGATTAACGCCAGCGGCACACACAGCCATATGACGAGCGGCTGGCGCAGCGAATTGAACAGGATGATGGTCACCAGGATCATCGATAGTACGAATACCGGGATGGAGCCCGCCAGCGCCGCCTGTGCCTTGCCCGAGTCTTCGTATTCACCGCCCCATTCAAGCTCGTAGCCGGGCGGCAGCGGCAATGCCTCGACCTGCGGCCTGACCCGATTGAACAGGGCGGAAGCGAGGCCCTCCTCCGGATCAGCATAGATGGTCATCGTCCTCTTGCGATTACGTCGATTGACGATTTCATCCTCGAAGGACGTTTCAAAAGCGGATACAACCTGCCGCAGCGGAATCATGCGCTCTGCTATCGGGCTCCAGATCTGCAGGTTCTGTGCATTCGCAATGTCCTGGCGAAGATGCGCCTCGGACCGCAAGATGATCGGAATCTGCAAATCGTCTTCACGGTAGTAACCCGCGACCTCACCTTGAAACGCCTCGGCCATGACTTGCGCCACCATAGGCCGCGTAACGCCGCTGATGTTCGCGCGCTGATCCGCCAGCACGGGCCGAATGACCTTCACGCGCTGCCGCCAATCAGTGCGAATCGCCTTCGAATCCGGGTCCGCACGGAAAATCGCTTCGGTCTGTTCCGCAAATCGCCGTAGCGTCGGGATATCCGGGCCTGAAAATCTTGCCTGAATCTTGCCGGTCGAGCCGGGGCCGAGCTGGAAAGAGGAATAATAGGACAGCGTATCCGGGTACCTTGCTTGCAGCTCACTTTCGATGATGGGGCCGATCTCTGCGATCGTTCGATAGTCGTCCACGTCAATAAGCAGTTGCGCGTAAGCAGAGTTGAGCTTTTCTGGTGTGTACGTCAGCAGGAACCGCAGGCCGCCCTGGCCGATGAGTGACGTAATATGCGTAATCTCATCGAACTCCCCGAGATATTGCTCTATCTCGGCAACCTGTGCCGTGGTTTCATCAATATGCGTTCCCTGTGGGAGCCACATATCGAGCATAAATTGGGGGCGGGTTGATCCCGGGAAGAAGCTCTGTTCAACGTAAGAGAAACCCCAAAGTGCCGTGCCGAACATGCCAGCGACCACGATCGCCGTGAAATAGCGCTTACGAATACAGCCGCGCAAGACCGCTTTATACTTCAGGTAAAAGCCACTGTCGTAGGGGTCCGATTGCCCCTCGCCTTGCTGTGGCGGTTTGAGAAACATGACGCACAGCAACGGCGTTATCGTTACAGCCGTCACCCAGCTCAATAACAGGGACACCATGACGACCTGGAACAAGGAGCGGCAAAACTCGCCGGTACTGTCGTCGGAGGTGCCGATTGCGGCGAAAGCGAGGATCGCAATCAATGTTGCGCCCAGTAGTGGCCACGCGGATTGCTTGACGACGGCACTGGCCGCAGCCTCCGGCTGCTCTCCTTTTTGCATGCGTATCAGAATGCCGTCCACGACCACAATCGCATTATCGACCAGCATTCCTAACGCGATTATCAGGGCTCCGAGCGAAATGCGCTCAAGAGCCACTTCCATCGGCTTCAGGAAAATAAATGAACCGACAATCGTTACCAGGAGAATCAAGCCGATAAGCAAGCCGCTGCGCAGGCCCATGAACAGCAACAGAACACCGATAACGATAGCGACAGCCTGCATAAGGCTAACAACAAAGCCCGAGATAGCCGTCACGACCGCGTCGGACTGCAGGGACACAATACCGAAGTCCATGCCAACCGGCCGTTGCCCTTCAAGCTCAAGCATACGGTCGCGCAGCCCTTCTCCCATCGTCACGACGTTGCCACCGGCAACAGTGGAAATGCCAAGGCCGATACTGTGTTTGCCGTCATACCGCAGGATCGTGTTTTGCGGTTCGACGTAATCCCGATGAACCATTGCGACATCGCGCAGAAATATCTGTTGCCCGCTGCCACCTCGAATCATCAATTCTTCGAAATGCTCAACGGCTGTTAACCCGCCGGTGGGATCAATGGTAATGAACTCACTGCCGACCTGGACGCGACCCGAGTCGGTTACGAGGTTTTTTTGCAGGAGTTCATCGATAATCCCCGATGACGATATGCCGAGCTGCGACATACGGTCGCGATCAAAGGAGATATAGATTGCTTCAGTGCGATCACCGTAGGTCGAAATTTTCCCTACGTCTTCTACCAGCAACAACTCACGTCGTAAGAAATCGACATAGTCCTTGAGCTCGGCATAGCTGTAACCATCGGCAGTCACCGCGACAAAAACGCCGTATACATCCCCAAAGTCGTCGATAACAATAGGCTGTCCCACTCCGGCCGGCAGACTGCTGGCAGCATCGCCGATCTTGCGGCGCAGCTCATCCCACACCTGCGGCAGGGTCTCGGCGTTGTAGTTATTCTTGATCGTAACCGTCAGCGTCGAGAGACCACGATCCGACTTGGACACCACTCTGTCGAGTTGACCAAGCTGCTGAACCGCGATCTCCAGGTAATCGGACACCTCCTGCTCGACCTCTTTCGCCGACGCACCCGGATACGGTGTCATGACGAGCGCGTCCTTGATCGTAAATTCCGGATCCTCGAGACGGCTCATGCCTTCAAAAGACATCACACCCGCTGCCAGCATGACCACTGTCAGTACCAGCGTAACGACCCGATTCTTGATAGCGATTGCTGCCAGATCCATAGTGCGCTTCTTCTTGTTGTCCGAGAAAGGTGCTAGTTGTCGCCGAGGTCTCTTACCAACATGCCATCGGTGAGACTATTAACCCCGGATACGACGACAATATCGCCGCCAGACAGGCCGCCTAGTATTGGCAGCGCTGACCCGGATAACTCACCGGGCTCGACCGCTCGTTTTGCCACTCGCATAGTCGCAGGATCGACCACCCAGACATGGGGATTGCCGTCTACGTCAGCGAAGACGGCGTTGGACGGTACGGATACGGGCCCCTCCTTCTCGGCGAGGTTTTCCGTGTACAGGTCGACGATGATTTTTCCGGTCATGCCCGGACTTATGTTGGCGTCCGTTGGGTTCTCGAAGCCAAATGTCACTTCATAAGTGCGCGTGACAGGGTCTGCGGAGTTGCTGGCTTCTTTAATGTACGCGGGGAATAAATGGCCGCGACGCGATGCGATCTCCACACGTGGATTAATTCTGCGGGTCATTTCATCGCCGGACACACTTGTGTCACCTCGCCCCCAATCGCGTTCTGCAACGGCCACACGCAGTTCCAGGCTTGATTCATCCTGCAAAACTATTACCGCTTCCTTGGGCCGGACATTGGCAAAGTCATCAACCAGGCGCCGCGCGATGCGCCCGGCGAAAGGCGCTCTCAGATCCGTGTCCTGAAGCGCTTTCTCTGCAACGTCAAGATCTGCTTGCGTAACATCCAAGTGTCCTTTTGAACGGCTTACCTGTTGTTCTGTAACCGCGCCTTTCTCGAATGCAACCCTGTAGCGATCGTAGTCGGCTTGCGCCGTATCGCGGCGTGCGCGCGCGGCATTTCGTTGGGCTTCGTAGTCTCGAGGGTCCAGCTGTGCGACAACTTCGCCGGCCGCAACAAGCTGTCCTTCCTCTGCGATACGCGCCAACATCCGGCCGGCGACCTCAAACGACAGATCGGCCGATTGAGCCGCAAAGACACTGCCAGGAACCTCAAGCGTTCGACTGCCAACACCCTCGCCGAGGGTCATCATCTTTATCGGTCGCGCCACTTCGGCCTGCTCGATCGGTGCCTCCTGCCCACATGCGCCAATTAATCCTGACACACTGACCACCAGGCATACGAGATGCGTACTACGAAACTTCATTCCCAAGTTTGATTTCATCGGTCTCTCGAGAGGCCTTCCATGGCCAGATTATTGTTTTGGTCTCTAATTGGTAACTATCCAGATTGCGCCAATATAGCATTAGCGTTCTCAGTTTTTCGGGTCAATCAGCGTGTGTCGGAAGGTTATAATAATTCGTTCGCTTCGAAGGCCCGATTTCGATGACCAAAGAACGCCGTGCGTCCAATCAGACTGAATAGGTGAGAATAGAAGATGTGTCGTTGGCTTGCGTACTCAGGATCTCCCGTACTTCTCGAAGAGCTACTGCTTAAACCTGCTCACTCACTAATTGATCAGAGCCTGCATTCCAAGCTCGGCACAATGACCACTAACGGGGATGGTTTCGGCATCGGCTGGTACGGCGCTCAGGATACACCTGCGGTCTTCCACAGCATCGAGCCAGCGTGGAATGATCACAACCTCCGAGAATTGGCGCAACACCTGACTTCGCCCCTGGTGTTCGCCCATATCCGCGCCTCTACCGGAACTGCGATCCAGCAAACCAACTGCCACCCGTTCCGGCACGGGCGCTGGCTGTGGATGCACAACGGCCAGCTACGAGAATTCAACTTGGTCAAGCGCGACCTGGCCTTCGCTGTCGACCCTTCGCTATACCCGTTTATCGAGGGTTCCACCGACTCCGAGTTGTTTTTCTACCTGGCGTTGAGCCTGGGTTTGAAAGACGACCCGCCATCAGCCGTCGAACGGGCGGTTGGCTTAATCGAGGCGACCGGGCACGCGCACGGAATCGAGCATCCCATCCAGATGTCGGTGGCAACCACGGACGGTGACAGTTTGTGGTTCTTTCGTTACTCGAGCGAACGCAATTCGTCCTCGCTCTTCCATAGCACTGCTGTCGAGACCCTGCGTGCCCAATATCCGGACCATCCCGTGCTGCACCAGCTATCCGCCGAGACGCGCCTGGTCGTCTCGGAGCCGCTGAGCGATCTCGTTGGTGCCTGGAACGAGGTGCCGGAGTCCAGCTGCGGCATCGTGGGCCACGGGAATGACGAACTTCGTCCGTTCGTGCCTCGATCTGATTGACGCGAACGGGAGCCGATGTGAGCCAACAGCTTCTGCCTAACCTACCTTAGCGGCCTAGCAGTAACTCACGTTATCCGCACTTACTGTCACCGCAGGAAAGACAGGTCATGCAACCATCCATCATGATGACGGCGGTCGTGTTGCACTTCGCGCATAACTGGGCCCCTTCCGGGTAGTCGCTCGTCGAAAACGCATCCGTCTGCTTCTGCGCTTCTTCGTACTCGGCGCGCTTCTCGGCAATCAATTGCTTCTGGCCTTCGTCAAGTTCCGGCGAGCTCATCATGCCGATCATGATCAGGTGCCTTTCCACGATATGGCCCAACTCGGCAATGATTGACGGCATGAACTTGCCGCCAGACTGCCAGTAGCCGCCACGCGGATCAAAGACAGCCTTAAGCTCTTCGACGAGGAAGGTCACGTCACCGCCCTTGCGGAACACGGCAGAGATAATACGGGTCAGCGCCACGATCCACTGGTAGTGATCAAGGTTCTTCGAGTTAATGAAAATCTCGAACGGGCGACGTTTCTCGTGCTCGGTACCTTCATTCAGGATGATGTCGTTGATCGTGACGTACATTGCATGATCCGAAACCGGCGTCTTGACCTTGTACGTCGAGCCGACGAGCATCTCCGGCCGTTCGAGCTTCTCGTGCATGCGAATAACTTCCGCACGATCACCGCCGCCCTCACGCTTGAAATCCCGTTTGGCTTCTTTCTCTTCGGCCGGCTGATTAACAGCGTAGCCGACAATCTGTTTGTCAATTTTGATCATTAGAACTTTCCGTAATAGCCTTCTTTCAGCGCGTCGAACAGGTTAGCCGCGGTGTGTATTTCGCCGTCGTACTCGATCTCTTCGTCGCCCTTCAGCTCGACGGTCGAACCGTCGTCCAGCGTGAAGGTGTAGTTCGTATTCTTGAGGTCTTTCTCTTTCACCAGGACGCCCTGGAAAGCTTCCGGGTTGAAGCGGAACGTCGTGCACCCCTTCAGGCCCTGCTTGTAGGCATACAGGTAGATGTCTTTGAAATCACCGTACGCATAATCCGTCGGAACGTTCGCCGTCTTTGAGATCGACGAATCAATCCACTTCTGCGCCGCAGCCTGGATATCAACGTGCTGCGTCGGTGACACTTCGTCGGCCGTAATGAAGTAGTCCGGCAGGCTGTTCACTGCGTCACCTGTTGCCGGCATGGCATCGGGATCGACCATGTCGCGGTAAGCCAGCATTTCGAACGAGAACACATCGACTTTCTCTTTCGTCTTCTTGCCCTGGCGAATCACGTTGCGGAAATAGTGATGCGCAAAGCTCGGCTCGATGCCGTTCGACGCATTATTGGCCAGCGATAGCGAGATCGTGCCGGTCGGCGCAATCGAGCTGTGATGCGTAAAGCGTGCGCCTGTCTCGGCCAGCTGCTGGACCAGCTCGGGATTCTCCGCTGCGACACGCTGCATGTAGCGGCTGTATTTCGCATGCAGGATACGGCCCGGCACCTTGTCGCCTGCCTGGTAACCGTCGGCCCGCATCTCGGGACGTTTTCTGAGGTGCTCCTCGGTGACCTCGAAATTCTCGTTCATGATCGGGGCCGGGCCCTTCTCCTGCGCGAGCTCAAGACCCTCTTCCCAGCCCGCGAGGGCCAGCTGCTTCGCAACCTCTTCGGTGAACTCAACCGCAGCCGCGTCACCGTATCTCATGCGCATCATCGTAATCGTGGAACCGAGCCCGAGGAACCCCATGCCATGACGGCGCTTGCGCTGAATCTCGTTCCGCTGTTGCGGCAACGGCAAGCCATTGATTTCAACTACATTATCGAGCATCCGCGTGAACACCTTGACGACCTTGCGGAAAGCATCCCAATCGAACGCCGCCTCGTCAGTGAACGGCTTCTCAACGAACTTCGTCAGGTTGATTGAGCCAAGCAGGCAAGAGCCATACGGCGGCAGCGGCTGCTCGCCACAGGGATTGGTCGCACGAATGGTTTCGCAGAACCAATTGTTGTTCATCTCGTTAACCTTGTCGATCAACACGAAGCCGGGCTCCGCAAAATCGTAGGTTGACGCCATGATGATGTCCCAGACGCGCCGTGCCGGCAGTGTCTTGTAGATTTTGCAGGCGGCGAGTCCCTCCGGGTTCGTCACGTAGTTACCCGCATCCGGCCAGTCTCGCCAGACGAACTGGCTCGAGTCCGTCACCTCGAGCTGGTCATCCTCAACTTCCTTCGGCGTAACCGGGAACGCGAGCTTCCAGTCATCTTCATTAATCACAGCCTGCATGAACTCATCGGTCACGAGCAGCGACAGGTTGAACTGCCGCAAGCGCCCGTCTTCACGCTTGGCACGAATAAACTCCATCACATCGGGATGGCCAACATCGAACGTGCCCATCTGCGCGCCGCGCCGGCCACCAGCCGACGACACCGTGAAACACATCTTGTCGTAGATATCCATGAAGGACAGCGGGCCCGATGTGTATGCGCCGGCACCCGTAACGTAGGCACCCTTCGGGCGCAGCGTCGAGAACTCATAACCGATGCCACAACCGGCTTTAAGCGTCAGACCGGCCTCGTGCACCTTGTTAAGAATGTTGTCCATCGAGTCGCCGACCGTACCCGACACGGTACAATTGATCGTCGACGTCGCAGGCTTGTGTTCCTGGGCGCCCGCATTCGACATGATGCGGCCAGCCGGAATTGCCCCGGAGCGCAATGCCCAGACAAATTCCTCAAAATAATGCTCACGTTTGGACTCGACCTCTACGTTTGCCAGCGCCTGCGCGACGCGTTTGTAGGTGTCATCTATAGAGTTATCAATATTCGCGCCATCTTTGGCCGAAAGTCGATATTTTGCATCCCAGATATCCAGTGATGCGGGCTGAAATTCGATGTCGGTAACCGTGTGCGTATCCAGATTTACGGCAGACTTCATTGGTCCTGTTACTCCCCTGTACTCCCTTAGGAGACCCCAAATATTTTGTTATTACTCACATTTATCGGAGAGAAAAGTACCCCGCTCGCCTGCGGCCAGAGAGCGCGCGACGAGTGCCGTTTCCGGCCTCTTTTCTCACCATGATCAGACACAAGATGTTGTGTCTAAGTGGGGACAAGATTATGCCCGAACCGGGTCGCTGTCAAGCCTTTCGTGCTTTTTTTTCCCAGACCCTTTCAAATTTAAAAACAATGACTTATGGGCTTTTCGCGAGTAAGTGCTTTAAAAATAGACGAAAAAAAATGGCACTTTTGTTAAATTTAATAACTACTAGATATAGTGGCTCAAAAACCGTCCGAACCGGACCAGAAAGCGGCGACAATTTACCGTAATCCGCGATAAATCAAGGGCCTTGAAATGCCTTTTCGAGCCCTTACTTAAGCCTCCATCAATGAACGTTAGAGTGGAGAACACCATGAATATTGCACGATTTGAACCCTGGAATTTTGTCGACCTGTTGCACCGTGATCTGGATCGCCTGGCGCA
>JAACFG010000005.1 GCA_009937605.1 Gammaproteobacteria bacterium | reverse complement strand
ATTTATATGGGTTCCAAGACTCCGCATCACGACAAGCATATTGAAGCCGGCGCGCGAATCGTCGATTTTGGCGGTTGGGATATGCCGCTCCACTATGGCTCGCAGAAGGAAGAGCATCATGCGGTGCGGCAGAATGCCGGCGTGTTCGATGTTTCGCATATGACGATTGTCGATCTCGAGGGTGATCGCGCCCGCGAATTCCTGCAATACCTGGTCGCCAACGACGTCGCCCGGCTCAAGGATTACGGCAAGGCGCTTTATACGTGCATGCTGAATCCGGAAGGCGGCGTCATCGATGACCTGATCGTCTATTACATGAGTGACACGGATTACCGGATGGTCGTCAATGCATCGACTCGAGAGAAGGACCTCGCCTGGATTCGTGAGCAGGCGGGCGCATTCGATATCGATGTCGTAGAACGCTCGGAACTCGCGATGATTGCGGTACAGGGCCCGAATGCGAGGGAGCTTGCGGCACCTTGTATTGACGCGGAGTACCGAGACAAGGCGCTGGCTCTGAAGCCGTTCTTCGGAATGGAGGCAGGGGACTGGTTTGTGGCCCGGACTGGTTACACGGGCGAGGATGGCTGGGAAATAGTTATGCCGGCCGCCGATGCGCATTCGGTGTGGGATCGACTGTTGGCCGCCGGCGTTGAGCCGTGTGGTCTGGGTGCTCGCGACACATTGCGTCTTGAGGCCGCCATGAACCTCTACGGTTCAGACATGGACGAGACGATTTCGCCGCTGGAGGCGGGTCTTGAGTGGACCGTGGCGTGGGAGCCAGGCGATCGGGACTTCATCGGACGTGCCGCTATTGAGGCTCAGCGGGAAAATACGGACAGACGCCGCTTTGTCGGTCTGTTACTAGAAGATAAAGGCGTGCTTCGCAATCACCAGAAAATCGTTGTTGACGGGGTGGGCGAGGGCGAAATCACGAGCGGTGGTTTCTCGCCGACGATCGGGCGTTCTATTGCGCTCGCACGGGTGCCTGCAGGTGACTACGACCGAGCCCAGGTCGAGGTCAGGGGCAAGTTACTGAATGTTCGGATTGTTAAGACGCCGTTCGTTCGCAATGGGCAAATTCGAATCGACGTTTAGCGTCACTGTAAGAGAAAACCACAGGGAGAAACACAATGAGTGAATTGCCGGGAGATCTCCTCTTTACCAAAGATCACGAATGGCTGCGGCGCGAGGGCGATGGCAGCGTGACGATCGGTATCACGGATCATGCTGCGACGGCATTGGGCGATCTTGTCTATGTCGAACTGCCCGAAGTCGGCCAGGACGTCGATGAGGGCGGTGACATGGCCGTGGTCGAGTCGGTCAAGGCTGCATCGGATGTGTATGCACCGGTTGCCGGAAGTATTGCGGCTGTTAACGACGAGCTCGCGGACGACCCGGAGAAGATCAATGCCGATCCCTTCGGTGACGGCTGGATCGTGCGCATGACTGTCGACGGCTTCGACGAAAGCGCCTTGATGACACCGGATGCCTACCAGCAACTGCTGGACGAGCTTGACGACTAGACCAGGACGAAAGAGACAAGACTAATGCCTTTCATTCCCCACACCGAGAAAGACACTCGGGAAATGCTCGCGGCCATCGGCGCGGACTCAATCGAAGACCTGTTTGACGAGATACCGGCGGCGCTGCGCATCGATCATCTGCACGGTGTCCCCGAGGCGCTCAGCGAGATGGAAATTTCGCGATTGATGCGTGAGCGTGCCCACATGGATGGCTCGCCAATGTGCTTCATCGGCGCTGGCGCCTACGAGCACCACATCCCGACCGCCGTCTGGGACATTGCGACGCGTGGCGAGTTCTATTCCGCGTATACGCCGTACCAGGCGGAGGCAAGCCAGGGCACGTTGCAGACGATCTACGAATACCAGACGATGATCACCGAATTGACGGGGCTCGATGTAAGTAACGCCTCGCTGTACGACGGCGCATCGGGTCTTGCTGAGGCCGCACTTATGGCCGTCAGAGCCAATCGGAAGGTCAAGTCGGGACTCGTGTTACTCGCCCCCGGCGTGAACCCTGTGTACGAGCACGTGGCCGAAGCTATTGCCGGGAGCCAGGGACTGAAGTTCGAGTGGTTACCGGTCGACGCAGTGACCGGCAATGTCGCGTTTGACCAGCTGCCCGAAGGACAGGAACCCGTGGCTGTCGTGATGCAGCAGCCGACTTTCCCCGGCACGCTCGAGGACGTCGATCGGCTCACCGACTGGGCGCACGAGCAGGGAGCCTTCGCTATCGGCATAGCCAATCCGATGTCGCTCGCGATCCTCAAGGCGCCAGGGCACTGGGGCGAGCTGGGCGTCGATATCGCGTGCGGCGAGGGCCAGCCGCTGGGCGTACCCCTGTCCTCGGGTGGGCCGTATTTCGGCTACATGACCTGTAAGCAGAAGCACGTCAGGCAAATGCCTGGACGCATCGTGGGCCGCACAACGGATCTCGACGGCAATCCCGGCTTTGCCCTGACACTGCAGGCGCGCGAGCAGCATATCCGCCGTTCCAAAGCGACGTCGAACATCTGCACGAACCAGGGACTCATGGTCACAGCGGCAACGATTTACATGTCATTGCTGGGTGCCGAAGGCATCGCGCGCGTCGCACAGATGTCGCACGCCAACACGACCCGGCTGGTTGATGGTCTGTGCGCAATCGATGGAATCGAGCGTCTGTACGAGGGCCCGTACTTCCACGAGGTCGCACTCAAACTGGATCGCCCGGTGGCGCCGGTGCTCGAGACCCTGGCATCGAAAGGTATCCTGGGCGGTTACGACCTGACAGCGGACGCGGGTTGCGACGCTGTGCTTATTTGCGCGACTGAAACAAAGACCGGTACAGACATCGATGCGTGCATCGCCGCGTATGCCGAGGCAATGAGCTGATGTCGGGAACGATCGCCGCCAGGATTCTCTTCGATAACGGGAGCTACCAGACCTGGGGCGAGTTGCCACGCGTCGGCAGTTCTGCACCCGACGTGTCGCTTGTCAATACGAAGCTGCAGGACGTGTCGCTCGCGAACTGGACCGGCATGCGCAAGATCATGAACATCTTTATTAGTGTCGATACTGACGTGTGCGCAAATTCGGTTATCAAGTTCGACCGTTACGGCAGCGGTCAGGATGATCTTGCTTTGCTCATGGTGTCTTACGATTTGCCGTTTGCGCACAAGCGCTTCCGGGAGCAGCACGATTTGCAAAAAGTCGAGGGCTTGTCAGCCATTCGCCATGCCGGCTTTGGTGAAAATTACGGTGTCCAGATCATGGATGGACCGCTTGCGGGCATGTTCTCGCGTGCAGTCGTCGTTCTCGACGAGAACAACACGGTCGTACACCGCGAACACATAGAAGATATTACAACGGAGCCCGACTATTCGTCGGCTTTCCGCGCGTTGGGAATTGAAATAGATGAGTGAACTGATTTTTGAGAAATCGCGTGGCGGTCGCCGCGCTTTCGCACAGGCTCCCGGTGACGATCACATCACGTCGATCCCGGAGCAGTTTCTCCGCAGCGACAAACCGCGCCTGCCGGAGGCCTCTGAACTGCAGACCGTGAGGCACTACACGCGGTTGTCGCAAAAGAACTTCTCTATCGACACGCAGTTTTACCCGCTGGGATCGTGCACGATGAAGTACAACCCGCGTGCCTGTAACGCGCTCGCATTATTGCCTGAGTTTGCGGGCCGGCACCCTCTGGGCCCGGTCAGCCACGGCCAGGGATTTCTAACCTGCATGTACGAATTGCAGGAGATGCTCAAGGACGTAACGGGCATGAAAGGCGTATCGCTGACGCCGATGGCCGGTGCGCAGGGTGAACTGGCGGGCGTTGCGATGATCAAGGCGTATCACGAATCTCGTGGCGATACGGAACGCGACGAAATCATCGTTCCGGACGCTGCACATGGCACTAATCCGGCGACCGCGACTATGTGTGGTTGTGTGGTCAAGGAGATTCCGACGGGACCGGATGGCGACGTCGATATGGACGCGCTGAAGGCAGTCCTCGGACCAAAGACGGCGGGCATCATGCTGACCAACCCGTCGACACTTGGCGTGTTTGAACGCCACATCAAGGACATTGCCGATATGGTCCATGACGCGGGTGGGCTGCTGTACTACGACGGCGCCAACCTCAACGCCATTCTCGGTAAGGTTCGTCCGGGCGATATGGACTTTGACGTCATTCACATGAACCTGCACAAGACGTTTTCAACACCGCACGGCGGTGGCGGCCCGGGTTCCGGCGCCGTAGGTGTGAACAAACGGCTGCTGCCGTTCATGCCGATACCCGTTGTGACGCAGAAAGAAGTCGATGACGGGGTGGTTTATGACTGGGCACAGGAAGAAGATCTGCCACAGAGCATTGGGCGCCTCTCCGGATTCATGGGCAATTCCGGCGTATTGTTGCGCGCGTACGTCTATATGCGAATGCTGGGTCGCGACGGCATGGAGCGCGTTGCGGAGTACGCGACGCTGAACGCGAACTATCTGATGGCACGCCTGCGTGATGCCGGCTTCGAACTCGCTTTTCCAGAGCGCCGTGCGAGCCACGAATTCATCGTGACGCTCAAGCATGAGGCCAAGGAATTTCAACTTACGGCGATGGACGTCGCCAAGGCGCTGCTTGATCGCAATTTCCACGCACCCACGACGTATTTCCCGCTGCTTGTGCCCGAATGCCTGCTCATTGAGCCGACTGAAACGGAGAGCAAGGAAACGCTCGACAATTTCATGGCGGCGATGATCGACATAGCCAAAGCGGCGCGCGATGACGGTGTTCAATACAAGGAGGCGCCATACACAATGCCGGTGCGCCGCCTCGACGACGTCAAAGCGGCCCGCGAGTTGGACCTGCGGTACCAGAAGTAGCAGTCGACAGTCTCGAATGTGACCCTTGCAGTCGCTTCAGGCGCCTGATTTTGCTCAAATAGGGAACCGCTGGGCCCTGCCGTAGTCGAGATATAGACAAGGTTGCACCCCCAGCCCTTTGGCTATCAGGAAATACATGATTCACGGCAGATTTTTCGCGGCTTTCGCTGCACTGACACTCTGTGTTCCGGCACTCGCTGCTGAGGACACAGCCTGGAATGCGACGTTGGACCGCATCTCATCGGGTGTTGTTTCGATTCGTGTCGACAGCACGCGCGCCTTCGATACGGAATGGAATGCGTCCAGCCAGGCTACCGGTTTTGTAGTCGACGCCGAACGGGGCCTGATTCTTACCAATCGGCACGTGGTGACCCCCGGCCCTGTGATAGCCGAGGCTGTCTTTCGGAACAACGAGGAAGTGCGCCTGACGCCGGTCTATCGCGATCCGGTACACGACTTCGGCTTCTTCCGCTATGACCCGGCTGACCTGAAATACATCGAACCGGTCGAACTGCCTCTTGTGCCGGAGGGTGCTGGCATCGGCAGGGAGATCCGGGTTATCGGTAACGATGCTGGTGAGCAGCTTTCCATCCTGGCCGGCACGATCGCGCGCCTTGATCGCAAGGCTCCCGAATACGGGCGCGGCAACTACAACGACTTCAACACTTTCTACCTTCAGGCCGCGTCTGGCACGTCGGGCGGTTCGTCGGGGTCGCCCGTTGTCAATATCGAAGGGCAGGTCGTCGCGCTGAATGCGGGCGCAAACAATTCGGCAGCAAGCAGCTTCTTCCTGCCGCTTGACCGCATCGATCGTGCTCTGCGTGAACTGCAGAACGGCGATCCGGTCACCCGCGGAACGTTGCAGACGACTTTCCGCAGCGAACCCTACGATGAATTGCTGCGCCTGGGCCTTACGGATGAGTCGGAGCGCATTGCGCGCGAAGCGAATCCGGACCAGACAGGCATGCTTACGATCGAGCAAGTCATTCCCGACTCCCCGGCATACGAGCTGTTGGCGCCCGGGGATATCCTGATCCGGATAAACGGCGAGCTGATTACCCAGTTCGTGCCGCTCGAGGCCATTCTCGACTCGCATGTGGGCGAGAAGATCGAGATGGAGCTCGAACGAGGCGGCAAACGCATCGTTGCAATGCTGCCCGTGGACGATCTGCATTCCATCACACCGGCCGAGTACCTCGAATTTGGCGACGCGATCGTCAACCAGTTGTCGTATCAGCAGGCGCGGCACTACAACCGCAAGGCCGAAGGCGTCTACGTGGCGAATCCCGGTTACCTGCTGTCGAGGGCAGCGATACCGCGAGGCGCGGTTATCGTCGAGATGGATGGCGAAGCTGTCAGTACGCTGGATGATTTCGAAGCCGCGTTGGCCCAACTGGCAGATGGCGAACGCGCTCGAGTACGTTTTGTGACGATGGAAAGCCCGAAGAACTCGGTCGTCCGCCTGCTCGAGATGGATCGCGTGTGGTTTCCGGCGCGCCGCTGCGTGCGCGACGATGTACTTGGTATCTGGCCATGCAGGGACCTCGCTGATGGTCCGGCGCCGGCACCGGTTGAAGCCAGTAGTACGAGGCTGACGAAGTACAAGGACCCCATCGTTCAGGCGATCGCGCCGTCGCTGGTTGTCGTGACATTCGATCTGCCCTACACCCTTTCGGGGGTGGCAGATCGCCACTACTACGGAACGGGATTGATCGTCGACAAGGAGCGTGGCTTCGTGCTCGTCGACCGTAACACGGTGCCTATCGCCATTGGCGATGTGACAGTCACGTTTGCGGGCTCGCTTGAAGTTCCTGGCAAAGTCGAGCAACTACACCCCCTGCACAACTACGCAATTGTTTCCTACGATCCGGCAAGTATTGGCACGACTCCCGTCAGGCAGGCTGAATTCAGTACGGACACGTTACGTCCTGGCGATGAAGTCTGGGTTGTCGGCATCAAGAGCGATCACCAGCTCGTGCATCAGCAGAGTACGGTGTCGTCGGTCGATCCGCTGATGTTGCCGTTGTCGCGGACGATGCGCTTTCGGGATGCGAACATCGAGGGGATCTCCCTCGTAAATGCACCCGGCGATGTGGACGGTGTACTGGTCAACAGGCGAGGCAATGTCCTCGCAACGTGGTCAAGCTTCGCCGTTCAGGCAGGTGGCGAAACAGCGCAGTATAACCGCGGCATCCGTTCCGAGGTTGCGATGCAATTCGTCGATATTGTGCGCGAGAACAAGCCTTTCTATTCGCTTGAGGCAGAATTTGTTTACGCGCCATTGTTTGCTGCGCGAAAAATGGGTGTGGACGAGGAATGGGTCGAGCAACTCGAGGAAAATAACCCTGTGCGCAGGCGAGCTTTGAGTATTACTCGCATCGTGGCAGGAACCTCGGCAGCGGAATTGTTGAAGATCGGAGACATGATCCTCGCAATAGACGGTGATGTCGTTACGTCCTTCCGGGAGCTTGAGAATGCTGTCCAGAAGCCCGAAGTGACAGTTACGGTCTGGCGAGATGATCAGGCACTGGAAATTCCCGTACAGACTACCGAACTTGATGGCTTGGGCGTCGACAGGGCATTCTCCTGGGCCGGTGCGCTGATCCAGGATCCGCATCGGGCGATGGCTGCACAGCGCGGTGTTTCGACAGAGGGTGTGTACATCGCCTATTTCAGCTACGGCTCACCGGCAACACGCTATGGCCTTTGGGCCGGGCGTCGCGTGGTCGAAGTCAATGAAATACCGACACCTGACCTGCAGGCGTTCATCGATGCTGTGAAGGATATTGGGCATCGCGAGTCTGTGCGGTTGAAGACGGTAACGTGGAATGAAGCCGTCGAGGTGATTACACTCAAGCTTGATACCCAATACTGGCCAGCGTATGAAATCTACCGCACTGATGAAGGCTGGAGACGAACGGATTTCGGTCCATAGGCGAGACCGACGTTTGCCGACACTGCTGCTGTTCGCGGCGCTGCTCGCGTGTAGCATCGCGTCCGCACAGACAATGTACAAATATCGTGGTGACGATGGAGAGTGGATATTCTCCGACCGACCACCCGATGACGGCCAGAGCGCCGAAGTGCGCGCTGGCAGTTCCCGAATCAGAAAAGGTGAGTTGGTCATCGAAGATTCGTTCACCGGGAGTTCCATCCGCTTTGTCGCCCGCAACCGCTTCTTTGCACCGATGGAAGTCGGGCTCATAATTGATGCGCTCGATGGCATCGACTATCCACATCCCGACGAAGACCGGGTGTGGGTGGTGTCTCCTCGCGATGAGCTCCGGCTTTTCGATCTTCCGGCGACCGGCAATGCACCACCGTCCGTTCAGTATCGTTACGTGTATCTTCCGGGTGATCCGGACGCCAACCCGGACGAGGGGGTTAGCTACCGTGCGCCGTTCTCGGTTGGTCTGAGTTTCCCGATTACACAGGCGTATCCGGACTCCGCGACACACTTGACGCGCGACAGCATGCACGCGGTCGATATTGCAATGCCGGTCGGCACCGACATCGTCGCTGCGCGAAGTGGCATCGTCTTCGATGTTTCCAGCACTAACTTCAGGGGTGGCCCGGATGCGGACCAGTATGCGGACCTCGCAAACATCGTGCGCATCCTGCATGACGACGGCACATTTGCTCTTTATGCACACTTGAACTGGAATTCGATTCGAGTAAATCCGGGCGATCGTGTGCGAGCCGGCGAGTACATTGCGGACTCCGGTAACACGGGGTTTTCGAGCGGTCCGCACCTGCATTTTGCGGTGCAGCGCAACCTGGGTATGCGAGTAGAGTCCATACCGGTGACGTTTCGTGGGTCGGGCGACAGCACGATCAGCCCGCAGCGCGGATTGTCTCTGACGGCATACCAGTAGATGGACATCGATCAACTCATCCAGGATTGTGCTACCGCAGTCAGCGATGTGGCTCCAACCAAGGCGGTGCGGGAGATTCTGGCGCGCGCAGTTGCCGAACCTGCCGCACTATTGCAAGCACTTGGCGAGCCCGAACGGGCCGGAATTCAGCGGCTGCATGTCTCCGATGAACTGACCGTCCTGAATGTGATCTGGGCACCGCGAATGACACTGATGCCTCATAATCACAACATGTGGGCAACCATCGGCGTCTACGGTGGCCGTGAGGACAATATTTTCTGGCGCCGATTACCGGACGATGCGAAGGGTCGGGTCGAGGCCGCTGGCGCCAAGTCGCTGGGTCCGAAGGATGTACGGCCGTTGGGCGAAGAGATCATTCACTCGGTGACGAATCCAACCGCAAAGTTGACCGGGGCAATTCACGTCTACGGCGGCGACTTCTTCAGCCAGAAGCGCAGTGAGTGGGACCCGGAGAGTCTCGAGGAGCGGCCGTATGATATCGAGAAGAACGTGGCGTACTTTGAAGAGGCGAATCGCGCATTCGCGAAATAGGCCAATGGCATTCCGCTCAGTCTAGCTGGCCAGCCAGTGTTTCCCACGTCGTAACGGGCATTTCGCAATGCGTGCCGAGACACCGGTACGCAACCGTCTCCCCGTCGACGGGCGCGCGGTCGGCAAGTGCTCCGGGCAGGTTAATTTCATCTCGAGCTATCGCAAAGACCAACCTTCTCGGCGCGTAGACTTTCAACGCTGAGTCGCGCCAGCGACCGACGTCGTCGTGGTCGCCGCGGATTACCACGATCTCGGGGTGTTCAAGATACTCTTCGAGCGCCGCGAGCAAGCTCACGTGCCCGTGCGGGTACTCATCGATCGCACGCCAGGCGGCGCGCAATGTACGTTCGGCAGCATCCAGGTAGCGCGTCTCACCAAGCAGGAAGCCGAGGCGTTGCAGGGCAAATGCAGCGATTCCATTCCCGGACGGCACGGCTTCATCGGCAAGTGGTTTGGGCCGATGGATGAGCTGTTCCTGGTCATTTGCCGTGAACCAGAATCCGCCATTCGCCTTGTCCTCAAAGTGCTCGAGCAATAGTTCGGCAATTTGCTGAGCAAACGCCAAATGCCCCGTGTCCCATCGGGCCTGTAGCAGCTCGAGCAGCGCATCGAGCAGGAAGGCATGATCGTCGAGATAAGCATCGAACCGTGCTTCGCCATCCTTGTAGCTGGCCAGCAAGCGACCGTTGCGCACGAGATTTTTCTGCAGGAAATTGACTGCAGCGGCGGCCGCATCAATCAGTACCGGTCGCTCGAGACTGCTGCCGGAAATCGCGAGCCCACGAATCGCCAGCGCATTCCAGGCGGTCAGTTGTTTCTCATCGCGTCCCGGCGCCACGCGTTTCGCTCTTTCGGCGAGCAGAACGCGCTTCGCCTCGTCGATCAGGGCAGCGTCGTCGTCGCCGATCGGCTGGCGTACAGTCAGGTGCCAACGTCCCTCGAAATTGGCATCTCCGTCCAGGCCGAAACGGCTGGCAAAAACCTCGTAATCACTGCCAAGCAGCTCGCGCACGACGTCCGGATCCCACAGGTAATACAAACCTTCGTGGCCCTCCGAATCCGCATCTCGCGTAGCGTAGAAGCCACCGTTTTCGTCCCGCATATCGGCGAGTAACCAGTCGGCTGTGGCGTTCGCCGTAGCGGCAAAGAGCGTCTCGCCGGTCGCGATGCTGGCCTGTGCGTAAATGGCGAGCAGCGGCCCATTGTCATAGAGCATTTTCTCGAAATGCGGAATCTGCCAATAGCGGTCCACCGAGTAGCGATAGAATCCGCCGCCGACGTGATCGAACAAGCCGCCTTCGGCCATTCGTGCCAGCGTCAACGCCGCCATGAACAGGGCCTCGACATCGGGCTCGGGGTCGTCGGCCGTGCTACGCCAGTGCCTCAGGAGACGGTCAATCGTGCTTGGATGCGGGAACTTCGGTGCAGAGCCGAAGCCGCCGTACTCGCGATCAAAGGTCTTCTCGAACGTTTCTCTTGCCGCCGTGAGCGGAGCCGCGGTAAGGGTCTTTCCGGCGCCGGCCGGTGCCGGCTCGAGCCGCGAGAAGACCTCGAGTATTTTCTCGCTTTGCGCGCGTACGTCGTCGCGTTTGTCGGCGTAGAAGTTCGCGATGTTCTTCAGCAGTTCGCTGAACGCCGGCATGCCGTAGCGTGCCTCGTTCGGAAAATACGTGCCGCCAAAAAACGGGCGCTGGTTTTCGCCATCCAGGAACATTGTCAGCGGCCATCCGCCGCCGCGCTGCGTGATCAACTGGTGTGCGGTCTGGTAGATCTTGTCGATATCGGGTCGTTCCTCGCGATCGACTTTGATGTTCACGAACAATTCGTTCATGACGGCAGCGATCGCATCGTCCTCGAATGACTCATGTGCCATGACGTGGCACCAGTGGCACGCGGAGTAGCCGATCGATAGCAACACAGGCTTGCCAGTCGAGCGTGCGACAGAGAACGCCTCGTCGCCCCACGGATACCAGTCGACGGGGTTGTCGGCGTGCTGTTGCAGGTAGGGGCTGGTTTCTTTGGCGAGGCGATTTGGCATGGTTTGATCTATGATACCGGCTTCTCTTCCACGCGAGCTGTTTTTCATGCTGACATACCCCGAAATCGATGAGGTGATTTTCGCGATTGGGCCCCTCAAGATTCGCTGGTACGGGCTGATGTACGTAATCGGCTTCCTGCTGGCCTGGTGGCTGGCGAGGCGGCGCTCGAGGCGTGCGGATACGCCGATCACGGCGGATCAGGTCGATGATCTCCTTTTTTACGGGATGCTGGGCGTCATCCTGGGTGCTCGCATCGGCTACGCGCTGGTCTATGGGACCGACCAGCTGTTGTCCGATCCGTTGTATCTCTTCAGGATCACCGAGGGCGGCATGTCGTTCCACGGAGGCCTGGCCGGCGTACTGATCGCGATGTGGATGTACGGCCGGAAGTTGGGCCTGACGATGTGGCGCATGACCGATTTTATCGCCCCGATGGTGCCACTCGGCCTGGGTTTTGGTCGCATCGGCAACTTCATCAACGGCGAGCTCTGGGGCAAGCCGACCGACGTGCCCTGGGGGTTCATGGTTGACGGCCAGGTCCTGCATCCGTCACAGCTCTACGAGGCGCTTCTCGAGGGGCTCGTTCTGTTTGTGGTGTTGTGGTGGTACTCGTCCAAACCGCGGCCATATATGGCGGTTTCGGGAATGTTCCTGCTGCTGTACGGGATCTTCCGGTTTTCTGTCGAGTTCTATCGCGTCCCGGATGCGCACCTGAGCTACCTGGCGCTGGGCTGGGTCACGATGGGCCAGATCCTGAGCGTGCCGATGATCGTCGTGGGCGCTATCATGCTCGTTATGGCGTACCGTAAGAACGAGGGGGCACAGACCTGACATGCAGCAATACCTGGACATGATGCGACTGGTGCGCGATACGGGCACCCGCAAGGAAGACCGCACTGGCACAGGCACCCTGAGTGTGTTCGGGCATCAGATGCGATTCGACCTCGCCAGGGGATTCCCCCTGGTCACGACGAAGAAACTGCATCTGCGATCCATCATTCACGAATTGCTGTGGTTCCTCTCGGGCGACAGCAACATCCGCTACCTCAAGGAGAACGGTGTTTCGATCTGGGATGAGTGGGCGGATGAAAACGGCGACCTCGGACCGGTTTACGGTGTGCAATGGCGGAGTTGGCCAACACCCGACGGCCGCAAGGTAGACCAGATCGAGCAGATTTTGCAGCAATTGCGGGAAACGCCCGACTCGCGTCGCATTATTCTCTCGGCCTGGAATGTCGCGGAGATCGAGAACATGGCGCTGCCGCCATGCCACTGCCTGTTCCAGTTCTACGTGGCTGACGGCAAATTATCCTGCCAGTTGTACCAGCGGAGCTGCGATATCTTCCTCGGTGTACCTTTTAATATCGCGTCGTATGCGCTGTTGACGCATATGCTCGCGCAGCAGGCCGATCTCTCTGTCGGTGATTTCGTCTGGACGGGTGGCGATTGCCACTTGTACCTGAACCACCTGGAACAGGCGAACGAGCAGCTGACACGCGAGACCCTGCCGTTGCCCACACTGGCGATCAAGCGGCGTCCGCCGAGCATCTTCGACTACACATTCGACGATTTTGAGATCCTCAACTACGAGGCGCACCCGCACATCAAGGCGGCTGTGGCTGTGTAGGAGCGCGCCTTGCGCGCGAAGCAACGCGGAGCGCCCGCAGGGCGTTCACAAGGGCCTGATTTAATGACCATCTCAATTATCGTCGCAGCCTCCGAAAATAACGTCATTGGCGCCGCCGGCGACCTGCCATGGCGGCTGTCGGACGATCTCAGGCGTTTCAAGACAATTACCATGGGCAAACCCATCGTCATGGGCCGCAAGACCTGGGACTCGATCGGCCGCCCGTTGCCCGGCCGGCAGAACATTGTTGTTACGCGGCAGGCGGAGTTCGCGGCCGCCGGATGCGACGTTGTCGCTTCGAAAGAGGAGGCGATCACCGTTGCTGGCAGTGCCGAGGAAGTGATGGTGATTGGTGGCAGCCAGGTCTACGAATTGTTCTTGCCCGATACGAAACGGCTCTACCTGACGCGCGTGCATGCCGACGTCGAAGGCGATGCACTCTTCCCGGAGTTCAGCTCGCTGGAGTGGCGCCTCGTGAGCGATGAGTCGTGCCCGGCAGACGACCGCAATGCATTCGACTATTCGTTTCAGGTCTACGAACGTGCCTGATCGTCACCGACGCCTGATCTAGGCGTCTACCTGCACAACCCGCGGCAGGCGCTTGTCCATACGGACAGCGGTAAGCTGGCGGCCCCACACACATCCCGTGTCGAGGCTGATGAGATCAGGTAACACGATCAGGCCCAGCGCAGACCAGTGCCCGAAGACAACGCGCGTACCGTTCCAGGCGGGCGCATCAGCCTTAAACCAGGGCCGTAGTCCCTTGCGAGCACGCCACGGCGAGCCACTGAACGACAGGTCCAGGCGATCGTCCGCGGTAACCATGCGCATACGCGTCAGGCAGTTGATGATGAACCTCAGCCGCTTGTAGCCGGAGAGCTTTCCAGACCATTTGTTGGGTTCGTTGCCGTACATCTTGCCGAGTACGTTGGGATAATCGTCACTCTGCAGGGCCGTCTCGACTTCGGCGGCACGGGCGAGCGTTTTCTTCACGGTCCAGCGCGGGTGCGTGCCGGCGTGTACCAGCAATGTATTGAGTTTCTTGTCGTAGTGCGCGAGCGGTCGTTGCCGCAACCAGTCGCAGAGCTCTTCGACATCGCTGGCATCGAGCAGTTTCTCGAGTGACCCAAAGCGATTGCCAAAGCGGACAGCGCCTGCTTCAAGTGCGAGGAGATGTAAGTCGTGGTTGCCGAGTACGGTAACGACGGAGTCGCCCAGGCTGCGAACAAAGCGCAGGGTTTTCAGTGATTTAGGACCACGGTTGACGATATCACCGGTCAGCCAGAGGGTATCCTTCGAAGGTTCGAAATCGATCTCGTCCAGTAGCCGCCGGAACGGATCGTAACAACCCTGCAAGTCGCCGATTGCGTAGACGGCCATGTGTAGTCCTAGTGAAGCAGACCGGGTACTGCGAGAGTGAAAGGCTCGATCAGAGCGTCAAAACTCGCACCTTCATCGGTTTCCATGCGGTACAAGCCCTGCATTGCCCCGACGGGTGTTTCCAGTACCGCGCCACTCGAGTAACGGAATCGTTCTCCGGGTTCCAGGTGAGGTTGCTCACCGACGACGCCGTCGCCACTGACTTCCTGAATCTTGCCGTTGGCGTCAGTGATGATCCAATGGCGACTCAGCAACGTTGCCGGAACGTCGCCGTTATTCGAAATCGTGATTGTGTAGGCGAAAACGTAGCGATCCGCATCCGGTTCGGACTGATCGTCAACGTAGCTTGTTGCGACGTTGATGCCAATTTCACACTGCTGCTCATCCATGCGGGCATTCTAGCCTGATTTTTGTCGCAGGTAATTGCTTAGTCGGGCGTAATCTGCGATCGAAATCTGCTCCGGTCTTTGTCCTGCATCGATACCCACGGCTTCAAAATCAGGCCCCTCAACGAGTTTTTTCAACGAATTACGGAGCGTTTTGCGGCGTTGCATAAACGCGGTAGAAACCAGTGTCGAGAACCCGGCGTTGTCCTCTATGTCGAATGTGCCGGCAGGCAACGGGTCCAGGCGGACGACGGCCGACGTCACCTCCGGGGGCGGATCGAACGCATCCGGTGGTACGTCGAACAAACGCTCGATGTTCAAGTAGCAGCCGAGCATGATCCCAAGGCGTCCGTACGTTTTGCTTCCCGGTCCGGCGGCCATGCGGTCGACGACTTCTTTTTGCAGCATGAAGTGCATATCGAGAATCTGTTCACGAAACTTGAGCAGGTGAAACAGCAACGGCGTGGAAATGTTGTAAGGCAGGTTGCCGACGACGCGTATGCGGTCGCCCAGGGAGGCAAAGTCGAACTGGAGTGCGTCGGCTTCGTGCACCGTAACATTGGGATTGCCATCGTATTGGTGGCGTAATCCTGCGGCCAGGTCGCGATCGAGTTCAACAGCATGAAGGTGACCGGCGCTGCGGGCAAGCGCGTCCGTTATTGCGCCCTGGCCGGGGCCGATTTCCACGATGACATCGTCACGGGTCGGATGCACCGCCCGAATGATCGCATCTATAACGCCGGGGTCGGACAGGAAATGCTGCCCAAAGCGTTTGCGGGCTCTGTGCCGGGAAGTCATCTCAGATACTCCGAAGAGCCATGGTCCTCGCCAACTCAACGGCGGCGAGCAGGCTGCCGGCATCTGCTTTTCCCTGGCCCGCAATATCGAATGCCGTACCGTGGTCGACGGAGGTCCTGATGATTGGCAGGCCCAGCGTCACATTCACGGCCCGGCCAAAGCCGGCGTACTTGAGCACCGGCAAGCCCTGGTCGTGATACATTGCGAGCACGGCATCCTTGTGACCGGCTACCGGCGTAAACGCCGTGTCGGCCGGCAGTGGGCCACGCACGTTAAGCCCTTGTCGACGCATCTGGTCGACGGTTGGTGCAATGAAGTCGGTCTCCTCGCTACCCAGGTGGCCGTCTTCACCGGCGTGAGGATTGAGTCCGCACACGACGATCTCCGGCGACGCGATTCCGAATTTATCCCTAAGGTCTGCGTGCAGGACATGCAGTACTTGTTGCAGATGCTGCGGGGTCAGGTAGTCAGCCACCTCGCGCAATGGCATGTGCGTGCTGGCCAGGGCGACGCGCAGGTCGCCGGCGACCAGCATCATGACGGGAAGTGGCGCACCGGTCGCTGCCGCAAGGTACTCGGTGTGCCCGACAAACCGGACGCCGCTGCCGGCAATCACACTCTTCGCGAGCGGTGCGGTCACCATGCCGGCGAATTCACCATTTGCACACCCGGTGGCCGCGGCACTCAGTCCCTCAAGCAAAGTGGCCGCATTGGCTGAGCTTGGATTTCCCGGCGTGACGGCGGCAGGAAAGGGTGTGTCGATAATGCGCAAGCGATTGTCGATCTGGCGTCGATCACCAACAATGACTACATCATTGGCAAATGGGCTGTCGGCGAGCGCGTTGCAGAGCTCGGGGCCGATACCGGCAGGCTCGCCGGCTGTCACTACGAGTGGCTTACTTAAGTTCACACCCGCATGCGTCTCTAGATGCGAGTCTGGACGAAAGCCTCATCGCGCAGGCGCTGCATCCACAGCTGCGATTCCTCTTCCATCTTGCCGTTACGGATCCGGAGATCACAGTTGCGTTCCTTCAGGTCTTCGGTGTTGTCGTACACGCGACGTTCCTGGACTTCGAGAATGTGCCAGCCAAACTGCGTACGGAAAGGCTCCGATACGACGCCAAGCTCGCTGCTCGCAATTGTCTGCTCGAACTCTGGCGCGTAGGTACCAGGACCTGCCCAGCCGAGTTCACCCCCGAGATTCGCCGTGCCCGGGTCATCCGACAGCAACTTGGCCTGCTCTCCGAAATCTTCGCCAGCGCGAATCTTTTCGAGCGATTCTTCAAGCCGTTGTTTTGCGGTGGCATCGTCAATGATCTCGTCGGGCATGATCAGGATATGGCGCACCTTGGCCTGGTTGACCTCGCTACGCTCAACTGCGCTGCGCAAATTGTCGACCCTGACAATATGAAAGCTGCTCGCGGCGCGAATTGGGGGCGCGACATCACCGGCTGCCATGTCCTGCAGCACCTCAGCGAACAAGGTCGGTACCTGTTGACCATCCAACCAGCCAAGCGATCCGCCTTCGAGAGCCGTCGGACCGGCCGAATAACGGGCGGCGAGTTGTCGGAAATCCGCGCCGTTTTCGAGTTGCGCGTAAATCTGGTTGGCCAATGCTTGTGTCTCAGCGACCTCCTCAGAACTGGCCGCTTCGGGCATCGCTAAAAGTATGTGTGAAAGCTCGTATTCCGAATTGGCGACGACATTGCCTTCCAGATCAGCAATGCATTGTTCGATTTCGCGTTCGGATACGTTGATGCTTTGGCCAACTTCGATACGTCGCAATTGCTCAATCGTGATTTCTTCACGGAGCGATCGCCGGAACTCCGCGTAGTCGATTCCATCCTGCGCCAGCAATCGGGGCATTTCTTCGAAAGGGATATTGTTGCCTTGCGCAATTGACGCAATTTGCCGATTGAGCATCTCGTCCGAAATCTCGAGGCCGATTCGGTCGGCACGCTGCAACTGGATTTCCGCCATGATCAAGCGTTCCAGGATCTGTTCCTCCAGAATGTCAGGCGGAGGCAACTGCATATTCTGCTCGGCTGCACGCACGTTGATGGTGTCGATCTGGGACGTGAGCTGGCTCTTGAGGACGACGCCCTCGTTGACAATGGCGGCGACGCCATCGAGGAACTCGCCCGTCTCGGAGAGTTCGTCAGCGGCGGTGGCGGGCGCGACCATTATCACAACGACGGCGCATAAGGTATTGAATTTTAACAAGTTTTACTACCGGAGATCTGCGGAATAGCCAAGAATACCACGTTCGAGCATTTTGTCAGCTGCCGTGCCAACGCTCGTCATTCCCTTGAGTACAAATTGCAGACCTATAGAGGTATCCAGAGTTCCGTCACGCGTGGAAATGAAGCGCCGGGTGACGAGGCGAAAGCCCCAGCAACAGCTCTCATATTCAAGGCCGTACAACTGCTCGAGCGCCTCCTGATCGCGGAAAGAGTAGTTGTAGTGGCCGACAAAATTCCAGTTCTTGCTTATAGGCCAAAGCATTGAAACATCGCCTTGTTCCAGGGAACCGCGCCGGTAGCGATACGCGAGATTCAGAATCTTGTTGTTGGCGGGTTTGTACTGAAAACGTGCTTCGGATCTCGCCGTGCCGGCGTCGCCGGTGCCCCACTGATGTCCAAACCCGAAATTAAAATTCTTCCACAAGAGAAAACGAAGTTCCGCGATGTAATCAGAACTTTCGAGTGTGGATACAGGTACACCGGGCAAGGTGACGTTGCGGTCGCCGAAATATCGCGTCTGGCCAATCGTCGCGGTCACAAGTTCGCGACCGGTTCCGAGGTCCAGTACGCGCGTTGTCAGACCGAAACTTAATTGCTCTGTGTCACCGATTCGATCAATTCCCAGGAAGCGGTTCTTGCGGAACAACTGCACGAAGTTGAAGTCGGGCGTGATCGTATCGAAGACCGGCAGGTCGTCCTGGTCACGGAAAGGGATATTGACGTACAGCAGGCGGGCTTCGATGGTCTGGATGCGACGCGAACCGGTCATGGCGCGTTCGAGGATCATGCCTGTATCAACGCTCGTTATCGGAACGCTGCGCGTTAGTTCGGTTTCTTCTCCGGGCGCGGTATCTGACAGGGCGTATCGTGTGTAGTCGAAGGAAACCGCCGGGGTGAAAAACATGCCCGGCCTGGTTAGCGGAATCTCGATCGACGGCGCTGCGTTAAAGCGCCAACCTGTAACACCCGTGTCGCGATCAAAATTAACGACATCGAGGTCAAGGCCCAGATCAAGAATTGACACAGGCCAATCTGCGTTTAGCAAGAACTGTGGCACACGCTGATAGGGCTGGTCCTCAGGCAGGATGGCGTCATCGATTGTCTGGAAGTCCTGCACCTGGGCAAAGAACGAGAGGTGCCGTGAGTAGTAGTCAAAGCTCACATGGCGATCGAGATTTGAAATGCTGGTGGCACTCAAGCTGCCGCCAAGATCCTCGAAGTACTGGCTGTCGGACACGTCGCGGTACTCGATGCGATTGCGCCAACCATTATCGAACAGTGTCCGATGGTTGTACCGGATCTGGCTACGCGAAATATTGAGTATCTGATCATCGCGCAGGTAATCGGCCGCAATCCTGCCTTCATTGCGCCGGGTCAGGTAGCGAAACTCGCCGGCGTGCTGCAAGCCTCGGTCGGTGAGCCAGCGTGGCGTGATCGTTGCATCGTAGTTCGGCGCGATATTCCAGTAGTAGGGCACCCGAATCTCATTGCCGCTACGTGCTGAGCTGCCTATCTCCGGTGTCAGGAAGCCGGATTTGCGTGCATCACTGATCGGGAATGACATGTGAGGAAGGTAAAGAATCGGTACGCCCTTGAACCGCAGTTTCATTCCCTTGGCGGTGCCGACACCCGAGTTTGTATCAAGCGTGATTGACTTGCCTTCGATTAGCCAGTCTTCCGAGTCCGGCGGGCAGGTCGTGTACTCCACGCCGCCGAGAGTAAGCGTGCCGTCCTGGTTAATCTCGAGTAAGTCAGCGGCGCCACGAGAATTGTTGCTCCCCAGTGAGAACTCGGCGCCATCGAAGCGAATGCGCCCCATGTCGTAGCCGAACTCGGCTGAGCGGCTCACGATCTGCGTGCCCGGATCCTCGTAACGAACGCCACCCTGCAGAAACAGCGCGCGCTGCTCCGGGTCATAGTGTGCCGAGTCAGCACCGGCGATTTTGTCGTCCCGCCGAAGCAGGACGCCGCCGCTCATGCTCGCAGTCGGGCTATCGCCCATCTGCGCCTCGAACTGGCCCGCTTCCAGCTGGATTGTCTCCGGATCATCCAGTACGACAGCGCGCAATGGCGAGTCGATCGCCAGCGGTCGCCCGAGCGAAACGCCACACGACAACTCATCCTCGCCGTGCGCATGTGTCACGACCAGCAGTGTGCAGGCTAGGATCAGTGGTTTAGCAGACAAAACGTTGGTCCGGTCAGGTTTGGGCCGGGACTTGCGTGAACGGGATGTTATCAAGCATTGGTATTTGTTACCTTCGCATAGTTTTCGAGGTGCTTCAACGCGTTACGGAGAGCTGTAATCGACCCTTCCACAATCCCGGCGGACGCCCGCCTGGCCGCTCTGAAATCCTGGACGAGCGGTATTGACGCCGTTGCGGGCAGCGAACCCGTACCAGCGTCCGCCGATGCGAGTTTTCGCCGCTATTTTCGAATGCAGTCAGGGCCGGGTAGTTTCATCGTTATGGACGCGCCGCCAGGGCAGGAAGACTGTTTGCCGTTCGTGCGGATTGCAGGCTACCTCGAGGCGATGCACCTCAATGCGCCGCGGATAATCGAGGCCAACCTCGAGGAAGGGTTCCTGTTGCTCAGCGATCTCGGCTCGCGGCAGTACCTGGAAGAACTACAACGCGACGCGTCCACCGCGCCGGCGTTGTACAGCGATGCCCTGACAGCTCTTTCGACGATGCAGCGTCGGGGCACCGCATACCAGGGCCTGTTGCCCCCGTACGATGATGAGCTGCTGCGCTTCGAAGTCTCACTGTTTCACGACTGGCTCTGCGGCACCCACCTGGAAATTTCGCTAACGGAGGAAGAGGAACACGAGTGGCAGGATTGCTGCGATGTTCTCGTGGCGAATGCACTCGATCAGCCACAGGTGTTCGTGCATCGTGATTATCATGCGCGCAACCTGATGGTGACGGACCAGGGTAATCCGGGCATCCTCGATTTTCAGGATGCGGTCGAGGGTCCGTTCACCTATGACCTGGCGTCATTGTTGAAGGACTGTTACGTGAAATGGCCGGCCGAGCAGGTCTGGCAATGGGCGCTCGACTTCTACAAAGCCATCGAGTCGGCGGCGCGCGACCGTATCGACGAAGAGCAGTTCCGGCGCTACTTTGAACTTATGGGCGCGCAACGGCATCTGAAAGCCGCCGGGATTTTCGCGCGGCTCAATCATCGTGATGGCAAGCCCGGCTACCTCGCCGATATTCCTCGCACGTTGTCGTACATCGTCGATCTCGGCAGCCGCTACGAGGAACTCGGTTTCCTGATCAGCCTGATCGAGGATCGCGTTCTGCCACGATTGAAGGCTACACCATGAAGGCAATGATACTGGCGGCCGGCCGCGGCGAGCGCCTGCGGCCAGTGACGGACGAAACGCCCAAGCCGCTGATAGAAGTTGGCGGACAGAGTCTGCTCGAACGTCATCTCGACAGCGTGAGGTCTGCCGGCATTGAAACCGTCGTGATTAATCTTGGCTGGCTGGGTGACAGGATCGCCGAGCGCGTGGGCTCGGGAGCGCAGTACGGACTCGAAGTTCTCTACAGCCAGGAAGGCGACGATATTCTCGAAACCGGCGGCGGCGTTCATAAGGCGTTACCGCTGCTCGGCGACGAGCCGTTCCTCGTGGTGAACGCCGACATCTACACGGCTATGCCGATACCCGATGTGACACTTGGTGACGAATGTGTCGGGCATCTTGTGATGGTGCCAACGCCGGGCTATCGGGATAACGGCGATTTCAATATCGAGGCGGGACTCATCCGCAACGGAACGGATGCCGCCTACACGTTCAGCGGTGTCGCAGTTTACCGGCCTGAATTTTTCGATAGCTGCGAAGCCGGGCGATTTTCTATCGCGCCGATGCTGCGCGAGGCGGCCGATCGTGGTCAATTGTCAGGTTCACTCTATGAGGGACTCTGGGCGGATGCAGGAACCCCGGAACGACTGGCAGCGCTTATTGCGGAGGTGGGCGAATAGCCAGGTGTCGCAGGAAATGCGGCGTTATTTTTTCCGCTGTTTCCTCGAGTTGCAGAGCGACCCCCAGTCGGTGCAGGTCGGTCATTTCCAGTTCTTCGTAGCCGCAGGGGTTGATGCGCGAGAAGGGCTCAAGGTCTATTTCGACATTTAGCGCCATGCCGTGGAAGCTCGCACCGCGGCGAATCCGGAGTCCGACGCTGGCCAGCTTCCTGCCATCAACATAGACGCCAGGCGCATCGGCTCGAGCCGCTGCAGTGACGTCATACTCGGCGGCAAGGTCGACCACGCTCTGCTCAAGTGCCGTGACAAGACGGCGCACGCCTATGTTGGCACGGCGGATGTCGATCAACGGGTAGATCATTAACTGGCCCGGCCCGTGAAACGTAACCTGCCCGCCGCGATCGATCTGTACGACCGGAATGTCGCCTGGCGCTAGCAGATGTTCCTTGGCGGCGTTCAGGCCGAGCGTAAAAACACCCGGGTGTTCGCAAAACCAGATTTCATCCGGAGTGTCTTCGTTGCGCGTATCTGTGAAATCCCGCATCTCGTGCCACAGCGGCACGTAGTCCTGCCAACCGCGAAAGCGAGTCTTCACAACGCCATCAGGACGTCTTCGTGGTCCGTGGCGTCCTGGTAGATGGCGTCGAGTTGTTGCTGGCTCGTTGCGGTGATTGTCACCGTGACCGAGACGAAGCGGTCGTTACTGCTGGAGGCTGTCTGCACCGCATCGTCGCTCACCGCGCCAGCATGCTTCTCGACGACCGCACGGGCAATCGCCGGAAACTCCGGCGTGTTGCGACCCATCAACTTAATTGGAAACTCGGTGGGGAATTCGATAACGGATTCTTCAGTCATAACTACTCAAACCAGAGGCTGACGCTGTCCTTTGTGCGCTGCCAAAACGAACCCACGGGATTGTCGTCGAGGGCGCGCAACGGAGCGCTCAATATCACATCCTCGCCAGAGGCGACCTTGAGTTCGGCAACAGGCTCTCCGGCGGCCACGGGCGCCTCGACAACTGCCGGGATGTCGAGTGTCGACTCGAGTTGGTCATATGTGCCACGGCGTACCGTAATGTAGAGGTCTTCGAGTACGCCAAGCCGCGATGTCTCATTCGCCGACTTCCATACACGCGTCGTCGCGATTTCTTCACCTGCTTTGAAAAGCAATCGCGTCTCGAAGAATCGGAAAGCATAATTGAGCAATGCCTGGCTTCCATCTGTGCGCGCCTTGGTGCTCGAAGTACCCATGACAACAGAGATCACACGCATGTTGTCGCGCAATGCCGAGGAAACGAGGCAATACCCGGCATCTTCCGTATGGCCGGTCTTCAGTCCATCGACCGATGGATCACGCCACAATAGCGAGTTGCGGTTGTCCTGCTTGATGTCATTGAAAGTGAAGTCCTTAATCGCATGCCAGGGGTAGTATTCGGGGAACTCTTCGATAACAGCGCGTGCCAGCGTGGCCAGGTCGCGAGCCGTGGTGACATGGCCCTCGGCGGGCATGCCGGTCGCGTTCAGAAAATTACTTGAATACATCCCCAGTTGTTGCGCGTACTGGTTCATCATCTCCGCAAATACGCCTTCGGTGCCAGCGATGTGTTCCGCCAGGGCGACACTCGCATCATTGCCGGACTGAACAATCATTCCGAGCAACAAGTCCTCGATCGCCACACGCTTGCCGACTTCAACGAACATGCGTGAACCAGGCATGCGCCAGGCTTTCTCGGAGATGGTGACTTCGTCTTCGAGGTTGATCTGGCCTTGCTTCAGTGCGGAGAAGACTACATAGGTTGTCATGATCTTGGTCAGGCTCGCTGGTGCCAGCGGTGTATCGGGGTCAAGCGAGGCCAACTCCTTCCCGGTCGTCGCGTCCACCACGAGGTAACTCTTGGCACCGATGATCGGCGCAGCCGGGGCCGGCATGGATGACTGGGCATAAGCGCTTGATGTAAATACGAAAACAAGAACGAGGAGTGCGCGGGACAAACGTATGATCATGTGGGCTCTGAACAATGTGGTGGAGAGATTGGGCGCGTATTGTACGCGGCTATTCACTAATAAGGTACGGGTCGGTGATTCCCATGGCGGCGAGGTCGTCGACGATGACGTCGTACTGCATGACGTCGGCGACCGGGCCGATGCGGACTCGATAGAGTACCCGGTCGCTTGAGGGGTCTTCATGGATGAATGCATCGTCTATCCCGGCGAGCGAAAGCTCGCCCAGGCGACGCTCGGCGTTGGAGCGATCGCCAAAAGCGCCGACCTGCACATAGATCTGGTTGGACGTGTCCACAGGCTGCGTGGACCCGTTGCTTGCTGATGCGGGTGAGCTAACCCGAACAGGGCGATCACCCTGCGGCGGGTCAAAGCTGATGGCCGTTACTTCAACCAGGCTCGTACCGTCCGTAATCATGTCGAGCTTGATCGCTGCTGCATACGACAGGTCGATAATCCGGTTATGCACGAACGGGCCGCGGTCGTTGACGCGCACAACGATCGATTTGTTGTTGCTCAAGTTGCGCACGCGTACGTAAGTTGGCAATGGCAATGTCTTGTGCGCGGCGGTCATTGCGTACATATCGTAGACTTCGCGGTTAGAGGTCAGGTTGCCGTGGAACTTCTTGCCATACCAGGAGGCAACGCCACGCTCCTGGTAACCGGAACCCGATGGCATCACCGTGTAGCGTTTTCCAAAGACCTCGTAGACGGGGCCGTTGCCGTACTTGCTGCGCGCCTCCGGACGAGGAACCGCATCATCGGGCAAATCGGGTATACGTGTGCTCCCGGGCGGCCCGTCATCTTTGGTCTTGTGGCCGCCACAGCTGGCGACAGCGAGTATGCCCAACATGACGATTGCCAGTAACGGCAACCTAGCCCGCATCGGCGGCGACCTTGCTGGCGATTTCCTGACCGAGTTGGTATGCAGCCAGCCCGTACATGGCACTGCGGTTGTACTTGGTTATGACGAAGAAGTTGTGAAAGCCAACCCACAGCTCCTTTCCATCATCCCCTTCATAACTCAGCAATTCGGCCTTGGCGTCGGCAGGAAGATTTGTCGCGAACACGACACCTTTCTCACTCAGCGATGCAACCGTGCCGTTTGCGCTCAGTTTGTTCTTTGGCTCGGGAACAGGCCCTTCCCAGCGACTACTCATCGATGCTTGTGCAACGACTTCCTCGTCGCTTCGCCAGCCGTGTTCGACGAAGTAGTTGGCGACGCTGCCCGCCACATCCGCCCAGTTGTTCCAGATGTCGCGCTTGCCATCGCCGGATGCGTCGACCGCGTAGGCGCGAAAACTCGACGGCATGAATTGGGGTCGGCCCATTGCGCCGGCATACGAACCTTGCGGTACGGCCGGATCAATTTCTTCTTCCCGCGCGAGAATCAGGAATTGCATCAGTTCGTTACGGAAAAACTTCGACCGTGGCGGATAGTCGAACGCGAGCGTCGCGAGCGCATCGAGAACGCGATCCCTGCCCGTAATACGACCGTAGTAGGTTTCTACGCCGATGATACCGACGATCATCTCAATCGAGACACCGGACTCTTTTTGAATGCGCTCGAGCATCTCGCGATTTTCGAGCCAGAACGTCGTGCCAGCAGCGATGCGCTCCTTTGTAATGAAGATCTTGCGATATTCGCCCCAGCTCAGCTTGCGTTCGGCTGGTGTGGATATCTTCTCGATAATTACCGGCTTGATTTCCGCTTTGGCGAGCACGCCGGAGAGGGCATCGCGGTCAAAGCCCTGCGAAGAGACCATCTCATCGATAAAGGCGACCACGTTGGGTTGTGTGATGTCGACGAAGGTCTTGTCGGCCGCATTGGAGCAGGAAACGGAGAGAGCGAAGATTGCCGCGACGGCGAGAAGGTGTTTTTTCATTAATGCGGCAACAATTTACGGTGCGAATGGATAGACATCAGAATACCGAAACCAGCCATCAGCGTCACCATCGAGGTGCCGCCGAAGGACACGAGGGGTAATGGGACACCAACGACGGGCACAAGACCCGTGACCATGGCCGTGTTCACGAACACATAAACCATGAACGTGAGACTTATCGAGCCCGCGAGCAGGCGAGAGTAGGTGTCATGCGCCTGTGTGGCGATGTAAAGCCCTCGGCCGACGACGAACAGATACAGAACCAGGAGGGTCAGCACACCGAATAGTCCAAATTCTTCACCGAGAACAGCGAAAATAAAATCGGTATCACGTTCGGGAAGAAACTCGAGCTGGGCTTGCGAACCGTTGGTCCAACCCTTGCCGAACAGGCCGCCCGAGCCGATCGCGATCTTCGACTGGATGATGTTGTAGCCGGCGCCGAGCGGGTCGCTGTCCGGATTGAGCAGCGTCAGCACGCGCTGTTTTTGGTAGTCCTGCATGAAAGTCCAGAGCAGCATCGCGCCGGGTACGGCCAGTACGCCGAGGCCAAGCATGAGCCGGAACGACATACCGGCGAGCACGATAACGATTACGCCCGAGGCGGCGATGAGCAACGACGTACCGAGGTCGGGCTGTTTCGCAATCAGCAGGGTTGGTACCGCGATCATGACGGCAATGATTGCGAGGTGTCCTAGCCTGGGCGGGATCTGCCGGTCGTGCAGGTACCAGGCAGTCATCATCGGTACGCCGAGCTTCATCGCCTCAGAGGGCTGGAAACGAATACCAAGATCGAGCCAGCGCCGCGCACCCTGGCCAACGTCACCTTTGGTCAGGACGAGAATCAGCAGCAGAAGACCGGCGAAATAGCCCCACGGCGTCCATCGCCGGAGGAAATCGGGAGGCAGCTGCGCCACGATTAGCATGGCGACGAACGCGACGCCGAGGCGAACAACCTGGTTCATCAGCAGGCGGTTACTTTCGCCAACGGCGCTGTAGAGTACGAACAGGCCGAAACAGCAGATGAGCAGCAGTGCAACCAGTAAAGGTCCGTCAATGTGCAGGCGACGCATGATCAGTCCGAAGTCCGACAATGGCGCGGCCTTGGGCATTAGCAGTCGTTGTGTATCGCTAAGACGCATCGTCACCGAACCCGAGGTAAGCATCCATGATGGACCTGGCAATCGGCGCCGCGACGCCGCTACCACTCTCGCCATTTTCGACGATGAGCGCGACCGCTATGCGTGGATTGTCGTACGGTGCAAATGAGATGAATAATGCGTGGTCGCGCTGCCTTTCTTCGAGCTCGGCATCGTCGTACTCTTCGTCCTGGGCGATTGACACAACCTGGGCCGTTCCACTTTTACCGGCCATTTCGTACGGCGCACCTGTCCCGACGGCGCGTGCCGTGCCACGCGGTCCTTGCATGACGTCATGCATCGCACCAACTACGGTCGACCAGTAGAACTCATTGCTGATTTCCACATCTGGCAGGCGTTCGGGGGCGATGATGCGACTTTCGTTCGTCAGGGCATTTTCAATTGCGGCGACGATATGCGGGCGATAGCGTTGGCCGCGTGTGGCCAAAGCGGCCGCGGCAGACGCCAGCTGCAAAGGCGAGGCAAGCATGTAGCCCTGGCCAATGGAGGCGATAACCGTCTCGCCGTGATACCAGCGCTGGTCGTCGCGATCACGGAACGCCGAGCGCTTCCACTCCTTTGATGGCACCAGGCCCGAGCTTTCGCTGTCGAGATCAATGCCCGTCTTGGTGCCCAGCCCGAATCGGTCCAGGTAGTCGTGCATCGCGTCGATGCCAACGTCGCGACTGATCTCGTAGAAGTACACGTCGCAGGACTGCGCGATCGCATCGTGCAGGTCGACCGGGCCATGGCCCTCGGGCTTCCAGTCGCGGTAGCGATGATCGTCGCCGGGCAACTGGAAATAGCCCCGGCACAGGGTCTTGCGCGTCAGGTTCGTTGCCCCGGTCTCGAGTGCCGCAAGCGCCAGCATCGGCTTGATCGTTGAGCCTGGTGGATAAGTGCCGCGCACGGCGCGATTGAATAGTGGGCGATCGGGGTTGTCCCGCAGCTCACGGTATTGTTGCGTCGACATGCCAGCCGCAAACAGGTTCGGGTCGAACGACGGTGCGCTGACCAGCGCGAGAATCTCGCCGGTCCAGGGGTCGATCGCGACAAGCGCGCCGCGTCGGCCTTCGAGCGCCTTGGTTGCGATCATCTGCAGGTCAAGATCGATGCTGAGATAGACGTTTTCGCCCGGCGCTGGTGTCAGATCGTCGGGCAGCGTATCGAGCAACTCACTGGTGCCACTCGGGACCCGGCGCCCCCTGGCATTGGCGACCAGGTGCCGGTAGCCCGCATCGCCATGCAGGTCTGACTCGTAGCTACTTTCTACGCCGGTCTTGCCTGTGTGCGACGTGCCCGCATAGGCCGCCGAGTCGAGGCGCTGCAGGTCGTTGGTACTCAAGGCGCCAACATAGCCGACCGCATGAGCCACGGACGTGCCACTCGGATAGTGACGCACAAGTCTCGGCCGAAAATCGACGCCCGGGAAACGGGGGCGCTGGATCGCGAAATTGGCGATCTCCTCGTCGCTCAGCCGGAACTTGAGGGTGACGGGCTTGAATCGTGGACCGCTGCGACTCAGCTCCTTGAAGCGCTCGATTTCCTCGAACTCGATCAGGTTGATGGCAGCCAGCCGATTCAGCGTGTCATCGATATCCGAAACCTGCTCCGGAATCAGTTCGAGCTGGTAGGCGGGGATATTCTGGGCGATAACCCGGCCCTTGCGGTCGAAGACGAGGCCACGAATTGGCGGCACGGGTTCAATACGCACGCGGTTGCCCTGCGACTTCTCCGCGAACAGCTCGTGATCGACGACCTGCAGCTGTACGAGTCTTGCGACGACCGTGCCCATTAGCAGCAATGACACGACAATCGAGAGAACCACGCGGGCAATGAACAGGCGGCGCTCCGAATGGATATCTTTGATCGGGGAAAGAAGTGCGCTCATTTGGACGTCGCTGAAACCATGGCTAGCCTCCCGAACTCGCCCGGTATCGCACTCCCGACAGGAACATGAACAGGAACGGCCAAAGCAGCGTGCCCGTAATGACGGGCCCCCAGTACGCGGTCGCCGGCGCCACGACGCCTGCGACTCCGTTAATCCAGAACAGCAGGAACTGGTAGATCGCCAGCAAAGCGAAAACCGTTGCCGACAATTGTGACAACGGGAACACGCGCATAAGCAGGTGAAAGCGTACGGTTATGAAAACGATAAAGCACAGTGCCAGCGCATGCTGGCCAAGCAGCGTGCCGTAAGACACGTCAAGTACGATGCCCACGACCCAGGCGGAGCCGACACTCCAGGTGCGCGGCAGCTGCATTGCCCAGAAAATCATGAGCAACGCCAGCCAGTCGGGGCGGAATGCCCTGATTGACTCTGGCAGCGGCATGATCGTGAGCATCAGGCCCACCACGAGCGTGATGATGACGGGCAAGCGGCGGGATGTGCGATCCCTACTCATCGGCTTCCTCCCGAACAACCGTTGGCCTGGACCAGATGAGCATCACTTCCCGAACCTGATCGAGCGCGGCGGAAGGAGTCGCCGTCACATCGGCAAAGGGTTCTTGCGGAATACGTGTTACCGAGTTGACGACCGCAACCGGGTAGCCGGCCGGAAACGCGCCGCCCAGGCCCGATGTAACCAGGAGGTCGCCGGCGCGAATATCCGCGTTGTTCGGCAGGAATGGGAGATCGAGTTGGTCGATTTCGCCGGTCCCCACGGCGATCGTCCGCAGGCCATTACGATTCACCTCGACGGGCAGCGCGTGGTCGGCGTCGCTGATGAGCACGGCTTGCGCTGTCATTACGCCGGTTTCGATCACCTGCCCGACGACGCCGTCGGCATCAACGATTGCCTGGCCATCGTAGACACCATCCCGGCTGCCGATGTCGATGACCAGGTTGTGTTCGTAGGGGTTGGCGTTAACCGCCATGATTTCCGCAACACGGACTTCATCGCGAACGCGTGAGCGGGCGTCCAGCAGCGCACGCAGCCTGGCGTTCTCAGCTTCGAGCGCTGTCAGTCGCTGCAGTCGAGCGTTGGTCAACAGGCGCTCGGCGTGCAGGCGGCCCAGTTCGAGTTCGAGTTCATTGCGCGAGGTCGTTGAGTCGCCAAGCCATCCCCAGAGACGTACGGGTGCATCCACAGCGAGGCGCAGAGGGTACACGGCGGCGCCTATACCACGGCGAATACCGTCGAGATGGTTCTCGCGGTGATCGAGGTACATCAGCAGGATACTGACGAAGACAAGGGCAAGGAATCTAAGACCCAGCGCCGGGATGCGGGCTGGATTCGAGTCATTTCCCCGGGACGCGACCATCGTTATCCCCGAACTGGTCGCTTACTCCAAACCGAATACAGCGGGACCGTGCTCATCAATGAGCTCGATGACACGGCCGCCGCCACGGGCAACGCAAGTCAAAGGGTCGTCTGCAATTACCACGGGTAATCCGGTTTCCTCCATGAGGAGTTTGTCGAGGTCGCGTAACATTGCACCACCGCCGGTCAGCACGATGCCCCGTTCGGCAACGTCGGCACCCAATTCGGGTGGCGTCTGCTCCAGGGCTTCTTTAACGGCGCCGACGATACCCTGCAAGGGTTCCTGCAGCGCTTCGAGGATTTCATTCGAGTTCAGCGTGAAGCTGCGAGGCACGCCCTCGGAGAGGTTGCGGCCCTTGACCGAGATTTCGAGCACCTCCTGTCCCGGGAACGCCGACCCGATCTCGTGCTTGATGCGCTCGGCTGTCGCCTCGCCGATCAGGATGCCGTAATTGCGGCGCACGTAGTTGGTAATAGCCTCATCGAAGCGGTCACCACCGATGCGCACCGACGCGGCGTACACGATACCGTTCAGCGAGATCACCGCGACTTCCGAGGTGCCGCCGCCGATATCGAGGACCATCGAGCCGCGCGCCTCGTGTACGGGCATGCCGGCCCCAATGGCCGCGGCCATTGGTTCATCTATAAGGTGTACCTTGCGCGCGCCTGCGCCTTCGGCCGACTCGCGAATTGCGCGGCGCTCAACCTGGGTCGATCCGTACGGTACGCAGATCAACACACGCGGGCTCGGCCGGAAATACCGCGACGAGTGCGCTTTGCGGATGAAATGCTGCAACATCTTCTCGGTGACCGTGAAATCGGCGATTACGCCGTCTTTCAGCGGGCGAATCGCCGTGATGTTGCCTGGCGTGCGGCCCAGCATGTTCTTGGCTTCCATGCCGACCGCTTCCACTACGCGGCCGCCTCGGCCGGAGTCTTCACGAATAGCCACAACGGACGGTTCGTCGAGCACGATGCCATGCCCCCGCGAGTAAATCAGGGTGTTGGCAGTGCCAAGATCGATGGAAAGGTCATTGGAAAAATAACCCAGGATATTCTTAAACATGCGGGACGGGGTCTCGAAACAGGATTAACGGCGTAATCTAACAATGCGCAGGACATTCCACAAGGCGCCGTGTAATAATGCGTGCCCGCTGCGGCGGGCGATACAGATATCACTGAAAATACCGGAAAAACACCGTGTCACTCGACAAAGATCAGGTCCGGCAGATTGCGACGCTGGCGCGACTCAAATTAGGCGACGACGAGTACGCTGAAAGCGTCGAAAAACTCTCGAGAATCGTCGATTTCGTCGACCACCTGTCAGAGGCCGATACGAGCGGCGTCATCCCGATGGCGCACCCGCTTGATATCGCTCAGCGGCTGCGTCCGGATGTGGTGACCGAGCCAAACGATCGGGATCGCTACCAGGAAAACGCGGCGTCCGTCTCGGACGGGCTCTATCTTGTGCCCAAGGTCATCGAGTGATGGACCTGCATACGAAAACGATGACCGAGCTGTCAGCCGGTCTGGAAAGGGGCGATTACACGTCTGTCGAGCTGACCCAGTCCTTGCTCGACCGTATTGCCGCGCACAATGACACGCTCAATGCGCTCCTGACCGTTACGGGGGAACAGGCGATTGCAGCGGCGGCCAGGGCCGACGCCGATCGTGCCGCCGGAAAAGCCGGAGCGTTGAACGGCCTGCCGATTATCCACAAGGATATCTTCTGCACGCGTGACGTCAGGACGACCTGCGGTTCGAAGATGCTCGACAACTTCATCTCGCCATACGACGCAACGATCGTTGAACGGCTGGCCGATGCCGGCGCGGTCGTGCTTGGCAAAGCCAACATGGATGAGTTCGCGATGGGCTCGTCGAATGAAACCAGCTACTTCGGCCCGGTAAACAACCCGTGGGATCTTGAGCGTACACCCGGCGGCTCGTCAGGCGGGTCGGCGGCGGCAGTCGCGGCGCGTTTCGCACCGGGCGCTACGGCCACCGATACCGGCGGTTCGATTCGCCAGCCTGCGGCGCTGACAGGAACGGTGGGTATCAAGCCGACCTATGGTCGCGTGTCTCGCTACGGCATGATTGCATTCGCATCCAGCCTCGATCAGGCAGGCGTAATCACACGCTCGGCCGAGGATGCGGCCAGGTTGCTTGGCGTCATGGCGGGTTTTGATGAGCGCGATTCGACCTGCATCGACGAGCCGGTTCCGGATTACGTGGCTGCACTTGGCGATTCCGTCAAGGGACTGAAGATCGGTATTGTTCGCCAGCATTTTGACGAAGGTCTGGATGCCGATTGCGGCGCCCGGGTGAAAGACGCGATCGCGGTCATCGAATCCCTCGGTGCGACGGCCGTCGAGGTCGACATGCCGAACATCGATTACTCGGTGCCGACCTATTACGTCGTTGCGCCGGCTGAGTGTTCGTCGAACCTGTCACGCTTCGATGGCGTGCGCTTCGGTCATCGCGCAGAAAATGCCGAGGACTTGTTCGACCTTTATTGCCGTAGTCGCGGCGAAGGGTTCGGCGACGAAGTGAAGCGCCGCATCATGACAGGCACCTACGTTTTGTCAGCAGGGTACTACGACGCGTACTACTTGAAGGCGCAGCAGGTGCGACACCTGATCGCCGACGATTTCAAGAAGGCGTTCGAGAAAGTCGACCTGATCGCCGGACCGACCACGCCGACGCCCGCATTCAAGCTCGGTGACAAGGTCGACGATCCGATCACGATGTACCTCAATGATATCTACACAATTGGCGCCAACCTCGGTGGTTTCCCGGCGATGTCCGTGCCCTGTGGTTTCGTGAATGACCTGCCCGTCGGCTTACAACTGGTCGGCCATCATTTCGACGAAAGTGCGCTGCTGCGCTGCGCCCATGCCTACCAGCAGGCGACCGACTGGCACATCGCCTGCCCGGAGGACTTCGCATGAGTTGGGAAGTCGTCATCGGACTCGAGATTCACACGCAGCTCGCGACAAAGTCCAAGATTTTCTCTGCTGCATCAACGGCATACGGGGCCGAGCCAAACACGCAGGCCTGCCTGGTCGATCTGGGCTACCCAGGTGTTTTGCCGGTCCTGAACAAAGAGGTCGTGCACATGGCGGCCATGTTCGGTTTGTCGGTGAACGCGACCGTGGCGCAGCGTTCGGTGTTTGCGCGCAAGAATTATTTCTACCCGGATTTGCCGAAGGGCTACCAGATCAGTCAGTTCGAATTGCCGATCGTCGAGCACGGTGAATTGTTTATCGCGGATGCCGAGGGTAATGACAAACGCATTGGTATTACGCGCGCGCATCTCGAAGAGGATGCGGGCAAGTCCATTCACGAGGGGCTCGACAAGTCGTCGGGCATCGACCTGAATCGGGCCGGTACGCCACTCTTGGAAATCGTTTCCGAACCGGACATCCGTTCTGCGAAAGAAGCGGTCGCGTACATGCGCAAGATTCACACGATTGTGCGCTACCTCGGAATCTCCGATGGCAATATGCAGGAAGGCTCCTTCCGTTGCGACGCCAACGTATCCGTGCGACCGAAGGGGCAGGAAGAATTTGGCACCCGTGCCGAGATCAAGAACCTGAATTCCTTCCGCTTCGTGGAGAAGGCGATCAACTTCGAGGTCGAGCGCCAGATAGAGTTGATCGAAGATGGCGGCGAAGTGGTGCAGGAAACGCGCCTTTACGATTCCGACAAGGATGAGACGCGCTCGATGCGATCGAAGGAAGAGGCGAACGACTATCGCTATTTCCCGGATCCCGACTTGCTCCCGGTTGAAATTACCGCGGAATACATCGAGTCGGTGCGTGCGGAATTGCCGGAGCTGCCCGACGCCAAGCAGCAGCGCTTTGTCGCCGAGTACGAACTCAGAAAGGATGATGCGGCGATTCTGACAAGTTCGCGCCCGGCTGCCGATTATTTCGAGGCGGCCGCAGCGGCGACCGATGCGAAAGCGCAACTCGTCGCGAACTGGGTCGTGGGCGATTTGTCAGGTGCGTTAAACAGGGACGGCCTGAATATTGCCGATAGCAAGATCTCCGCCGTGGACCTGGCCGGGCTGCTCACGCGTATCCAGGACAACACCATATCGGGCAAGATCGCGAAGCAGGTTTTCGAAGCGATGTGGGACGGCGAGGGTTCCGCCGATGACGTGATCGAGGCCAGGGGTCTCAAGCAGATTACGGATACGTCGGCGATTGAAGAGGTCGTCGATAGGGTCATCGAAGCGAACCCGGGGCAGGTTGCCGAGTACAAGGCAGGCAAAGACAAGCTGATCGGCTTTTTCGTCGGCAAGGTCATGCAGGAAACCAGGGGCAAGGCCAACCCGGGCCAGGTTAACCAGATCTTGAAAGCCAAGCTAAGCGGCTAGCCATGGCGGCCGATACTGTTATTCCATTCGGCTTCGAGTCGCTTCCCGTCCGTGGTGCCCTGATCCATATGTCGCAGTCGTGGCAGCGCATGTTGCGCGACCACGATTATGACCAGCTGTTCACGGAGACGCTCGGTCATGCGGCTGCGGCGACCGGACTTATCGCGCAAAGCCTCAAGTTTGAAGGCGCCGTTACCCTGCAGATTCAGAGCCCTAGTGCATTGCAGATGCTTGTCATGCAATGCACGAGCGACCTGGAAATGCGGGGAATGGCGGTGGCCGATACCGACAAGACAGCAGCGAATTTCCCGGAGTTGACGAACGGCGCGCATTGCGCTGTAACCGTGGACAACGGGGAGCGGCCCTACCAGGGCATCGTAGAGATTGCCGAAGAGTCCCTCGCCGCGAGCCTCGAACATTATTTCTCGCGATCTGTGCAGGTGCCGAGCCACATTGTTCTATTGGCCAATGAGGAGTTGGCTGCCGGCATTGTCTTGCAGCAGGTTGCCGGACAGCCGATAGATGAGGACGACTGGAATCGTCTGAAGTTCCTGATTGAGACCCTCGCTTTCGGGGACTTCGAGGGAGAGGCAGGCCTCGAATTGATTGGCAAGCTGTTTGCCGAGGACGATGTCCGTGTTTACGAACCGCGCGCGGTCAATTTTCGCTGCCGCTGCTCAGCCCGCAAGACCGAAGATGTCCTCAGGATGCTCGGCGAGGACGAGGCACGCGAGACCCTGGCCGAGCTGGGCGGCATCGAGATCATCTGCGAATATTGCGGTCACCGCCGTCACTTCGACGCGGTTGATGTAGAGCGCCTTTTCTCCGAGAACGTCGTTCCGGCTCCGGACTCCGTCCAGTAGCTAGAGCTGGCTCCTTGGGACGATGCGCTGGAGCCACGCATTGAAGCGTTTCCAGGCACCGGTCTGTGGCTCCTTGTCAACGACGACTTCTTCACCATCCTCGGTGACTGTCCACCGTGTGTTGTCTCTTTCGTCCAGAGTCACCTTGAATGCCTTAGTCGGCAATTGGGCGCTTACACGTTCAACGAGCTCTGTTGCCATTTCGGGAGAATGAATGATGACGCCGAGCTCGGTATCGCGATTGACCGATCGTTGGTTCCAGTTGAATGATCCTATGAAAATCGACTCGCGATCGACGGCAAAAGTTTTGGCATGCAGCGTCGAGAGTGGTACGTCCTTCGGCAGCTTCTCATCAGCTGGCTCATCGAGGTTGGCGCGCAGTTCATAGATATTGATGCCTTCCTTCAGCAAGGGTTTTCTCGTCGGGTAATAGGCGCTGTGGACAGCCGTATGATTGTTGGCCGCAAGCGAATTCGTGACCACGGTTACCTCGACGCCCCTGTCGCGCAACTGGCCGAATTCCTCAATGTCCTTCTTGACGAGTACGAAATACGGTGTGACAACGAACAGCTCTTTCTGCGTGTCGATGGCGCTTTCTATTTTCGTGGTTATGAGGTCAGACTCGTCCCAGGTATCCGCGCTGGACTTGTTGGGTGAATCGGAAACCAGGTTATAAGTTGCCCAGGTGAATATATCCTTGCCGCTGCCAATATAACTTTCGATAGAGGCCCTGACAGCATCGGCATACTCGCTATTCTCAGCGGTTTCGACCGATTTCTTCACTCTTGCATCGAGAGTGGCGAGCGCATCCGCCGCATTGTCCGGAACGTCTGCGAGCGCCAGGATTGGCACCGCGGCGCGGTGGTTCCAGTAGATATCGAAACTGGCAGAAACTTCGGGTACAACGGGGCCGACCGCCAGCACATCGAGATCGCCGAAGCGCACGTCGTCGCGAGCATCGAAATATTCCCCTGCAATATTCCGCCCGCCAATCAATGTAACCTGGTTGTCAACCGTCAGGGACTTGTTGTGCATTCGCCTGGTAATGCGACCAAGGCTGAATGCATCCATCGCGCGGTACTTGCGATGTGCGAACGGGTTGTAAATTCGAACCTCGATATTTTCATGAGAGTCGAGGATGGCCAGGCCAGGATCAAGGCCTTTTGAGAGCACGTCGTCGAGCAGGAATCTCACTCTGACGCCACGGTTTGCAGCACGCAGCATTGCGTTAACGAATACCCGGCCTACGAGGTCGTCGTAGATCAGGAAATACTGCGCATCAATCGTATGCTCGGCGCGCTCCATCATGAGCAGTCGAAGCGCCAGCGAATCCTTGCCATCGTAAACCGCGTAGAAGCCGGATTCGTCTTCCGGATGTTCCGCCACCAGTTCGGCCACCTGCTTCCCGAGGTAGGTCTCCGTGGTGTCAGTTTCCGATATCGCCACCGACTCCACTTTTGGGTAGTCGAAATCGACGCTCGCGCAGCCCGTCAGGGCGACCAATGCAGCAAATGTGACGACAATGGCAGGAATTCGGCTTAACTTGGTCACTGCGGTTTCCGTGAGCTGGTATCCGTCAATAGCCCCAAACTAAAGCATGAAACCGGATGGGAGTCCATACGCGCTAATCTGAAGCAGTCGAGACTCACGCGAATCTCGATTATGCTAGTAGTGTGGTTCCCGAAGATCATATTATCCCGACCATGACCAGAGCCGTTCTATTAGTCGCTGTATTGCTTCTCTGCAGTTGGGCTTTCGCCGAAGAGGAAGAGAGCGGCGTAACCGACGATACTCCTATGTCGCCTGCGGAATCGGGCAACCCGCTGCCCGCGCATGAAGACCAGTGGCGCTTTACGATCGCATTCCCGATGATCTGGGCGCCGGATATCGACGGCAAGATCCGGGGCGACCAGAATGTTGATTTCTCGATTACCTTCGATGACATTCTCGATAAACTGAGTTTTGGCATCATGTTTGAGCTGTATGCCAACAGGGGGCCTTTCGGCCTGGCGCTGCGCAGCAATTTCATGCGGGCCGAAGACGAAAGATCACGAAGCGGCCTGCTGGATACGCGCGTCCAGACCAATCTCGATATGGGCGTCAACGACCTGCTCGCGTCATTTCGAGTGCATGACAAGGTGCGGCTGGTGACAGGTGTACGGCACGTCCTTGCGAAAGTAGAACTGGACCTCTACAGCACGCTGGGTGACACCGAGGTGTTCGACGAGACCATCGTCATAACGGACGAAAACCAGTTCGACTATCTGATCGGCATCAACTTCAACCACTGGATCAATGACAAGTGGGGTCTGATGCTGAACTCCGATCTGGGCGTCGCCGGTGATAACGATCGGGATTTCAGTACAGAATTCAGGGCCCTCTACCGGTTCAGCGATCTCAATAATCTCTGGTTCGGTTATCGCTACCTGCAGATCGGCAACGACGTCAGCGAAGACGGCGCCGAGTTCAAGGTCGACATGATCCAGCACGGCCCGACGCTGGGTTGGGCGTTTACATTCTAGCTACAGCGACAGGATCGCCCGTAGCCCGACCACCCAGACCGAACTCTCGCTCGTATCGTACGCAGGGTTGAAGACGACCTGCACGTCGGGCATGAGCGAGAAGTTCTGCGAAAGTTGAAACTTGTACGAAGTTTCGAGCACCGTCTCGTTACTCAGGCCGCTACCGTATGTCTCGGACGATGGCTTTGCCCAGCCGGCGCCAATTGACCAGACCTGATCAAATGCCTGCACAATTTCCACGCCCGCACTCACCGAGCTTTCGGCCGCAACGCCGGCACCACCGTCCGAATGGCCGAAGCGCAGGAACGGGAAGTACTTGTCGTTTAACTTGTAGGCAGCACTAACAACCCAGCCTCTGCCTTTCGAGACACCGGCAAGCGTCCGCGCATCCTTCTCCCAAAATGTGAGCTGCACGCGTTTGTCGTTGCGCTCGTCGAACGACGGCGTATAGCCGATTTCAACGGCCTTGAGCCATTCGCCTTCCTGCACGGTATTCCAGTCGAAATCGCCGCTGGCCGCATTCGCGTCGTGCATCTGAGCGCCGAGCCAGATGTTGTCAGTCATGAATCCTTTGATTACACCGCCGATCGCACCGATGCCGGTCGTGGCCATCGTTGGATTCAGGAGAAACGAACGATTGAGGAAGCCGCGCGAAAAAGTCTGGAAGGGGAATGCATCGAGATAGACGTCGAAGGCCAGACGGCCAACCGCATAACCAGCACGCCCGTCGGCGAAAATCTGCGTCCAGTTGACGATCGGAATATCGAGGTCGAAATTGTCCGAATAGGCAAAGCCGGGGGCGAGCGTCGTAATGCCGGTCGCAGACCCGAGTGAGCCGGGTGCCTGGAAGCTGCCGAAGTTGGAGCGGCTTTCGACGCGCCACTCGAGACGCCCCAGGTTGCCATTGTCGCGGCTGAACACGGTCCATTTGCCGAAGAAACGGAAGATGTTGCCGAAGGCATCGTCGTCACGGCCGGGGAGGCTGGAGCTGGCGTCCTGGAGCAGCACATAGAACTGCGCGCCCATGGCTACGCCGTGCTCGTCCTGGATGCGGCGTTTCCAGTCGAAGTAGGGCTTCAGCCCGCGCTGCAAGTTATCGAACTGGAACGTGGACTCGCGTTTCTCGTCATCACGCTTCAGCGTCGAACTGACACCATCGGGGCCGCCGAACTCCGTCACTTCCGTGTAGCCGGACTTGGTACCGTCGTCTTCGTCTTGTTGGCTAAATGCGGGTTGTACCAGGATCAGCGCGAGCAGGAATGTCAGGAGTTTATTCATAAGCCTAAAACGCGAATCGGGCTCGAGTATTAAACATCCACAGTGAACTCTCGTTCGGATTCAGCGCGGGATCCTTGATGTATTGAACGTCTATTGTGATCGCCGTGCGTTTGCCGACGGGCACCCGGTAGAATGTCTCGATTGCATACTGGTCATCCAGGCCAGCACCAAATGTATCTTCATTGGGTTCGCCCCAGTTGATGCCAACGCCGAGCAATCCGGAAAACGCCTCCGTCTGGCGGCCCATTCCAACGCTCAGCGATTTCTGCAGCAAGCTCCCGGCTTCATCGGTGTAGGCGCCGCGAATAAATGGCATGTAGTTCTCGTTGAGGTAACGCGAATAAGAAAACGCCACACCCCAGCCCCCGGCAACGCCCAACTCGTCTTGTCGGTCCTTGTGCCACAGCGTCAGGTGCGTGTTGTCGAAGATGATGCGGTCCTTTGACGTCGTCCAGCCGATTTCGATGCTCGTGAAATACTCGTTGTCACTGAAGAAATTCTCGAAGCCTTCAAATGGTCGCGACGGGTCGCCATTGGTGTCAGTGATACCGCCGATAACGTACAGGTTGTCGGTGATCATCGTGCCGTAGGCGATGCCGACGGCGGCGTCATTCGGCAACCCGATCGCGGCGCTGCCCGTACTGAAAGCGAAATTCATGAAGTGCAGCCACGGGCTGGCCAGGGCAAACGCATCGAGGTAGTCGGTCACGTCGAGGACGCCGGCGATCAGCGTCGAGCGGCCGTCATTCATGCGCTGCCGCCAGTAGAAGTTCTGCGTACGGAAGTCACTGTCGTTGAACGGCGGCTCCTGCAGGCCGACATAACCCATCTGGCCAAGCGAGAAATCGAACGGTGAGGTGTCGCCGTACGCATGACGATGTTCGAACTTCCAGACGAACGAGCCATTGCCGCCATCCGTCAACTCCCAGGCGCCGTACAAGCGCGCGATACCACCCGCTCCCGTGCTGTCTGAAATAGTCTCATTCGCTGACAAAACGACGCCCGTGTAGTCGATAGAGAAGCCAAAGCCGTGCTCATCCTTGAGTCGCTTCTTCCAGTCGTTCCAGGACTCCCTGTCTTTATCGAGTTGGTTCTCGACGGCATTCGGTCCGCCAAAGCGAGGCCCTGAACGCTCCGTCACTTCCTGTGCCATTGACCAGCTGCAAAAACAGCATAGAAGCACGCTGAAAATCGTACGTTTGGCCGGCGGATTCATCAATTTCGATCCTGTGTAGTTGTCGGGGTCTCGAAGCTTGACGATACTCACAGCGTCGACGTTTGTCCGCACAATTCGGGCGTTCTTTTTGCAACAACTTGTAACAGATGGTAATTAAGAGACCGTCTTGTTGCTACTGTACAGAAGATGCGCCTGCGCCACGTGCGCCGGAGTGAATATATTCCTCGCGAGTTACAGCAAGCAGGTAACCCAGCAAACACAAATATCGGCGTACATATCGATCGCCGGAACTGGATGGAGAATACAATGAGACCGATGGTGAAATGGGTTGCGGCGATCTTTGCGACGATAGTTCTGAGCATGTCACTTGTGGCAGGCGCGCAGGACGAGCCGAAGCAGGTGCTGTTTACGAACGTCAACGTGTTTGACGGGTATGCAGACGAACTCGCGATGGACATGAATATTCTCGTCGAAAACAACCTGATCAAGCAGGTCAGCGAGGAGCCGATTTCCGCTCCGGGTGCCACAGTGATCGATGGCGGCGGTCGCACGCTGCTGCCGGGTTTCATTGAAACACATGCCCATCTGATGCTCATGGGTCCGTCCCTGCCGGCTATGGAGGGCAATACGACGTGGGAAGATTTCGCGATTCACGGAACCAAGATGGCCGAGATGTACCTGATGCAGGGCTTTACCACGGTGCGCGATGCCGGTGGGGCGAACGCCGGTCTGCGCCGCGCGATTGATTCGGGCATGATCATCGGACCACGTTTCTATCCTTCCGCTGCGTTCATCGGCACCAGGGGCGGTCACGCAGATTTCGCGCCCTACACATCGCCGGTCGGCGAATCGACCAATTTTGGCCGCCTGAACATGGCGCAGGAGGCAGACAATGTTGCCGACGTTCAGAAGTTTGGCCGCAATAACTTCCGTATGGGCGCCACGCAGTTGAAGTACATGCAATCAGGTGGTGTGGTTTCGGCCTTCGATCCCTGGCAATTGCTTGCAGGATCGCAGGAAGAGATCGAAGCAGCCGTTCAGGTCGCAAATGAATATGGCAGCTACGTGATGGCGCATTCCTATAGAAAAGAGGCCATCATGACTGCGCTGAACGCGGGGGTGAAATCCATTGAACACGGCTTCTCGTTCGATTGCGAGATATCCCGGCTGATGAAGAAGAAGGGCGCCTACATCACCACCAACCTGACGGCCTTTGATCCCGGTCTTCTCGACATTCCTGCTGTTGCTAACGTCCCGGCCAGCCTGGCCAAAGCGAAATCGGCGTCGGCGACGTTCGCGAATTACATCCCCAATATGAAGAAATGCCCTGCGAAGCGCGGCTTTCAGACTGATTGCGTCGGCTCTGTTGCCGCCTGCAATATCCAGGTCGCCTACGAGAAATACCTGAATAACGAATTCTTCGGACCCCATACCTCGCTGGTGACGATGACGTCCGTCGGTGGTGAGATCGTCGCGTTGAGCGGCGATTTTATGAACCCCTATCCGGACGCAAAGCTGGGCGTTATCGAGGAAGGCGC
>JAACFG010000208.1 GCA_009937605.1 Gammaproteobacteria bacterium | reverse complement strand
GCGGCGCCATTCGAGGGCAGGCCTGAACGACATACAGTGACCAAAGTGCCAGCGTATGGAGAGTAACTTGCGCGGTTGCTATTACGATAGCCATACAACTTGATAATTCGTATAGTCACTTCAAGACTCAAGAAAGACAGTCCCCGGATTTGTAAAAGGTAGGCGGTTGGTGTGGGCAAGCTGTGGAACGCAACCGGTCGCGGCACCGGCTGACAATGAGGAGAGAATTGATGAGAACACCCAAGAATTGGCGGCAGGTCCTGCTGTCAACCGTATCGATCGTATTGATTCCGACAAGCATCATTGCCGGCGAACGCACGCTTGTGGGTTATTCCAGCGAACTCAGCGCCCGGCCGGGCGATACCGTTGAATTCATGGTCTCGGCCCTGCAGGGCGGGGAATACGAAGCCGACCTCGTGCGGGTGATCAATGGCGACAACCTCAGCGTCTACAAGGATCAGTTCGAAATGCGCGCCGTCGATGCGCCGTTTGCCGGCAGATACGAAGGTAAGGCGCGGGAACTGAACCTGGGATCCTACGTGCACGTCGAGGACGCCTCCGCGCTCGATGGCGTGGGCAGCTTCAGCGTCGCGGCCTGGATATTCCCGACCTTCGATCCCACTGAGTACGAGCCGCCGGACCTGGACAACATCGATCCGTTCAGCCCGCCAACCTTGAATATCGCGGAATCCATCACCCACCAGACCATCGTGTCGCGCTACGACACGGTGACATCCAGCGGCTGGGCGCTGCAGATCGACGAGGAGTACCGCCTGCGCTTCATTTCTGGCGACCAGGTCGTGCAGATCGACGCGAAAGTGAAAGACTGGGACTGGGCCTACGTCGCGGCGGTCTACGATGCGAATGCCGGTAGTCTGACCGTGCACCTGCGCGAAAAGCCCTGGGCGGCCGGTGACAAGTTCACCGCCCGTAACCTCGAAGCCAGCGCCGGCTTGGCTGCACCGGCCCAGGCAGGGCCGTTGCGTATCGCAGCCGTTCGCGGCGGAAAGGGCGCCGAGCGCGCAACGCTGGAGAAACCCGGGTGGGTTTTCAATGGCCGTATCCAGGACCTGCGCATCGTCGGCCGGGCGCTCGGCGCTGAGGAACTGGACCAGCTTTCGGCCGAGGTCGCCCCCGGTTCGCTGGCCGGCGACTTGGTGGCCGATTTCGATTTCGCCCGCGAGATGAAGTCCAACCAGGTGGTCGACATATCACCCAGCGCAATGAAGGGCGCCGTGGTCAACGCGCCGGAACGAGCGGTTCGAGGCACATTTTACCGGGGGGAAACCGTCAACTGGACGCTGGCGCCGGACCAGTTCGACGCCATCACCTTCCACGCCGACGACTTATACGACGCGCAGTGGGGCGTCGACTTCGAATACACCGTTCCCGACGGGTTGCGCGGCGGCATCTATGCCGCCCGGCTGAAACAGGGCGATTTCGAGGAGTACATCGTATTCTTCGTTGCGGCGCCAAAAGGCAAGCCGACCGCCGACCTGGCGCTGTGGTTGTCCGACTACAACTACCTGGCCTACTCGAACATTTCGATCGGCGCCACCGCGGCCAAGAACTACCCCGGGCATAACCTGAATCACGAAGACATCGCATTCATGATCGCCAACCCGGCCTATGCCACCGGAGGCGTGTACAACCAGCATGTCGATGGCACCTACTACACCTGGGGCTCGCGCCTGCGCCCAGACCTCGGAATGAAGCCCGGTGCGATGGTGTACAACTTCGTACAGGACACGCACATCACCGCGTTCCTGGAACACGAGGGCATCGATTACGACATCATCACCGACGAGTTGTTGGACGACGAAGGGCTGGAATTGATGCAGCAATACCGCGTCGTACTGAGCTCGACCCACCATGAGTACGTGACCAAAGGTCATTTCGACATCGTAGATGAGTTCACCAACAATGGAGGGCGCTTCTTCTACACCGGCGGTAATGGCTGGTTCTGGTCAGTGGCCCGGTTGCCTCCTTTCCCCGCCGCAGTCGAGTCACGAAACTTCGTCGAAATTGGAGAACGTGTTTTAACCGATGGCACCCAGGGCGGATTGATGATCGAAACCGGCCGTAAACCGGGCGTGGTGTTCGGGGTCGAAATGGCTGGAATGATCTTCAACGGTTCAAGCCCATACCGCAAGCTCGAGGACGCCGACAATCCGCGGGCGTCCTGGCTGTTCGAAGGCACGCGCGAAGGCGAAGTTTTCGGCGAGTACGGCATCGACCGGGTCAAAGGCGGCGTTGTCGGCTTCGAAACGGACAAGTACAACCCGGGTAACGGCGTGCCGCGTCACGCCCTGCACTTGGCGACCAATGAACCGATGCTGCCGAAGATCGAGGACGTCAAATTGAGCACCCTGCCGTTGACGATTGCTTACCACCCTGCCGGTGACGACATCTGGGCCGGGGCCGACGTGGTCTTTTTCGAAACCCCCAACGGCGGCGCCATGTTTTCCAGCGGCACCATTTGCTGGTTCAGTTCCACGCTGGAAAACGGTTTCGACAACGATGTCGCTCAGATCACACGCAACCTGATCAGCCGTTTCTTGGACCCGAAACCGTTTCCGGCTGTCGGCGAGATTGAAGTGGACGACGTGAACCGCGCGCCCTCCAATCCCGAGTACGAGCACGCGGATCAGCAATAATGCGCCTCCGGGGGCTTATCGTCGGAGTCACAGCGCTCGGCCTCTCGCTAGGGCCGGGCACAACCGGGGCGTCGCAACTCGACGGCGCCCTGGATACCCTGGAAACTGGCGAGCACTACCTCAGCATCAGCGCCGTGCCGCTGTACCAGTACGCCTTCGACGCCGGCGAGGAAACCGGCAATTACACCTTTGACGTTATAGGCAAGGCAACGCTTTTCGCCAGGCCGTCGGGCTCGCCCTGGGGCAACATGGACCTGGTGTTCTGGCTCAACGCCTCAGATCGCTTCAGCGGCATGCTGTCGGCGCCGGAACTGGCCGCGAACGCGGGCCTGCTGTGGGACACCAATGACATCGCCAACGACAGTTCTTTCACCGGTCCGCTGGTGCTGGGTATCGACCAGTGGTTCTGGCAGGATCGGATGTCGGTGGGGTTCGGCAAGCTGTTTCCGGGGCAGGCGTTCCTATCCTCGCCCTACACGGCTGACAACTCCAACTCCTTTACCAGCAAGATGATCTCCGGAAATCCCGTTGTGTCCTGGTGGGAATCCCTCGGTATCAGCGGCTTGATGGGTTATTTCGGTGAGCAGTGGTTCGTGCAGGCGGCGTTTGTAGACGCCAAGGCGGAGGACGACCTGGACTGGTCGAGTTTCACGGATGGTAAGTACGTCTACCTACTGGAGGCCACCTGGAACCGGCCCAACGAAGTGGGCATGACGTCATTCGGCGCCGTGGTTTATTACATCGATGCGTTGGAGACCCGGGAATCGGAGTCGGGCCTGGTCGGGCAGTTCACTCACGAATGGGGTGAAGAAGCCCACTACGGCGTGTTCGGGCGCTACTCGATCCGTGACGGTGGAGAAAGCCGCGATGCAAACAATCCCGGTAATGAAGCGGCGCTCGACCATGGCGGTTTTGTCGGCATCGCCCTGAACCGGCCGTTTGGGCGCGCCGATCAGCAACTGGCTGCGTCCTTCATCTACGGGCACCCGGCGGAGTACAAGTCGCGCGAGGGATTCAACACCCAGTACGGCATCGAGATCCTGTGGAAGTGGCAGCCCCATGACTGGGTCAAACTCCTGCCCAATGTCCAGTTCATGCGCAACCGGAATGACGATATCGAGACCATTGCCGGCATCCGGATTAATGTGGGCTTCGAGCGCCACTGGGCAAGATCCTCGCTGCTCGATTTCTGATACAAGGCCGTCATTTCAGGCAAGGACCACGGGATCATTAGCGAAAAGAAGAAATCGACCATCCAACGCTTTCTTGACCAACAGGAGGTGTCAGCCGAGGAGCGTCGCGGCGTGCTCGAAGACCTGTTCATGTTCGGCAAGCACAACCAGGGCATGAACCCAGTTCGCCGCCGGTGTAGGAGCTCTACCGTTGGCGCTCACAGATAGCGGGCAGGAAGACAGAGGTTCCGTTACAAAGCCCGATATACATCCACGCCTTAGAAAATGAATTAATATCTTTCGAAAAAGAGTAGTCCGTCATTGGAAAAGCGGAAAACAAGCGGGATTCGAAAGGTGGCATTCTGCAAGATCTTACGGAGCGCATGTATGAAAGGATGGTTATCTCTTGGGTTAATCTTACTGTGCTTGGCAATGAGTACTCAGCTGATGGCTGCAAACTCAGGTTCAGATAAAGGGTCTACCCCCGTCAACCGATTGGAATTTACCTATGCGGCTTTCGATTCACCCAGCCTGGATAAACTGACCACTTTCTTTGGCTACACACGAAACCTTTCATCAAAAAGCAACCTGAACCTCCGTCTCTCATACCTGGAATCGAGA
>JAACFG010000207.1 GCA_009937605.1 Gammaproteobacteria bacterium | reverse complement strand
GAACGGTTGCTGCGCGAGTACAACGAACGCATTCTTCGTTTCGAACGCCAGATGCAGCGCCGCGGTGTTGCCAGGCTGGGCCCCATGCCAGAGACCCGGGGCTTCGTCTGTAATCGCTACGGGTTGTGCAACAAGCGCTAAACTGACGGTGGCGCCAGATCCACCAGGGAGAGTCGCTTGAAGAAGATCGCACTGTCATTGCTGGCGGCACTAGGCTGCCTGGTCGCCCTGATGGCGGCTTTTCCCGAAGACGCGACACGGATAATGATCGGGCTCGAGCGGCAACGCGCCGGGCTCGAACTACAGTCGGCCGTTGTTGACGGTGAGGACTGGCACTATCTTGAGGGCGGATCGTCCAACGCGCCGGTGCTTTTATTGCTGCACGGGTTCGGCGGCGACAAAGACAACTGGACTCGATTCTCTCGCACGCTGGTCGAGAATTATCGGGTCATTGCCCCGGACCTGCCGGGTTTCGGCGACTCTGCACGACATCCCGACTGGGACTATTCCCTCACGGCGCAGCGCGACCGGCTCGAGCGTTTCGTCGCCGTCCTGGAACTCCGCCCACTGCACATCGGCGGCAATTCGATGGGCGGGCAATTGGCCGCACTGTATGCACACACACACCCGGAGCAAGTCCATTCGCTCTTCCTGCTGAACAACGGCGGCATCGATGCTCCAATAACCTCGGAATTCGTGCTGGCTGTCCGCCGCGGTGAAAATCCGTTGATTTTGAGCTCGCCTGACGACTTCGACCGGTTGCTGTCGTTCGCCTCGCACAAGCTACCTTTTATTCCATGGCCCGCAAATAAAGTCCTGGCACAGAAAACTTTCGAGAATGCCTCTTTCAATCGCTACATTTTCACCGCGCTTAGGGCCCGTCCTGATCATCTGGGGCGAGTTCGACCGCGTGCTGGACGTGAGCTCTATCGATGTCATGCAACCCTTGCTGCCGCAGGCCAGGGTCATCGTGATGCAGGATACGGGACATCTACCAATGCTTGAGCGACCGGCGGAAACCGCTGCGTATTACCTCGAGTTTCTGGCCGAACTCTGAGATGCGTCCGTACGCCACGCCCTTCCGGATCATGCTAGAGTCAGTTTCGGAATTTCCGGGCCACTCGATTTATGGACAAATTTTTTAAGGAACTACGCAGACGTAATGTCGTGCGGGTTGCTGGCGTCTATGCCGTTGCCGGCTGGGTGCTCGTACAGATAGCGACGACCCTCGAAGAGTCCATGAACCTACCCGCCTGGTTCGATGGCGTGGTTGTCGCGCTCCTTATAATTGGCCTGCCCATTGCGTTGATCCTGGCATGGGCATTCGAACTCACGCCCGATGGTGTCGTCCGTACCGAGGATGTTCCGGAAGGCCAGAGCGTCACGGTCGAAACAGGCCGCAAGCTCGACTACGCCATCATCGTCGGCATCGTTGTCCTGGCCGTCGTCATCGTGATGACAAGATCTGACCAGGATGCGGTGGAAGAAGACGCGGTCGCTGAAGCTGCTCAACAGGAAAGCCCCGACGATTCATCGGATGCCCCGCCGGATTCGATCCTCGATAAGTCGATCGCCGTATTGCCGTTTGAAAACCGTAGTCCGAACGCCGACGACGCGTTCTTTGCGTCCGGCGTGCACGATGATCTGTTGACCCATCTTTCGAAGATCGCTGACATGCACGTCATCTCGCGCACCTCCGTCATGGGCTACGCGGAATCGGACCAGAAAATTCCTGACATCGGTCGCGAGCTGGGTGTCGCTACGGTCATGGAAGGCGCGGTACAACGTGCCGGCAATCGAGTGCGCATCAATGTGCAGCTCATCGACGTCGAAACAGACAACCATATCTGGGCCGAAATTTACGACCGGGAATTAACGGCTGACAATATTTTCGACATCCAGTCGGAGATCACCAAAGCGATTGCGAGTGCATTGAATTCCGTGCTGTCCGACTCCGACGAGGCGGAACTGGCGAGACGCCCGACACAAAACCTCGCGGCGTACGATGCCTTCGTCGAGGGTAAATTGAAGTCTGTCATTTATGAGCGGGGCGCGGTGCCACTACTCGCGTCAATCGAAAACTTCAATGAAGCCATCGCGAATGACCCGGAGTTCGGCGAGGCCTATGCGTTCAGAGCCTATGCCGAGATCGCTGTTCACTGGTATACACCGGAACCGGGCGACTGGCTGGCAGCCGCTAACGAGTCCTTGCGCATGGCGGCGAAACTTGCGCCGGATGCCATCGAGACCCACATGGCACACGGCTATTATCACTACTGGGGCCACCTGGACTACGCAGCAGCCGATGCCGAGTTCGAACTGGCACTGGAACAATCGCCCAACTACCCGCTGGCTATCGCCGGTAAAGCCTTCGCCGCTCGCCGGGCCGGGCGTTTTGAAGAAGCCATAACGCTACTGGAAATGGGCGCGCGGCTGGACCCACTAAATACCGATATGCATGGAAGCCTCCTTCAATCACTCACCGGACTCGGTCGATTCGATGAAGCCAGGGCGGCCCTTGCGCGTTTCGATGCAACAGAAGCAGAACTCGGTCTTGACCCGACGGTTGTCGGCCTCTCATGGGTAGACCAGGGCGACGTCGAACGCGCGTGGCAGGCCGTCGAAGAAATCGGAGAAGATCATGCAGCGGTCTTCTATATGACGCGATTGGATATCGCGCTGATGACGCGCGACGCCGAGATTATCCGCAACGCGCTCGAAGCGTGGCCCGAAGAACTCGGAGGTCCCGGACATGCACCGGAGGCTTACAACATCGCGAGGGCCGAGGTCATGCTGGCGCTCGGAGAAACCGAGGCGGCCCAGGCATTGTTTGAGGAAATCAAGGCGCGTATCGATAGCAGAGATGTGCCCTACCCGGACGGTTGGCGAGTTAACGCCCTGTACGTTCCCGTTGAGTTGCCAGGATACGTTGGCGACCTCGAGGGCGTACACAACGCGATAGCGGAGTTTGAAGAAATCCGGCGACATGACGCATGGGCGGAAATCGACTATCTGTATTTTTTCGCGAAAGCACTGCTCTTTGCCGGTGCCCTTGAAGAGGCGCTGGACTACGTGGATCGCATGGTCAAGGTGCGCGGGCCGTACATCTACTTGCGAATAAGTGCCGACCCGGCGCTTGACCCCTTGCGGGATCACCCGCGTTATCTCGCATTGAAAGCCGACTACGAGGCATGGGCGGCTAACTGATCTCGGCAAGCAATTCCACGAACGCCGGCTCGTCACGAATCGAATCGTAATACGGCAGGAACGGTTCCAAAAAAGGATAGACATTGCTTGGTTTCGATAACGCCTCGCGCAGGCAATCCACAACCGCCTGTGCCGCACCTGCCATGCCGAGCACCTGGCAAGTCTCGGCCGCGAAATTGGAGTAGTTGGTCATATCCTGGCGCGCTTCGTGCAAGTAGCGTTGCATGTACTCTTCCGCCTCTTCGGTCTTGCCCTCGGCCGCGGCAACTAATGCAATCATTGAGTACGTCCCCATGTTCATGAAATCGCCATCAGGCTTGCGACTTCGCTCGAGGAACGCGCGCGCGGCAGGCAGTATCTCCGACAGGCGGTCTTCGTAACCGAGGAACCAGTAGGTAATGATCCGGGCGGCGGTCTGGTCGGAAATGTAGACGCCGAGATCGGACTCGTCGGTGTCCAGTTCGCCCAATAACTGCTCCGCGCCCTCGAAATCTCGGTTGCCAATGCGCGTTTCCCAGATAGCCATCGGCCTGACGTCAGCGGGGTACTTGTCGTAAGTGGCTTCCAGGTCGGTTACCAGACGGCTGATATCGCGGTGCTCTCGTAATTTGAGCATGTCCCGCAAAGCATCGAGAGTGTAGCCTTCGAATTCTGTCGCATCGACAACGGACTGCGCCTCGTCATAGCGATGCATCAGAAACAGGTTCCAGCTCAGGTTGCCAACGTGTTGCGAATTTCGCGGGTCGAGTTGCATGAGTTTCTTGACTACTTTGACGCGCCCTTCGAAGTCGCCCAGGCGACGCTGGATCCAGGTTTTGACGCCGAGTATGCGAGTGTCACTGGGGCTCAGGCGTTCGGCTTGCTGGATGATGGCGTAGGCCTGCGGGTAGTCTTTCAACGTGTAATAGCTATAGAAGAACTTCGCGAGCAGGTGATCGGCGGAATCGGGTGCCAGTTTGCGAATCTGCTCCAGCACCTCCTCGGCTCTCGGGATCGACTCCGTGTCCTCCTGGTGAAAGAAGTTCGTGAACGTCAGGTGTCCGACGAGATCGGCCATCGCCCGCGTGAACGTCGGGTCCAGCTCGATGGCGCGTTCCAAAGCCTGCATGTATCCCTCGTTCTTCCAGACACGCTCGGTATCGCGGATCTCGACGGCGCGGCGGTATTCGCGGTAGGCCGCCATGTTCTCGGTCGGAATGATGGCCAGTTGAGTCACATCCTGGGGCGTGAGCGTGGTGTGCATTGCCTTGGAAATCGCGCGCGCAATCTCCGTTTGCACCTCGAAGATGTTCGCGGCCGTCAATTCCCGGTCATAGGTTTGCGCCCACAGGTGGTCATCGTCGTAGGCGTCGATCAACTGGGCATTGATCCGTATCCGGTCACCGGCACTTTGCACGCCGCCTTCAAGTATGACGTCGGCGCCGAGCTGCTCACCGATCTCGCGGATGTTCAGAATCGTGTCTTTGTACTCGAGCACTGATGTCCGCGAGATGACGCGGATCGACTCGAGCTGTGCCAGCTGCGTCAACAGGTCATCGTGAACACCGGTGGCGAAAAACCCGCTTTCGCCCTCGAGGCTCGCCGCCGTGAATGGCAGCACGGCCACCATGGGCGGACCGTCTCCCCCTCTTTCCCGCGCCTGCGTCGGTTCTTCGACGACCCGGCCAACCATGTTGTAGACGATGGCGGCGGCGACGGCGAGCAATGCAACGAGTACGACGTAGTCAATGCGCCGCAATGGCAGCGATGCGGCCGCTTCGCCTGGACCTGCAGCCTGGGTCCGGCTGATGCCGTCGGCGCCAACATCGAATAGCCAGCCAAACACCAGAACAGCGGGGAAGCCAAGCACCGCCCCGAGCAACACGTAGCGAACGGCACGCTCCGGAATGTCCAGCGCGGGAAATACGACATCCGCGACCTGCAGCACCAGCCAAGCGCCGACGATATACAACGCCGCGGTGCGAAATACGCGCCGACGGCGCAGTTCAATGAAGAGGCGTTTCATAGGCTTTGCAGCGTGGCCAAAGGCACCTGGCTGTTCAACAGGCATCCACTATACACGCAGATATTCAGTACGCGGCTCCCGGCGACTGAGCGGACGCTTTTCTCACCTTTGCGGCAAATCCGAGGTAATGTAGGGAAC
>JAACFG010000206.1 GCA_009937605.1 Gammaproteobacteria bacterium | reverse complement strand
GCAAGCTGTCCAAGGAACGGGATTATCTCGGCATCATCCGCCGCGGTGAGCACGTGACGGTTCTCTACCGCGTGAGGAGCACCGAAAAAGAAGGCGAATGGCTCGGGCGCCTGGTCCTGGGTTATGAAAAGGGTGAGATAAGGATATTCTCGGCTTCCATATTCTAGAGCCCCGAACACCATGAAAGACGTGATTGAAACCAACAAGTACGTTGAACTGACCTACGAGGTCATCGACCAGAAATCCGACCAGGTACTGACCACGGTCGAGTTTCCGTTGGGGTATGTGCACGGAGTCAACATGGTCCTGGCCCCCCAGGTCAGCGCCGAGTTGGAGGGCAGATCCGCAGGCGAAACGATAGAAGTTCCCCTGGACTGCAACAAGATATTCGGGCCCAGGGATGAATCGCTCGTCATCACCGAGCACATCAGGAATGTTCCCGAGGAGTATCATGAAGTCGGTACCGCTATCCTGATGGAAAACGACAGGGGCGAAACGAAGACTTTTCTGGTCACCCGTAAGGACAGAAAAACCATCACGATCGATGGAAACAACCCGTTGTGTGGCAGAGAGGTCATTTTCAAGCTGGAAATCCTGCTCGTCCGCGATGCGAGCGAAGAGGAGATTGCAGCAGGCGGGAAGATCGAAGAAGGCCCGGATATTGAAACAGGGCCCCGTATCCATGAGGTTCTGAATTAAACTCACGTCACGCGTGACATTCTTAACACGAGGTAATCTATGAGCGAACAACCCAAAACCAGGCCCAAAGTTCCTGAAGGTAAGGCACGTTTCGTGACAACCCGTCAGAAGGAACCGAACGAGAAGGGTTTTGTAGGCTATGAAACCACTTGGGAACCGTTTCAGAAAGAAGTCCCGTACGCGACCCCGAAGAAGCCATAAGCTCCCCGGCGGCGTGACCAGCTCATGCTGCCTCACCGCCGCACCCGCAAGAGTGACCGGCACCCTGATGTTCCGGGAACGCGTTATCCTCCGGCCTCGGACCGTCATCGCATAGCTGCATCATGGATATCGTTCTTCTGATTTTCGGGCTTGCGGGCCTATGGCTGGGCACGGAAGTCACCATCAAGGGGGCGGTTTCGATCGCAAAGCGCTATGGCGTTTCTGAATTTGTGATCGGTCTCGTCGTGTTGTCCATCGGCAGCGACCTGCCGGAGCTCTCTATCGCGATCGACGCAGGGCTCAAGAACCTCGCCGGCGGCCATTACTCCGACGTCGTAGTTGGCAGTGCTCTTGGCAGTTCGCTGGGTCAGATCGGTTTTGTTCTCGGGTTCGTGGGCCTGTTGTCTTACCTGACGTTGCCGCGCGCGGTTGTTTACAGCCATGGCAGCACGCTGCTCGGATCTCTTGCACTGGTTGCGCTGTTTGGCCTTGACGGAACGGTGACGTTCACCGAGGGCGCCGCCCTGTTGCTCGTTTACGCGATATACCTCGTCGCGCTCATGAATGAGGTCAACGTTGGCACTGCAATCGAGCAGACGAGCGAATTGTCATTCTGGCGTTCCCTTTTGTACCTCGCTACCGGGTTGGCGATAGTAGTTGGGAGTGCAGAGCTGACCGTATCGTCGGCAGTCGAGGTGGCCCGGACACTGGGCCTGAGTGAGACGTTGGTTGCCGTGATCCTGATTGGCCTCGGCAGTAGTCTGCCGGAACTGTCCATTTCCATTGCCGCGGTATCGAAAGGCCATCATCGCTTGTCGGTAGGCAACCTTATTGGCAGTAACGTGTTTGACACGTTGGTTCCAATTGGCGTAGCGGCTGTGATTGCGCCATTGAGTTTCGATGGCGGCTTGCTGCGGTTCGAGACACCGTACCTGTTCTTCGTGACGGCGGTCGTGATGTTCTTCTTTCTTCGCAAACGGGGCATACAGCGCTGGGAAGCTGCCGTCATACTGGCGCTCTACTGCGCTTACGTTTTGGTCAAGCTGACAGGGTCGTTGATTTGAACGGCTATCGCTATGTCATCGGGCCCGCGACCTACTTGCCATCGAACTTGGCGTAATTGTCTTCACGAAAGCGCCGCAGTAGCGTTTCGATCTGCTCGTCGTCGGCAAGCTCATGGACAAGCGCTTCGCGCGCCAGGTCGATGCTTGCCTCAAGGTTTTCCGAGATGGCCAGCGTGGCACCCAGCTGCAGCAATGCCTTGCACTGGCTTGCATCGTGACCACGGGCCAGGATCTTGACGTCAGGATGGGCCCTGTGGAGCGTCGCCACGATATTCTCACTTGCCGCGAAGTCGTTGACCGTAACTATGACGAGGCTCGCATCGGCTACGCCTGCGGAGCGAAGTACGTCGGGTTTTCGACCATCGCCGTAGAAGACCGGATACCCGTGATCGCGCTCCCGCAGGACCAGCGATGAGTCATGATCAATTGCGACGTACCGCAGGCCCGCCCCCGTCAGAATCTCACCAATGCGTCGGCCAACACGGCCGAAACCGGCGAGAACGACCGGAGCCTTGACCGGTTCTTCATGGTGCTCGTCCACGGGCCGCTTGTCTGCCGATGCGAGACGGTTCGCCAGGGCAGCCAGCGGCGGCGTCACGAGCATACTGAGCACCACGATGAGCAATAGCTGCTGGAAGAGACCTGTTTCGAGCAACTCGACCTGGAAAGCATAGCCGAAGAGGATCAGGCCGAATTCGCCGCTTTGCGCAAGCAACACGGCCACGGCGGCTCCGGTTTTCGCGCGGAGGCCAAAAGCCAGGGTCAACGGCCACAAGACGAGAATCTTCACGCCGATCAGGGCGGCGAGGAGGCCGATAGTCAGAATCGGTTGGGCGACGAGTTGGCCGACCTCGAGGAACATACCCATGGACATGAAGAACAGTCCCAGCAAGAGGCCTCGGAGCGGCTCGATTTCAGCGGTGACCTCATGACGGAAAGGCGAGTCTGCGATGAGCAAGCCGGCAATGAATGCACCCATTGCCATGGACAAGCCCAGGTGCTCGGTTAACACGGCGCTGCCGAGGACGAGCAGGACCGCCACGGCCGTAAAGATTTCCCTGCTACGAGTCTCGGCAATGCGGTGAAATAGCGGCTGCAAGAGGAAGCGTCCGCCGACAATTGCCGCCAGCAGAATCGCGACGGCCTCTGCGAGGGCGATCGCAATGTCGGCGCCAACGGTAAATTGCTGAACCGCAAGAAGCGGCACGAGAGCCAGAAGCGGCACCACGGCAAGATCCTGAAGCAGCAGCACGGACAGCGATGCACGGCCATACTCGGAGTGCAGTGAACGCCGCTCGGCAAGAATTTGCAGAACGAAAGCGGTAGAGGACAACGCCAGCGCCGGTCCGACGATAACAGCGCTCCGAAATGTAACACCCAACAAAAAGTACGCGATACCGGTGATCAGGGCTCCGGTCGCCATCACCTGCAACGATCCAAGCCCGAAGACGAGACGCCGCATCAACCATAGTCTCGATGGCTTGAGTTCGATACCGATGACAAACAGCAGGAGCACGACACCCAGTTCGGACAGCCGGCCAATTTCGGTGACGTTGTCGATCAATGCCAGCCCTGATGGCCCGACCAAGACGCCAGCGACAAGAAAACCCGGTACCGCGCCTAGTCCAATGGCTCGGAACAGCGGTACCGAAATCACTGCCGCGACCAGCAAGATGACGATGTCGAGAAGATAGTTGGCGGTCATTGAGCAAAGTCTGGAATACGGGTACAGAAGTATAAAGCCTTTGTTACTCTCCTCGCCGGTGGTTTTGCCTGGCGAACCCGCCGAGCCCAGCGAAGCCGGGCAACAAACGATAGACTGTTGGCTCATCCATATGGACGCAGGTAAAGGCGAGGGCCCCTCATGAACACACGAATACTTGGATCGACCGGGCTGGAAGTATCGGAGATCGGCTTCGGGGCCTGGCAATTGTGTAACAGTGATTCATGGGGCGGCATGGACGATCCAACCGCGCTTCGCTTGATTGACGAAGCCATAGACGGCGGCATAAATCTGTTCGATACCGCGCCCAATTACGCGGATACGAAAAGCGAGCGTATCCTCGGCAAGGCGCTAAGGACCAAGCGTGACAATGTCATACTCGTCAGCAAATTCGGTCACACGCCGGAAGGCCCAAAAGTATTTTCAGTTGACTGGTTTTGGGAGAGCCTCGACGCCAGTCTGGGTCGTCTGCAGACTGACTACCTGGATGTTCTGCTGCTGCATAACCCGCCGAGCGATATGTACGCAGGGACGGATGCAGTATGGACCGCGCTGGAGGAAGCGCGCGCGCAGGGGAAGATCCGGCACTATGGCGCCAGCCTGGATTTTGCAGCGGAGGTGGAGGACTGCCTGTCGAACACCAACAGCGAAGTCCTGGAGGTCCTGTTCAGCGTGTTTCACCAGGATGTTCGGCGCGCGTTCGGTGCAGTCCGTAAACACGATGCCGGAATTATCGCCAAGGTGCCGCTGGACAGTGGGTGGTTAACGGGCCGGTTTGACGCGAACAGTCAATTCGAAGGGATTCGCGCACGTTGGAGCAAGGAGGAAATCGCACAGCGAGCGGAGCTCGTGTCAGA
>JAACFG010000057.1 GCA_009937605.1 Gammaproteobacteria bacterium | reverse complement strand
CTTCGGGCAACCAATTCCTGATGAGCCAGGTGCTGCGCGATGAGTGGCAATACGAAGGTTTCGTCGTGAGCGACTGGGATTCGATTCGCCAGCTGTCGATTCACGGCCTGACCTCTAACCACCGCGAGTCTGCATACGAAGCGGTCACCGCCGGGCTCGACATGGAAATGGCTGGCGATGCCTACATTAATCACCTTGTGGATCTGGTGAAGGAAGGCGCGGTTGCCGAAGGTGCCATCGACACGGCAGTCAGTAATATCCTGCGAGTCAAATTCGACATGGGACTGTTAGAAGACCCGTACGTCGATCCGTCGCAGTTTCCCGAGGTTGCAAGCCCCGAGGCGCTGGATGTTGCACGCGAAGCAGCGCTTCAGAGTATCGTGCTACTCAAGAACGAGGACGCAGCGTTGCCGCTTAATGCAGACAAGCTCTCCTCTGTTGCTGTCATCGGGCCGCTCGCTGACGCGCCGTATGAACAGCTCGGCACGTGGGTATTCGATGGTGACAAGTCGCTGAGCGTGACCGGGCTTGCTGGCATCCAGGAGTTCCTTGGCTCGAAGACCGAGGTCAACTATGTACGCGCCATGGAAACGAGTCGCAGCCGCGAAACAGAGCCGTTTGCAGAAGCGCTCGAGGCTGCGCAATCATCCGATGCCGTGGTCCTGTTCCTCGGCGAAGAATCGATCCTGTCCGGGGAGGCGCATTCGCGAGCGGACATCAATCTGCCGGGTGCACAGGCCGAACTCGTGCGCGAGGTTCGCAAGGCCGGCAAGCCGGTCGTCGCGGTGATCCTGGCCGGCCGGCCGCTAACGCTGATGAATATCGTGGATGACGTCGATGCAATACTGTTCGCGTGGCATCCGGGCACGATGGGTGGTGCGGCTATCGCAGATCTGTTGTTTGGCGCAGCAAGCCCGTCCGGCAAGTTGCCGGTGACGTTCCCGAGCATGGTCGGACAGATACCGATTCACTACGCGCAGAAGAAGACGGGTAAGCCGCCAACACCCGAGACCATTGTCCACATTGATGACATCGACGCCCATGCGCCGCAAACGTCGCTGGGCATGACGGCCTTTCATCTCGACGCAGGCTACAAGCCCCACTGGGAGTTTGGTTTCGGTTTGTCGTACACGTCGTTCGAGTACAGGGACATTGCGGTCAGTGCGGATTCGATAAGTATCGACGATGAGGTCGTCGTAGCGGCTACGCTGACCAATACCGGCGATGTCGAGGCGACGGAGGTGGCGCAACTGTATGTTCGCGACCTCGTCGGCAACGTAACGCGGCCCGTCAGGGAGCTGAAAGGATTCAAACGCCTTACGCTCGAACCGGGCGCATCAACTCGCGTCGAATTCCGGCTTCATACCAAGGATCTCGCGTTCTTTGGACGCGACAACACACTAATCGTCGAGCCGGGCGATTTCCATGCCTGGATCGGCGGCAGCTCCGAAGCCGGCCTGCAAACCGCCTTCAGTATTGTCGGCGAGTAGACAGGTCGACTGCTGATGCAAACTTCCCGCACATTCGCCCCCGTTTCGCCATTCATTCTCGCAGCGTTATTCATGGCCACGACCTTTCTCTCCGCTTGTGAGAAACAGATCCCGAACCAGCCGGCGAAAGTCGAAATTGTCCAGACAGGGTCCGGCTACGAACTATGGCGGGATGGAAAGCCGTATGAGGTTCGTGGCGCCGGCATGGCCTTTAACGACTTCGAACGTTTCGTATCGCATGGCGGCAACTCGATTCGCAACTGGTCGACGAATGTCGAAGACGAGCAAAGTACCCGTGCGCTGCTCGACGCAGCGTACGCCAACGGCGTGACGGTATCGCTTTGCCTGTCGCTGCAGGCTGAGCGATGGGGATTCGATTATGACGACGAGGCTGCGGTACAGGCGCAATTCGAGACGATGCGTAAGGAGGTTCTCAAGTACCGCGATCATCCGGCTCTGCTGACCTGGATCATCGGCAACGAGCTCGACCTCAACGCTGAAAACCACGCCGTTTACGACGCGGTGAACGAGATCTCGAAGATGATTCACGAGCTCGACCCGAATCATCCGACGACGTCAACGTTGTCCGGTTTCGACGAAGAGGATATCGCCATTGTGCGTGAGCGCGCGCCGGATCTCGATTTCTTCAGCTTCCAGGTCTACGGCAGCCTGTTCGCTCTGCCCGAATTGCTCGCGGCTACCGGGTTCGATGCGCCCTTCATGGTGACGGAGTGGGGCGCAGTCGGTTACTGGGAGACCGATAAGACCGCGTGGGGGGCACCGCTCGAAAAGACAAGCACCGAGAAAGCCGACGTGTTCTGGCGTGGTTACACCGAGAAACTCGCAGCGATCGACGACAACCTGATCGGGTCGTATGCGTTTGTCTGGGGCCAGAAGCAGGAACGCACGCCGACGTGGTTTGGGATATTCACCGAGGATGGTTACGTCACCGAAGCTGTCGATGTCCTGCACCGAGCCTGGACCGGCGATTGGCCGGACAACCGCACGCCCCAGGTGCATGACATTCGACTTGATGGCCAGGGCGCGACGGATAGCGTCACGCTGGTCGCGGGGCAGAACTACGAAATCGCATTCGATGCGCGGGATCCCGACGGCGATACTCTGCGCTATCGCTGGGAAGTCAAACCGGAAAGCGAAGCCACGTCCGTCGGCGGGGACCGCGAAGAAGTCCCGCATAATATCGATGGGCTGTTGGAAGACGCATCTGCGGCGACGACAACCCTTAAAGCCCCACCTATTGGAAACTACCGACTGTTTGGATATGCATTTGATGAACAAAACCATGCGGCTCACGCCAATATCCCTTTTCGCGTGAATAGCGACTTGAGACAAGACCCGTCAGAATTGATCGCGGGCGAAGTTATGGCGATGTCGTATTCCGGCTATCGCGAGGGCCAGCACCCGGATCGCGGCGATGGTGCCGTCAACCCGTCCGACGCCGAGATACTCGAGGATCTGCAGATCCTGGTCGACAACGGCTTCACCCTGCTGCGCATGTACGACGTGGACGTCAACACGCAAACGACCTTGCGCCTGATTCGCGAGCATGAGCTGCCAGTGAAAGTCCTGCTGGGCATGTGGCTCAGGGCCGAGTTCAGCAACCATGAGGGTTGTGCATGGCTCGACGAGCCGATCCCGCAATCTGAACTGGACGCCAATACGCTGAGAAACGAGGTTGAGTTGGAGACCGGCATCCGTCTCGCCAATGAGTACGATGACATCATTGTCGCCGTCAACGTCGGCAACGAGGCGCTGGTCGACTGGAACGATCACATGGTTCCGGTCGACACTGTGATTCGCTACGTCCGTCGCGTGCAGGCAGCGATCTCTCAGCCAGTTACCGTCGCTGACAATTACGTCTGGTGGGCCGAGGACGGGGCCGAACTCGTTGATGCCGTCGATTTCATCGGCATTCACACCTATGCGCAATGGGAAGAAAAGACGATCGATGAGGCGATGAGTTTTACGCTCGAGAACCTCGCTCGCGTACGCGAACAATACCCCGACAAGCCGTACGCGATTCTCGAGGCGGGCTGGGCAACAACAGCGCGCGAATTCGGCGAGCGCGCCAACGTGCCGGACCAGGCTCGTTATTACGACGAGCTCAAGGCCTGGGCGACCGACAACAACGTAACGGTGTTCTTCTTCGAGGCTTTTGATGAGCCGTGGAAGGGCAATCCGGACGACCCAATGGGTGCGGAGAAGCACTGGGGAATTTTCTATGTCGACAGGAGACCAAAGCATGAGAGCCGTTAGCTTTAGCTTGATACTCGGGCTGACGCTGACACTGGCGGCCTGTGGCGGTGGCGGTGGCGGTGGTGGTGGTGGCAACCCTCCCATTTCGGACCCGCCACCGGTTCCGGACCCGGATCCGGGCCCGGTTTCAAACGTCAATATTAGTAACCCGACGCTGGTGCGCGAGGATAACAACCCGATTGGCGCTAACGGTATGACGCTGGTCTGGAGCGACGAATTCGACGCGGCGCAGCTCGACCCTGAACTCTGGTTCTTCGAGAGTGGCGACGGCAGCCAATACGGACTGAACGGCTGGGGTAATAATGAACTGCAGTGGTATGAGCCCGACAGCGCCCAACTGAGCGGCGGTCTGCTGGTTATTACCGCGCGCAATGAATCATCGAACGGCCGGGACTACACGTCGGCCAGGATTAATACGCGGGACCGCTTTGCCTTTCGTTATGGCCGCATTGAAGCCCGTATTCGCCTGCCGGGTGGACAGGGTCTTTGGCCAGCCTTCTGGCTATTGCCGCAGGACGACGCCTATGGAACCTGGGCGGCATCGGGTGAGATCGACATCATGGAGGCTGTCAATCTCGGCGTGAATGGCAGCAACGATGTCCATGGCACGCTTCATTACGGTGGGGAATGGCCAAACAATACATTCAGCGGCGCTGCGTACACAGTTGCATCGAGCGCGACCGACGACTTTCATGACTATGCCATCGAGTGGGATGCTGGCCAGATCCGCTGGTATGTGGATGGCGTCATGTACGCGATGCAAAATTCGTGGTCATCATCGGGCGGCCCGTTTCCGGCGCCGTTCGACCAGCAGTTCTACATTCTTCTGAACGTCGCTGTCGGTGGGAATTTTCCCGGCGCGCCCGACGCGTCCACCGAGTTTCCGGTTACGATGGAAGTGGATTATGTGCGGGTCTACTCAGGGAATCCCTAGGCCGACGACGGCTTAGTGACAAATAAGGAATGCGAGGCACCATCGGAAAACTGCGGCAAATAATCTTTGGCATCTCGCTGGTGCCAGGTCTGGTGATGGCGGAGGCTGTTCCCGTTGAGTTGCGGGAAACCGATGCGGGCTGGCAACTGTTACGGGACGGCGAGCCCTATCTGATCCGCGGGGCAGGGGGCTCCGGCTCGCTGGAGCGGCTGGCTGCGGCGGGTGCAAACTCGGTTCGCCTTTGGGGAGTTGAAGAGGCTCAGGAAATTCTCGACGAAGCCCACGAACTTGGCATGACAGTCACGGTCGGCATCTGGCTTGCCCACGAACAACACGGGTTTGATTATCGCGATTCTTCACAGGTGGATGCGCAACTCCAGCAGGCTCGAGACGCTGTGCTCAAATTTCGCGATCATCCGGCGTTACTCCTTTGGGCCATCGGCAACGAAATGGAAGGTTACGAATCCGGTGACGATCCGGTCATCTGGGCGGCCGTTAATGATATCGCCGCCATGGTCAAGGAGCTTGATCCCAATCATCCGACGATGACCGTGACGGCTGAGGCCGGCGGCGGGCGCATCGACAGTGTGCATCGTCGCAGTCCTGCCATCGATATCCATGGCATTAACACTTATGGCGGGGCGCTGACGATTGCCGAGCGCGTGCGCAAAGGCGGCGGCACAAAGCCCTATGTGGTCACGGAATTCGGGCCGGTCGGGACCTGGGAGATGCCGAAGACTGACTGGGGCGTTCCGTATGAACAGACAAGTACACAGAAAGCCGAGTTCTACAGGCAGAGTTATCAAGAAGCGATAGTGGAATCGGATGGACAGGCGCTCGGTTCCTATGCGTTCTTGTGGGGCGCCAAAATGGAGGGCACCGCCACATGGTTCGGTATGACACTCGCTGATGGCGCAAAGTTGGGAGCCCTGGACGTCATGACAGAGATCTGGTCCGGCGAGGCGCCATCCGATTTGTCGCCGACTATTGAACCGCTGGTTCTCGATGGCACCTCCGAGCTCAGACCGGGAGCGGTCGTCGAATCAAGCACCGTCGTCGTCGACCCGGAAGGCAAGGAGCTGGTATTAAAGTGGGTCCTGCGTCCCGAATCGGGCGACTACCTGACCGGTGGGGAATTTCGGCCTTTCTTGCCTGATATCGACGGCAGCGTTATTGAGGCAACCGGGTTTAGAGCGGTGATCCGGATGCCCGAAGAACCTGGCCCCTACCGTTTGTTTGCTTACGCGTATGATCCGGCCGGTAATGCGGCGGTGGCGAATATCCCGTTGCTTGTGACAGGCCAGGCCCGATAACCCATGCGGGAATAGCGTGCCCTATTTCGGCGCAGGACCCGTGGATTCCCTGACTTTGATAGTGCCTGGGACGATTTCGAGGCCAGGGTCGCGCGAACTTCCTCGCACGCCGTCAATTATCGCCTGGGATGCTATGTCGGCCATTGTGGCGAGGGGCTGGCGGATCGTCGTCAGGGACGGATAGATTTGCTGCGCCAGCGAGATGTCGTCACAGCCCGCAATGGAAAGCTCCTCAGGTACCTTGATACCGCGCCGTATTGCGAATCTGAGCGCGCCGGCCGCCATATCATCGTTCGCCGCGAATATGGCCGTCGGACGCGGTTCCACGCGCAGCAATTCTGCCGCACATTCTTCGCCTGAGCCGATCGAGTTGTCGCCCTCGACAACGAGTTCTTCAAGGTAGGGCAGACCGGCCTGTTTAAGTCCATCCCGGTAGCCGTCGAAACGATTGCAGACAGCCTTATGCCGCTTGTCGCCCTTAACGAATGCAATTCGCGAATGCCCCTGGCCGACCAGGTAGGTGGTCATTTCGGCACTGATTTCGCGATCATTAGTGGCGACCGAGTATTCTTTTCCATTGGCGGAACCATGCGAAAGACGCACGCACGGTGTGCCGGTGTCGCTTACCGCGCGGACAATCTTCGGCATGTTCGACAGCGGTGCAGCGATAATGATTCCCGACGGACGAACTTGCTCTATCAGGGCACGGAGTTCGGTGCCGATTTTGTGGTTTCGATAGTTGCACGGGTGAATTAGCAGCTCGAAACCGGCCTTCTGGCACGCGTTCAATGCGCCCTGCTGCAAACTGATGATATAGCCGGCACTTGGCGCTTCGTAATAACCTGGATCGTCATAGATCAGAACGATCAGTCGCGCGCGCAGCGCGGCGAGATTCTGCGCCGATGGGTTTGGTCGATACTTGAGCTGTGAAATTGCCTTTTCGACTTTCTCACGCGTTGCGTCCCGAACGTTTGGCTCGCGATTCACGACGCGGGATACGGTCTTGATCGATACTCCCGCGAGTATGGCAACGTCGTCGATTGTCGGTTTGGGCATTCTTTCGCTTCTTGTCCGCCAGTGAATTCCGGCTGCTAACCTAGTGTGCGCCTGATAGCGCTGTCAACATGTCGATTCATGCCTGGTGAAACTTGGGATGGCCATCTTTGTCCCAGAGTCCCCAATAGGCGCCGACATCACCTTCTGCGCCGACCTTCCACGATTCGTCGAAAGAAGAGAAGTAGAAGATCTCGATCCCTTCTTCTTCCGCCCACCGGCACGTATCGACAAAATACTTGATCGCGTTTTCGAACGAGGGCGTAGCTGCGCCTTCGGCTGAGCCGATATTGGGCCAGCCGGTCTCGCTGACGATAACGCGCTTGCCGTTGGCAACGCCCTCTACGCGGCGATACATGGCTTTCATATACAAAAGGGCATGTTCGGCAGGACACCCTTCCCAGAATGGATAGCAGTTGGCGAGCAGCACGTCACAGGCATCGGTAATGCGGGGATGATCTACAAACTTGAAGTAGGCGTCTACGTAGCCTACATCGACGCCAGGTGCCCCTTCTTTCACGCGGTGCATATAGTCAAGCAGTTCGTCCTCGGACAGGTCGCCCCTGAGTAACACCTCGTTGCCGACGGCAAGTATGTCTGCGTGTCCCTCGTTCGCGATCTCGATAGCATTCGCAAGTTCGAGTTCGTTGTGTTCCCGATCATCGTCGAGCCAGATGCCAACCATGGTCTTGAGGCCTTTTTCCCGGGCTATGGCGGGAATCAATTCATGCCCCTCAGTGCAGGAAAAGGACCGGATCCAGCGAACATAGGGCTCGATGATTTCCAGCCGCTGTCGAATCTGTGCATCGGTGATCAAGGTTCCGGGTCCCTGGCCCTCGATGTACGGGCTGAAGGAGAGCCCGTGGATTTTCGACTCGAGAATCTTCCGCACGAGATTGCGCAGATCCGCGGCCGTCAGAGTCGAAACGTCGATCCCGGACAGAGACAATCTGCGCTTGTAGTGGTTTGACATTGAGATCCCCTGGTGAGTTAGTCGCCGAACAGGCGGTTCGCGCTAAACGTCGCTACGATCTTCCGAACCCGACCGCTGCGTTCGAACAACTCGGCACTGATGTTGTCGGGCATATTGAGGTCGGCGAAACTCGCACGGGTGCCATCGTCGAACTCCGCGACAAGGCCGACCTCCGCGTCGTCGTCCAGCACGTATACGATCGGTACCTGGCACCAGGTAAACGCGAGGCTCGACGCGGGCACGGCAAGTGTTTGCCAGTTGTTGTCAACGTCCAGGTAGCGGAGCGATCCTGGCTCGACACCAAACTCCCGCGCTCGCAACAATGCAGGCTCGAACGAAATCGCGCCATCCTGAACGCGGGCGCCAAGTTCGCCAAAGCGAGCCAGTATCTCTTCCTTGACCTGCCCTGTCATGCCTGGCTGCTGTGCGCCGGCATGCCTGGGAGTGTGCGAGTAGGGGTCGGTTGGGAATGCGCCATATTCGGAGGGTGATTTGTTGAAGCCGATGCCAAAACGCGTCCGGTAGTAGAGACTCCCGAGCCGTTTCAGCGTTGCTTGATCGGCGCCGCTGTCGAGCGCGTTGAAAAATTTCTCTTCGATTGCCAGCATGAGCTTGGCAACCATATGCCAGTAGATCGATCCAAGGCCTTCGAACCCGAACATCGTGCCGGAGCGTCCCGTGAACGACTTGTGGTCGAAAACGGTCTCATAGAGTTCGAGTATTGCCCTGCGGGCTGCGGGGTCATTCTCAGCAAAGTCGTCGCCAATTGCATCAAGAGCCGCCTCGACATCGCCGGCATTCGTAAACTCCGCGGCGAAGCGAACGCAGCCGTCGACGTCTCGCAGAACGATGCGCGCATCGTTGGTGTTCAGCATCCGGGCCAGTAGCGGTATCCCCTGAACCTTATCTTCTGCGACGCGATTTCTTTCCAGGAAACCGGGTAGCTCGCGGTCCGGATACAGCATGAAGCTATCCTGGTCATCGCGATAAATGTCGCTCGCAAAAAGCGCGTCGACAACGTCAGCGGCTTCGTCCGCGCCGATCGCTCCCGAGCTTAGGGCGGCTACCTGCCCTTCCAGCATCGAGTAAAGGTTGTCGATACGTAAGCTGTTCTCGCCGAAATCGGCGACGTTATAGGCGTGATACAGGCCATCTTCACGGCGGTTCGACGCGATACTGAGATCGGTAATTACGAGCGCGTCGTCAAGCAGGTCCAGTATGGCGCGAATGTCGAGGTTGCGAGATCCGGCGAATCCGCCGGCGTTGTAAACAGACTGCCGAAAGTCGCTGGCGACCTGTCCGAGTTCGGACAGTGAACCCAATCGTTGTTCGTCGTCGACTCCACCATTGTCCGTCGCGGATCGTGCTCGGGACAGGGCATCTGCGGTACCCTCGAGCCACTTGCCGACCTCCGCGGATATCGCAAATGAGCCAGAACCGTCGGCAAGCAGGTCGCGCAGGAAATGCATATAGCGCCGCATATAGTACAGCGTCACCATGGAAAGGCCCTGACCGACCAGCGCATTGTTTGCATCGTTCCATTCAGGTCGTTGCGTATTGAGCCAGACACCGCCGTCGATGACGAGGTTGCCGAGCTTGGCGAGCAGCGGTACGAGAAGTTTCTCCAGCAGGTTGACCTGGTGGACCTGGCCTTCCGCATCGAGAACCAGTTTGCCATCGGCGCCGATTTCCTCGGTCCGTTTGTCGATCGACTCCGCGAGTAACTCATCGAATATTACGGTCTGTTTCGGATCCTTGATGAGATCCTCGAACGGTTTAATTCTGTATGGCACGTTTGCATAACTGAATAGCGGTTCGTGCAACAGGCGCCGCAGTCTCTTTGGGTGAAAGCTGCGCGATAGTTCCAGCAGTTTCAGCAGATAGATAATCTGGTGATCGCCCCAGTAGCCAATGTGGCTCCAGGGGTTATCGGGCTCCTCGATTTCCCAGTCGATGCCCTCCTTGGTAATACGGTACGGGTTATAGCCGTCGACCGTGGAGGCGTTCACGAATTTGGCGATTATGTTTTCGATGAATTCAGGAAAGCTGAACGAAAGCGCTTCCCAGTTCTGGAAGATATCGCGCCAGTTACCCTGATAAGACAGCAGACTTTCGCCGCGCTCATTCTTGAGACGGATCTCGAATTGGTTCCAGGGCCGACTCGGGTCGCCATGGCGCCGACCGAACGTGATCGGCAGGTATTCGCGCGCGAGTCGCTTGAGCTGCGGGTCGCCGCAATCGTCAGTGGCGGACAGCAGGTCGTTGAACCTGAGGCGCTCGGGCAACGCATCAAGAGTGGCGCGATTGCGTTCGAAAACGAGCCCGTTGAATAGTCTGATCGTGCGGCGGAAGTCGCGCGACGACACATTGTACTGATCGTCGAAGATACCGCCCCGCAGAACATTGAACAGCACGTTTGCATAGTGATGTACGGTTACTCGCTCTTCAGCCGTGGTCTGAAAGCCATCGGCCGCGGCCATGATTCTCGATAGTCGTTCGGAACCTTCTGCGATTGAAGCTTGCATGTTCGTCGCGACAGTTTCCGAAGTGCCGAGTGCGCGTCGCAGAGCGACCACATCAGCCTGGCTCCGCTCAGTATTAAGTACGATGTCCCAGGCACTGCAGTCGCCGCCCGCAAGCTCGCAGGAGTGATTTACAAAATAGGCGCCGCGTATGCCACGCTTGTGAACTTCTTGATGCAAGTCGGCGCCATGGCGGAAGCGGTTGAGCTGATCGGAGGAGATCAGGATCTTTTTCTGTTCGAGCCCAACGCTGAATACCGTGGTTGCCTTCAGGGACTCGCAAGGTTGAGCGCGGTCACTAATACCCGAGTACAGCGTCAGGAATGCCAACCCGGTCGACTCGTCGAGCTCCGTCCATTTATAGGCATCAACGAGATTGCTCGAGTTCGTTTGCGTAAAGATCGGTGTGCCCGCCGGCAGGATGTTCTGCACGCCATCGACGATTTCGATCTGCCGCACCGCATCGCCGCGATTCTCGAGCTCGCTATGGCGCACAAAACCGTCTTCGTCGCTGGTTAACCACGTGTACCGAAAGACGAGTTTGAGATCGTGATTGACCTCCTCGTAGCAAAGCTTGTTTCCGAGCGTATTCTTGTAAAGATTGCAACTCGTCGCGAATAAGCCCTGCCGTTCGAGATTAAACGGTTCCCAGTACACAGCGTCGGCGCCTTTGCCGACTCTCAGGATCGTCCGCGGGCCGGCGCTGTTGGCATCGTCGTGCAGCCTGTCGACAGGGGTGTATGGGAACAGAGCCGACTCGGGCGACACGCGTCCGGCCGTCAGGCCTCCGCTCGAAGAAGCGAACAGCCAGTGGTCGTAGGCAGAGACTACGCTCATGAAGAACGGCTCCATCCGTTCTACATTGCGAATGACGAAAAAGCGCTCGCCCGCGAAGTCGAGAAAATCGCCGTCCACGGTATCCGCGATAGCTGGTTCGGCCCGTAATGTTGAGCTCGGAGAAATCACACTATTCATCAAGTATCACCTCGCCGAAGAGACTTGAGTCAATCCGGACTTTGTCCCATGGACTGGTCGGGACCGATTAGGAGGCCGCTGTATTGTTTTTTCGGTTGGCGGCCTGCAATCTCTTGGTCAAGCCACATCTAGAAACATTCTAGACATTATTGACAGCGCTGTCATCACGTTTTTATTAGCGGATCCGCAAATCCGCAAATCCGCACAAGATTTGAATTTGGAGCAAACTGATATGAATGATGCACTGCGAGGGATCATCTTGTTCATGGTGCTCACGACGCTTGCAGGAGAGTGCGAGGCGGAGGAGTCGAGCACTTTGTTTGAATGGGCAGTCAACGTCGGCGGACCCGACTACACGGGTGCCGACGGGACTCGGTATGTCTCGGAGGAATTTGTCAGCGGCGGCGAGGTGGGAGTGCTTGACGAAATCCTGGGGTCGCAGGACCCACAGCTGTATGTAAGTTTTCGTGAAGGCGATATTCGGATCGACAGGCCGATCGCAAACGGCATCTACGACGTGACCTTCCATTTTGCCGAGCCGGCCGAGATCGGAGAAGGGGAGCGGCTGTTCGACATCATCGTCAATAACCGGCGGGTGTTGCACGAACTGGATGTCGTGTTATCGCGCGATGGTAAGACCAGGTCCGCGCTGACTGTGACCATTCCGAATATCGAAATCTCGACGGGACGCCTGCATATCGAGTTCTCGCCAACGGCTCGCGAGCCGGTGCTTAGCGCGCTGGTTGTGCGTGGTAAGTCGACTGAGCCCGATACATGGCGGTTGGTCTGGAACGATGAGTTCGATACCGACGGCCGGCCTGATCCCAGTCGCTGGACTATGGAAGAGTGGCCGGCGCGCGTCGTCAACGACGAGGATCAGGCGTATACGTCGCGCCCCGAAAATGTCCTGGTCGAAAACGGCCGACTCGTCATTACGGCACGCAGGGAGGACTTTGAAGGTTCGCGTTACACGTCGGCGCGCTTGCAGTCGCAAGGAAAGGGCGATTTTCTCTATGGCCGTTTCGTAGTAAGGGCCAAGCTGCCGCGCGGCATGGGAACCTGGCCGGCAATCTGGATGCTGCCGAGCGACCCGTTCACCTACGCGACAACATGCTCCGATGAGCCAGACTGGCAAGGTAGCGCCGACTGCGATGCGTGGCCGAACTCAGGCGAGATCGACATCGTGGAGCATGTTGGTTACCAGATGGGCCACGTGCACGGTACGGTTCACAACAAGGCGTACTACTGGGCGGTCTGGAAGCAACGCAAAGGACGCATCCTCATCGACGATGTTGATCACGCGTTTCACGACTACGTCCTCGAATGGTCCCCGGAACGGATTGATGTGTTCGTGGACGACACACGCTACTTCACCTACATAAACGAAGGTAGAGGGTGGGAATCCTGGCCTTTCGACCGCCCGTTCCATCTCATCCTCAACGTTGCCGTGGGCGGCATGTGGGGACGATCCGGGGGCGGTATCGATGATGGCGTCTTTCCGCAATCGATGTTTGTTGACTACGTGCGGGTTTACGAGAGGATGCCCTAGCCAGTGGCGCGCGGGTTGATGGCGTGGTCCGGTCCGGAGCACCGGATATGACCGTGGCTGCAAAGTTTGGCGTTGCGCAGATCCGGTGTACCTGCAGGGAAAAGGGACATAGGCGCGTAGCGACAGTGCAATGGCCCGCCGCAGGCGGGAAAGCGGGCTCGCTCGTCCCTTTTTGAATATAAAGAACAGCCAGTGGCTTGCCAGGCGAGCAATCCGCTTTGCGGCCTTGCCCGGCACTACTGCGGCCAGGAGTCTGCCCGGGCGGAGAAGGGCCGAAGCGATACAAACAGACAGGAACTCTATAAGAATACCGTATCAAAACAACTGTTTGCCGCGTAGTTGATGAAAAAGTGCCTGATTCGCGTGCAGAGACCACGTCGACTTGACAGTGCTGTCGACTTGACTTATAAGTCTCTATTGACAGCGCTGTCAATGTGCATCCGCCATCGAAGGTACAGGAAACTGAAGGTACACGGCGGGGCGGCAGCCTTAATCTGATTTAGCGACCAATTTGTATTAAAAGCCCGGGGGGACTTCAGGCATGCAAGATTCTTCATTTACCAGGAAACCACTCGCTGTGGCTGTCGCTGTCGCGGTAGGTACGGCCTTCGCGACGCCTTCAGTGTCTGTCGCGCAAGAAGAAGAACCTATCGAGGAAATCATCACAGTCGGTATCCGAGGCAGCTTGACGCGATCGATGGACGTCAAGCGCACGTCAGCAGGCGTCGTGGACGCAATTTCTGCTGAAGACATCGGCAAGTTCCCTGATGTGAACCTGGCGGAGTCATTGCAGCGTATTACCGGCGTGTCGATCGATCGACAGCGTGGTGAAGGCAGCCAGGTAACGGTGCGTGGATTTGGTCCGGAGTACAACCTGGTGACCGTCAACGGTCGCCAGATGCCAACTCACAATGGTGTCAATCGCTCGTTCGACTTCGCGGACCTGGCTTCGGAAGGCGTAGCAGGGGTCCAGGTTCACAAGACGGGCCGGGCCAACGTCCCGTCGGGCGGCGTCGGCTCCACCATCAATATTTCGACGCCCAGGCCGCTGAAAGGTGATCCCACTTTCAATCTCGCAGCCAAAGCGGTTGCGGATACGTCGACCCGCACCGGCGACTCGGTCACCCCGGAAATCTCTGGCATCTACTCCGGTCGTTTCGCAGATGACAAGTTCGGCATCGCCATTACCGGTAGCTACCAGACCAGGAACAACGGGGTGAACACGGGGCAGGTCAATGGCTGGTACACGCGACCGGGTGATGACATGTTGCCCGACGGCACGATCGACCCCCGCGTGCCAAATGACGAAAACCAGGTCAACCGGACGACCTCGCCGGACGAGAACTACTCGATCCCACAGTCCGTGGCCTACAACATCGCGGAATATTCACAAGAGAGGAAGAATGGCCAGGTAGTGCTGCAGTGGGCGCCGACAGAGAACATTACCGCTACAGTGGATTACCTCCGTTCTGAATACGACCTCGAACGATCCTACAGCGATCTTTCCGCCTGGTTCTCAAATACGGCGGCCCTGTCCCAATCCAGTGAATGGGACGATAATCCGATCTCCACTCCGATCATTTACACAGAGACCAATGATTTTAATGACTTCGCGATGGGAACGGGAGAAGACGGTTCGACGAACCTGAACCAGTCCATCGGCTTCAATCTCGAGTGGTGGTTCGGCGATCGGTTCATGCTCGAATTCGACTACCATGACTCCTCTGCTGACAGTAGGGCAAACAGTCCCAATGGCACGAGCTCGCTGATAACCATGGCCACCTTCAACAAGGTCGGCCAGAGTTTTATCACCGGTTATGAACTGCCGATCTTTTCAAACAATCTGAATTCCGGCGGCGAAGCAAACCGCCCCTTGTACAGGGATGACATGCGCATCACCGGCAGCGTATTCAGCAATGAACTCGCCCGGATGGAACTGGACCAGGCAAAGCTTGCCGGCTCCTGGGAATTCCTGGAAGCGTCCAAGATCGATTTCGGCGTGCAAACAACAACAGTTAACAATCGATCGGCGACGAGTGCTGTGCAACTCGATAACTGGGGCGGTCTGTCAGAGCCCGGGTTTATCTCGGACATCCTGAACCGTGCCACCATCTCGAACCAGTTCGACGATCTGTCTGGCCACGCTCACCCTGACTTGCAGACGGACTATTTTACCGCCAGCCTCGCCAATCTCCAGGCACGAGCCGAGGAGTGGTACGCGCTGACCGGCCAGGAATACCTTGACGTGGGTGACTGCGGTACTGGCTACTGCGCCTCCACTAGCTGGGAAAACGACATTCGTACCGAAGAGGTAACCAATGCGTTTTATCTCCAGTACTCCTGGAGCGGCGATCTCTTCCGTATTCCGACCAATTTCCGCCTGGGCGTCCGCCACGAACAAACGGATGTAACCTCTGCCGCGTTGAATACGCGCTATGACGGTTCGTCGTGGGTAGGCGCGGGCAACGAACTGAACATTACGGCAGCGCAGGATGCAGACGGTAATGACATTCAGGACTTCACGGATCTAGAGGGTGAGTACGACGTAACGCTGCCCAATATCGACATCGATATTGAGCCCTGGGACGATATCGTCCTGCGCGCCTCGTTCAGCGAAACGATAACTCGTCCCAATTACGAAGACATCAAGGGTGGCTTGATTCCCAACAGCACTCAGTTCTTCCCCAACACGAGACCGCAGGCATCTGCGGGTAATCCGGGTCTCGTCCCGATTCAATCGAAGAACCTCGATCTTTCGTTCGAGTGGTACTACGCGGACGCCAGCTACGTGTCAGTGGGTTACTTCGATAAGAGCGTAGAAAACTTCATCGGCACCGGTAGAACGTCATCCACGATCTTCGAAATTCCCAACATCGTCGGGGGCGCGCTCTGGGACCAAGCGATTGCCGATAGCGGCCTGGACCCCAACAACTACACGGACGTCGGTCGGTACATCCTGGACAATTACCAGGATGATCCGGCGGTGGACGGTGAAACTATTGTCAGCGTGCCGGGTGACCCGTCGATCGTCTTTGACCTGAGCCGACCAGTCAATCAGGAAACGGCAGAAGTGGATGGTTGGGAGATCAATCTTCAGCACGCCCTTGGTGATTCCGGATTCGGTTTCATTGTCAATGCAACGCTGGTAGAAGCAGACGTAGCTTACGACCCGTTCAGCTCTCTGGAAGGGCAGTTTGTTCTTAACGGATTGAGTGATTCTGCGAACGTAATCGGCTTCTACGACGGCGAAAGCCTGAAGGTTCGTCTTGCCTACAACTGGCGCGACGATTTCCTTGCCGGAGTTGGCCAGGGCCAGGGCACGCTGACCAACCCCACGAACGTGGAATCTTACGGGCAGTGGGACCTGAGTGTTACCTATTACGTGACCGACGCCCTCACAACGTATTTCACCGGGATAAATATCACGGAAGAAACGAGACACGTCTATAGCCTTAACAAGACGCAGGTGCTTCAGGCTGTTCAGGGTGGTTCTCGTTGGGAACTTGGTCTTCGCTATTTCTTCGGAAACTGAGGGATGTCGATGACCACCGACGGACCAGTCAGGCAAGCAGTTTTTATTCGTAAGGCACCAACAGATATTTTTTGGGGGACGTAATGCAACGGCAAATCTTCAACTCGATCCATGGACGAACCGGCGTAGTTGCCGGTCGCTTTGGTGCACTTCTGGCCATGGCCGGCCTGCTGATGCTGTCGGCGTGCGAAG
>JAACFG010000205.1 GCA_009937605.1 Gammaproteobacteria bacterium | reverse complement strand
ACCTGCCCTTTCACAAGGTCCCGAATCACCTTTACGAGGCGTTCAACACCGGGTCTGATCTTTTCCGCATCCAGGCTGGTCACGCCCATGCGAAAGCAACTCTCTGCGTTGTCCTTGCTCATATAGTAGCGATCGACAGGCTCGACCAGGATGCCGTGACGCTCGGCTTCGATCGCCATAGCCGTGATATCAAAGTCCCGAGGCGTCCTGACCCAGTAGGTTGTCCCACCGACCTCCGGCGATATTTCCAACGGGATACCGCGCATGTTGCTCAATGCACTGCGGAGCTTCATGCGACGTTCGCGGAATATTCTCCCCAGCCGGAGCATTAGGGAATCGTAGTGTCCGAGCGACAGGAAGAACGCCGTCGCACGTTGGTTATTCAAGGGCGGGTGATTGAATATCTGTCTTCTGAGACGGCGTGCGCTTTCGATGAAATCGGCATTGGCCACGATGAACCCCAGGCGGATACCCGGTGCCAGCACTTTCGACAGGCTGGCAACGTAGACCACCCGGCCTTCACTATCCATGCTTCGCAGAGCCGGTATAGGGTGGTCCATGTAACTCGTCTCGCACTCGTAATCGTCCTCTATGATCATGAGGTCGTGGTCGTTTGCGGCGTCCAACAGCGCCTGGCGCCGCTCAAGTGGCATGGCCACAGCTGTCGGGATCTGGTGGCTTGGAGTGACATACGCAACGTTCGCACTGCCGAGCGAATCGTCCGCTGTCATGCCGTGTTCATCGACAGGCTGGGGCCTGATTTTGGCACCGCTCTTCTCGAAGAGCTCTCGCGCCTCGTAGTTTCCCGGTTCTTCCATGGCAACAACGGTCTTATCGTCTGTCAGCAACTGGCTGATCAGGTAAAGGCTGTTCTGCGTTCCCAGGGTGACGAGTATTTCGTCGGACCTGGCCTGGATACCCCGACGCGTCAGAATTTTTGTCCGAATCTGATCGAGCAGCATGGGGTCGTCCGCATCGCCGCTGCCGGTGGACCAGTCAACGACATCCGCGACACCCAGTGACAGTCGACTGGCTTCACGCCATTCGGTCAGAGGAAACAGCGAGGAATCGAACTTTCCATCGATGAACGGATAGGGGTACTTGCTCCAGTTCGGCAGGTCACGCGACTGCCAGTTCGTATCTCGGTGGGAGATGGCCTCTCTCTGCCAGGGTGGCGCCGTCGACCGCTGCGCGGCTGGCAAGCGGGTGGTGGCGCCAACGCGCGTCTTGAGCATCTCCTCGCTGACAAAGATGCCGCTGCGCTGCCGGCTAACCAGGTACCCGTCCGCGACGAGCTGCTGGTAAGCCGCCACAACCGTATTGCGCGCAACCTCGAGTTGCTCCGCGAGTTTACGACTGGAAGGCAGCTTCATTCCCGGTGGAAACACGCCATCGATGATGCCATCGACGAATTTCTGGCGAATCTGGGTCTGCAAATTCACCGGGTTATCCGGATCTATGTATATGATTGCTTCCTGCACACCACAAACGATAACTCAAAGCGGCAAAGTGTTCAGCGCCCTCCATCACCATGTAGAATCCACGTTTAACAACAAGCAACAACGGAGACGGCTAAATGCTGCAATCAGGATCAAAAGCCCCGGAATTTGTATTGGAGAATGACCAGGGCGGAGAATCATCGCTGACGGACCTGTTGCAGGACGGCCCACTGATTCTGTATTTCTATCCAGCCGACTTCACGCCGGGCTGCACCAAAGAGGCCTGCTCGATTCGCGACATCCACAACGACATCCAGGCTGTCGGGTTGCGCGTCGCCGGTGTGAGCCCACAAGACACTGATAGCCACCAACGATTTCGCGATGAGCATAACTTGCCGTTCACACTTCTCAGCGATCCGGAGAAAGTGGCCATCAAGATGTACGACGTCGACGGGCCGTTTGGTGTCGGCGTGCGCCGTGCGACTTTCCTGATCAGCCAGGACCGCGTTATTCAGGACGCAATCACGGCCGACGTCTGGATCGGACAACACAAAGAGTTCATTGAGAAAGCCGTGATCCTGCGTGAAACCGCCGGTAAGCGCGCAGAAGACTAGTCGCCCTGCACTGTCACGATAACGCGCCTTGAGTGTGGCGCGTGACGATGCTCCCACAGGTACACGCCCTGCCAGGTCCCGAGGGCGCATTGCCCGTCTCGCACAGGAACATTCAATTCGGAACCGGTAAGTACACTGCGAACATGCGCGGCCATGTCATCCGGTCCTTCGGCTGTGTGCGTGAACATGGGATCGCCATCGGGAACCTGCCGCGCCATAAATGACTCCATGTCACGCATGACGCTCGGATCCGCGTTTTCGCAAAGCATCAGCGAGGCGCTGGTGTGACAGACAAATACGTGGCAGAGGCCTGTGCTGACGCCCGATTCCCGGACGGCCTCGCGAACGCTGTGGCTCAGGTCATACGTCCCGCGACCCTCGGTACTGATTCGAATCTCGGACTGCGAGATCACGGGATATAAGGTTCGCCATAGCGGAGGCGTATGGTCTTGGTCTTGCCGAACCACGGAATCGAGACGATGTAGATATTGTCGTACTCGTTCTCGTTAATCTCCGGGACTTTCTTGCTAGCCCCCATGTTGCCGATCAACGCGGGCACAGTATTGCTGTGGCCCACCACAAGGATGATCTTGCCTTTGTGCTCCTTGACGATGCGCTCCATGATCTCCTCGGTATTCGTGGGATCGTAGGAGTTAACGGTCAGCCCGAGCGCCTCGGCGACGGGCCGTACGGTCTCCTCGGTGCGTCGAAACGGCGTTGAATAAACAGCATCGATCCCCGCCACGACATCCGCATCCACGAGTTGTCTGGTGAGCTCGGCGACGCGCCTCTCACCGGCCGGACTCAGAGCTGGGTCACCCTCCGGCAATGTTGCTTTTTCCGCGTGCCGGACAAAGATCACTGTCGTCGTAGCCTGGGATTCAAAAAACCAGGCCAGGCCGATCGCAATCGCCGTGTAGACGACGATGATCTGAATGCGCCGCCGACGCCGACGCTTGCGTCGCTCTGTGTCTGAGTTGCTGTTTCGCATGGAAAGCGACTTTACGGCTTTTTATCGCCCTTGACCACGTGATATTCGCCTTCGATGACCCCGCTGGTCCTCGCCTGATCCGACTTTGGCTGCATGCCCGGCTGCCTGGCAAGCTTGCGATTAAACCACCAGATTCGCAGACCGATGATCGCCCCGAGCACCAGCACGATACTTCCCAGAACGATGAACGCGAAAAACCCGAGCACGATTGACACGCCGATGGCTAATGCACCGGCAATCACCACCAATACGTTGGCGATCGGGTTACCCGCCGGGATACCGCGATTAATAGACGAATATTTCATTCTTTCCTTGTATAAAACCCTTCGAACCAGGTAGTCCAGGTTTCCCCGTCATCGGTCGATTGTTCAAAAAACTGACGAACACGGCCATCTGGCAGCAAGGACCAGAGAGCCCGGAACGGAATGGTCGTATCAGTACCAACGGTGTGCAGTGTACCCACTAACAGCATGCCATCGTCCGTTAATCCACCGCGAATATTGATCTGGCTGCCACCTTCGGCGTTCCAGACCTGCACCCATTCGCCGGTGATCTGGTCTACATAATTTATGCTCTGGCCGGTCCCGCCCGCGGCATTCACCCAGCGTTCCTGCAGCATACAACCACGTTCTTCTTTCGTTATCGAATTGGTTCCGGCAAATCCGCCGGCGGGGCCATGTACTTCCCATTCACCAAGCCAGAAATCAAACTGGTCAAATGCCTCATTGTTCTCGCAGGGGTATGCGAGCTTCGACATAGCGGCAATCGCTGCGTCGTAGCCTGCTTCGCCCTCCAGAGTACTCAATATGGGGTCGTTTACGATATATCCAACACCCGTGAATCCTGACTCGGCCATCGCTGCCACTTCGGCCGAAGCCGCATCGTTGTCACCTGTGAGTGTATACAGTCGGGCGCGTTCAAAATTGATCCGGATAGGAGCGAAATCCTGCTCTTCGGCTTTGTCGAGTGCATCAAATGCGTCGTCAAACCGTTCTTCCCCACGCGCGGTCGTCGCGGCCTGGTACCAGCCGGCCCCATCGGTCGGCGTCTCTCCAGCCGCCCAAGATGACCATAATAAAGTAATAAGTATCAATATCTTGTTAGACTTTTCTCGAAACATTATCACTCCTGATTGAGCACACTTGTTCGGTTTCAGACAGTCGATCGTGCATCAGGTTCGCTTTCGCGGCAAACCAGGACTCAAAAAGCTTGAATCATCAAGGCCCTGCAAGCACAATGCGCCGTCGCACAACCAGCCACGGAGAGGTGGCAGAGCGGTTGACAAAGCAGCCTGCCTGCTTTGGACGTGCGAGCACAGCGAGCGCGCCCGTAGGGCGAGGAGCGAAGCGACGAGTCAATGCACTCGTTGGCACGCCGATAGGTTGCTGGGGTTCGCGTAGGTGCGATGACAATCTGGAGAGGTGGCAGAGCGGTTGAATGCACTGGTCTTGAAAACCAGCATAGGTTTGTAGCCTATCGTGGGTTCGAATCCCACCCTCTCCGCCAG
>JAACFG010000004.1 GCA_009937605.1 Gammaproteobacteria bacterium | reverse complement strand
AAAAGCGGCTTCTTGCGAAACCGCTTTTTCCAAACCTACGTTAGCACGTGGTCCTGGCCCCCTGATTCCCCCGCCAAGTCGTACCTGAAGGTGTCTCTTTTTCGGCAATGCAGTCTATCTGTTGTGGAAAGACTACGCTTGCTGAGAGTAAAATTCGCAGAAATATCGACTAATGTCAATCCTTTAGACCATATCTGATCTGTTCCTTCAGATCGCTGTTGTTTTTGTGGCACAAATGCAACAGGGCCGGCTGACCCGCTTTTCTTGCAAAATCAACGCGTAAGGGCGTTTATCTCAGGATTCGTCCTGTACGGGGTTCCGCAGCACCCCGATACCCGATATATCCACCTCAACCAAATCCCCGTCCCTGAGCCACACAGGCGGCGTACGGGCCGCACCCACGCCACCCGGCGTACCGGTCGCAATGATGTCGCCAGGCTGCAACTCGGTGAACGTGGAGCAATATTCAATGAGCGTCGGAATATCAAACACGAGATCGGCCACACTGCCCTGCTGCATGACCTCACCATTGACTCGGGTTGTCAATTCGAGCGCCTTCGGGTCCGGCACATTTGCCGCGGTAACCATTGGGCCAATCGCGCCACTGCGATCAAAGTTCTTGCCGGCCGTGAACTGGCCCGTATGACGCTGCCAGTCCCGCACAGAGCCGTCCAGGAAACAGCAATAGCCAGCGACGTAATCAAACGCATTGTCGCGTGGCACGTGCCGTGCCTTCCTGCCGATCACGAAAGCCAGTTCGCCTTCGAAATCGAATTGCTCCGATGCTTGCGGGCGAATGACGGCTTCGTCCGGCCCGACCAAGCTGCTCGCGAAACGCGTGAAGACAACCGGGTAGTCCGGAATCTCGCGCCCCATTTCCTCGATGTGCGGCCGATAATTGACACCGACACACAGTATTTTCGCCGTGCTGTCTGACTTGATCATGGGGCTGATGGTATCGTGTGGCGCACAACAAAACGAATAGGAAATCCCCGGTGAAAGTAAGCAGACCTCTTGTTGCCACGGTTGCCGCCGTCGTACTTTTGATCACCACTGCCGCTCGAGGCGATACCGCCCTTCACAACATCTCTGGATACACGTCCAGCGACGACGGCTTAATCGAGTTTTCGGTGCTCGTCTTTGACGAAACCGGACGCGTTGTCGCGACCGGCGACGATGCGTTACTCGAATTGCATTCCGGTGCTGAGCAAATCGACGGTGGCGGCAAAACGGTTCTGCCGGGATTGATTGACGCGCATGCGCATGTCGCCGGCCTCGGTTTCCTCAAGACCAGCCTGGACCTGGCAGGCGTTCCGAGCGTCGACGACGCCGTCGCACGCATAGCCAGTTACGCCAGGGAAAAACCGCACGTTCGCTGGATTACCGGCCGCGGCTGGAACCAGGTTCTCTGGCCCGTCCGAGAGTTTCCCAACGCGTCCCAGATTGATGCCGTCGTCAGCGACCGCCCCGTGTGGTTACGCCGGGTCGACGGGCATGCCGGCTGGGCTAATAGCGCTGCCATGCGCCTCGCGGGCATCGATGCAGATACCCCCGATCCGGTCGGCGGAAAAATTATCCGGGACGACAACGGTCACGCCACCGGTGTCTTCATCGACAAGGCGATGGGCCTGATCGGGGCTCATGTTCCCCAGCCGAACAAGATGGAAGGACGTGCGGCGATCAAGGCCGCCGTTGAGACACTGCTTTCCGAGGGCATGACCAGTGTTCACGATGCCGGGATCGGCATTGAGAATGCCGAGATCTACATGTCGATGGCCGACGACGGCGAACTCGGCATGCGCATATACGCCATGACCGGCGGCGCCGACGACGTGCTCGACGCAATTGGAAAGCCAATCTACGCCTACGGAAACGACCACCTCGACATATCGTCAGTCAAGCTCTATACCGACGGTGCCCTCGGAAGCCGAGGCGCCGCGATGATCGAGCCCTACTCCGATGACCCGGAAAACCGCGGCCTGCCTTTCTGGACGCAGGAGGAACTGGACGCGATGGTGCAGAAGTCCAATGACATGGGCTTTCAGGTCGGCATTCATGCGATCGGCGACCTCGGCAATCGCATGGCACTTGATGCCTTCGACAGGGTTCAGGGTGGCGAGCCATCGGCATTGCGGAATCGTATCGAGCACTCGCAGATCGTGACGCTGGACGATATTCCGCGGTTCGCGGAATTGGGCGTCATCGCATCGATGCAAGCGACTCATGCAACCAGCGACAAGAACATGGCCGAGGACCGCATTGGTCCGCAACGCATCCTCGGTGGATACGCCTGGCGACGCATGCTGGACGCGGGTGTGGTGCTCGCCAATGGCTCCGATTTTCCGGTCGAATTATCCAACCCGTTCCTCGGCCTGTATGCATCGGTGACCCGACAGGACCGTAAGGGAGAACCGGAAGGCGGCTGGTATTCCGACCAGGCACTTACCCGCGCTGAGGCTCTGCATTCTTTCACGCTGGCGGGCGCATTTGCGGCACGGCAGGAAGACCGGCTAGGCAGCCTGGAGCAAGGCAAGTGGGCGGACTTTATAATCATCGATCGCGACTATTTCACGGTGCCAGCGGCCGAGATCGACGATATCGTCGTTTTGGAAACATGGGTAGCTGGCAAGCAGGTCTACGCAAAACAGGACGACTCGGAATGATCGTCGAACAAATCTGGACCGGCAACGCGTACCGGAACTTCAATTACCTGGTCGCCTGCCCGGAAACCGGGGATGCGCTCGCGATTGATCCGCTCGACTATACCAAGTGCCTCGACGTCGCCAGGGATCGTGGGTGGACGATTACGCAGATTCTCAATACTCACGAACACGGCGATCATATCGGCGGCAACAAAGGTATCGTGGCGGCCACCGGCGCCAGGATAGTTGCGCACAAAAATGCGGGGTCGCGTATTCCGAATATGGATCGCGGTGTCGCAGCCGGCGACGTGATCAAAGTTGGCACAACGGTCGAGCTTGAATGCCTCGACACGCCGGGACACACGATGTGTCATATCTGCCTGTTGTCGCACACGGACCAACCGGGTTTGTTCAGCGGCGACACCTTGTTTAACGCAGGTGCCGGCAATTGCCACAACGGTGGCCATCCGGAGGAACTCTACGAAACGTTCGAGCGCCAGTTGGAAACACTGGGTGAGGACACGCGCATATTCCCGGGACACGATTACCTGGTCAACAACCTCGAATTCACACTCGACCGCGAACCGGACAACGCGACAGCAAAGGACATGCTTGAGAACTACCGGGACCAGGATCCCGACGATGCCCTTGTAACAACGCTTGCGACAGAACGAGAAATAAATACGTTCTTCCGATTACAGAGTCCGTCCGTTATTGCCAGGCTGACAGACCAGTTCCCGGATCTCGGCGACAAGCCGGACCCGAAAGCCGTATTTCTCAAGCTGCGTGAACTGCGTAACAGCTGGTAATTACCGGCTACGGATGCGAGCCGCAACAGCTTCCAGTTCTTCTTGCGATCCGTCCGGGCGCGACGCAAGCCACAGCCAATAGAGCGCAAGGTACAGATTTCGCTGCTCCTGTAACTTAGGCCACCAGCGTTGGCCATCACCATCGAAATAGGCGTCGAGGAGGCGCGCTGACACGTCCTCGCTCAATTCATGGTGTTCGACGATTGTCGCAAGATCAAAGAACGGATCGTTGTCGCAAGCGTATTCCCAGTCGAGAAACATCAGATCAGGCGTTGTTATGATATTGGCGGCAACCAGGTCGTTGTGGCAACAGCACAGGTTGTGCGGCAGACGCATCGTTTCGATCACTTGCGTGCAGTGGCCCACCAACGCCGTATCTGCATTTTCAATCTTCGCGACGTAGCGTTTCGCAGCGACAATCGAATCGAATGAACGTCCGGATAACGGCAGTGAATGCAAACGGCGCAAAGCATCCGCGACAAGTTCTATATTTTGGTTACGTTCGAGACAGGCTGCCTCCCAGACCTCGCCTTCGACGTACTCGGTCAACAGAGTTAACTCATCGGCGTAAAGCACTCCGTTCGCCAGCCCTCGCTCCGCCGCGATTGACTGTATGCTGGCCTCGGCCGACCGTGAGTTATAAGGTTCGCCTCGACGCAAGGCATCGATCTTCAGGACAGCCTTGCGATCATTCCTTTCAACCAACCAGGTATGGTTAGTCAGCCCCCCCGACATTTCGCGGACGTCGGCGCCTTCCCAACCCTCGATCTCCGCCAGAGCATTCTCCGGTGTCCGCAAAGCATTCACGCCGGCTGCTCCCGCCAGGACTTGGTCCAGCTGGCGATGCCAAACGGAATCATGATGACGTAGAGAACGAACAGCAGTGATGTCAATTCCAGGCCGCGTGACCAATAGATGAATATCGAGGCCGCATCGATCAGCAGCCAGTACCACCAGTTCTCCAGCACTTTGCGCGCAACGAGGAACGTCGCCCAAATCGCCGCCCAGGTCGTCAGGGAATCGACATACGGAAAAGCGGCATCGGTTCGTGTGCTGAGGACGTACCCGCTGAACAGGCTTGCGGCGACGACAGCCACGATAGCAATGCCGTGTGTACGCAGAGGCCAGGTAACCACCGGGCGTTCGTGGCCATCGCTGCGGCCCGAGGTCCACACGTACCAACCGTACACAGCCATCGCGAAATAGAACGCGTTGAGACCGGACTCCATGTAGAGCTTCGCATCAATGAACAACCACACATAGATCGCTGTGCTGACTCCGGCGCACATCCAGCACCAGATGTTCTGGCGGATGGCGAGTAACAGGTACGCCACCGCCATGACCACCGCAAGTATCTCGAGCGGTGTCAATGCTGTCCCGGATGATTGAACATCTTGATGACGAATACGCCTTTCGGTATCTGCTCGAACGTCGTGCCAATTTCCTTTTTCAGCACATCCATAACCGTGTCGAAATCGCCGATGACTTGTGTACTCATCGCGTTCGTCCAGACTTCCAGATCATCGTGTGAATTCAAGCGATCGATGACGTTCTTGATCGGCGGAATAAAGTCCGCATCCAGCGGGTACAGACTAATATCAACAGCAACTTTCATTAGTAAAATCTCCTTTCGATCGTCACACCGAGCTGGCGTGGGTCGCCGAGGCGCATGTAGAGCGTAGGCGGAAAGTCAGGCGGCTCGTTGCCAAAGAAAAATCCACGTACGGCATAGTCCTGATCGGTCAGATTGCGTCCCCAGACCTGCACTGTCCAATTCTCACCCTCAAATCCTGCGCGGGCGTGCAACAGTCCATAGGACTCGGATTTCTGGTTATGACTGACGTCGAAGTAAAAGGCGTCACGGGCGGTCGCATCGAGGCGCGCAAAAAGGCCATTGTGGTTCCGCCATACGATTCCCGTCGCCACCGTGTAGCGCGGCGCATGTGCCTGGTCACGATTATCGAGCCAGGGAAACTCGGCGACCGAGCTCGGAAATCCGCCATACAAGAGGCCTAATGTTGCGTACACCTCGATCTGATCGGAAAGCGCCCAGCGCAGGTCGGATTCTGCGCCATAGGTTCGGCCACCATCGATATTGATTGTCGCAAAACCGAATGATGCCGGATCGTTCGGTACGAGCTGAAATGACGCACGTACCTGTTGATCCTCGCGCCACGAATAGAACACAGACGCATCCAGCGAGAGCGCACCGTCCAGCAGGAATGACTTGATGCCGGTTTCAACCGTCCACATCGCTTCCGGGTCGAAATAGCGCCAGTTGTCCGGCACTGCGCCAAGATTGAACCCACCCGCCTTGTAGCCCCGCGACAAAGCTGCGAAACCCGTCACCTCGGCATTGAAGTCGTGGCTGACACTGACCTCACCACCCCACAAAGAGTCTGATGGACTTGCCGAGAAGCCGTCGGTGTCCGAATAGTCGGTCGTCCGGTGCTCAATGCGCAAGCCCGCCGAAATTCGAGTAGCGTCACTGAGTTCGTGATCGTACTGGGTAAACAGCGCGACGTTTGTCGATTGGTAGTCGCTGTCAAAGGGATAGTCGAGACTATCCGCCCAATCGTAGCCGGGATCGTAGTACTCGCCCTGGTTCAGGGTCGCAAGATCCTCGGATAGATTCAGCGCGTAGATTCCGAACAGCCATTTCCTGGTCGTGTAGCGAAACTCCTGGCTGATCGTGTCACGCTGGCGATTGCTGACAGAAATGTAGTCGTACAGCACGGGTGACCAGCTGTCATCATTCCCCCAATCTGCGTCGAAGCTGAAGTCGATGTCCGAACTCGCCAGTGCCGTTATCGAGGTAAGGCTCCCGTTCCCGATATCGTCCCAGTCAAAACGCAGCGACGCGCCAATACTTTCCTGTGCATCCCTGCCGGGCTTGTCCGATAACATCGTATAGGTGTTGTCGAGCGAGAACGCATCGTAGCCATTGTCGACATCGCTATAGATCACCGACAGTCGCCCGTCAACGGAACCGGAAGGCCGGAACGCCAGCCCGAAGCGCACACCGGTTTCGTCCCGTTTGTTCGTGTCGTCGCGATCCAGGTAGGGGTTGCTACGAAAGCCATTGCTTTCGTACCGTTGAGCACTCAGGCGAAAGACCGTTGTTTCGGCGTCATTCAATGCTCCGCCAAAAGCGGCGCCGAGAGCGACCGCGTCATCATCGCCGAGAGTAAGCTGAAGACGACCGTCGCGCTGCGCGGACGGTTCAGTACTCCGCATGTAGATGAGGCCACCAAGCGCATTGGCACCGTAGCGACTCCCCTGCGAACCACGCAGGACCTCAACCGAACTGACATCAAACAGCGTCGCGATCGTGCCAATACCGCTGAAATCGATATCGTCAATCAGGAATCCAACTGACGGGTTCGGCGCACCCTGGTACTGCTCGAGCTCACCGACACCACGAATCTGGAAATATCGTGCGCGGTGCCCGTCCCCCGACCAATTGAGATTCGGTACGATATTGATGAGTTCCTCGAAGTGCTGCACGGCGGCCTCATCGATGAACTCGGCGTTGAGGACCGTGATACTCGATGCCAGGTCCTGCAGCGATCGGCCACGGAAATCGGCCGTGACGACTATCTCGTCGATAAGCTCTTCGGCGACCAGCGGAAATGTGAAAAGAGCAGCAATTAGCGCGGTGGATACTCGCGCGATGGACAGTGGTTTCATGAATCCCTTCCTACGCCGGCATTAACCGGATCAGGTTCTAAGGGTTCCCAATATGGATCTCAGGCCTGCGGCCACCCCTGTGAGGAATCGGATTCTACACTTTTTTGAGGCGTGAGATCAGGCTCGATGTGTCCCAGCGATTGCCGCCACGCTCCTGTACTTCGGCGTAGAAGCTATCCACCAGTTCGGTCATCTCAAGCTGTGCACCGTTTCTTCTTGCCTCATCCAGCGTGATGCCCAGGTCCTTGCGCATCCAGTCAACCGCGAACCCGAACTCGAACTCGTCGTTGACCATGGTCTGCCAGCGATTCTCCATCTGCCACGACTGCGCCGCACCCTTGGAAATCGACTCGATCACGACCGCCGGGTCGAGACCGGCACACTGTGCGAAGTGCAGGCCCTCGGAAAGTCCCTGGACCACACCCGCGATGCAGATCTGGTTGACCATCTTGGCCAGTTGGCCCGAGCCAACCGGACCAATATGGGTAATGGCCTTGGCGTAACAATCGATAACAGGTGCCGCGCGGGAAAACACTTCCTCGTCACCGCCGACCATAACGGTCAACTGGCCGTTCTCGGCGCCTGCCTGGCCACCGGATACCGGCGCGTCCAGGAAACCGACAGACTGCGTCGCTGCGGCTGCGTAGATTTCCCGCGCAATCGTCGCAGACGCGGTGGTGTGATCGACAATGACAGATCCTTCATCCATTCCGGCGAGCATGCCCGCATCGCCCAGAATCACCTCGCGAACATCGTCGTCGTTACCTACACAACAGAACGCGATTTCGGTATTGGTTACCGCAGCTCCCGGTGTCGCTGCGCTCGTGCCGCCATACTCGGCAACCCATTGTTCCGCCTTCGCCGCCGTTCTGTTGTATACAACCGTGTCATGACCTGCCCTGGCAAGGTAACCCGCCATCGGGTAACCCATGACCCCGAGTCCAACGAATGCAACGCGCATGATCTAGCCCTTCTTGCGTGGATCCAGGCCGATCGACCTGGCGATAATCTCTTTCATTATTTCCGACGTACCGGCATAAATTCGCGACACCCGAGCCGCCGCGTGACGGCGGCAAACCTCGTACTCCATCATGAACCCATTGCCGCCGTGGAGCTGCACACATTCATCCGTAGTACGACCTTCCATCTCGCTGGTCCAGAGTTTTGCCTTGGCAGCATCCTCTGCTGTCAGCTTGCCCTCGTTGTGTTCTACAACGCACCGATCGACAAATGCATAGCCAACATCCAGTTCGGTTTGAATCGCTGCCAGCTTGAATCGCGTGTTCTGATAATCCGCGAGCGGTTTGCCAAAGACTTTTCGATCCTGGACATATTCGACCGTCGCATCGAACGCCGCGTGCGCGTTGGCCATATTGCCGCACGCGAGAATCAGGCGTTCCTCCGCCAGCCCGTGCATTAAATGATAGAAACCACGGTTCAGTTCACCGATCAGGTTTTCCTTTGGAATCCTGACGTTGTCGAAAAAGAGTTCAGCCGTGTCCTGGGTTTTCATACCCATCTTGCTCATGTTGCTACCGCGCTCAAAGCCTTCCATGCCGCGCTCGACCATGAACAGGGACATGCCGTGGCGATTGTCGGGGTCAGTGCGCGCGGCAACAATAACCAGGTCCGCGAGAATGCCATTCGAAATGAAGGTTTTCGAACCATTGAGCAGATAGTGATCGCCCTTGTCTTCCGCCTTACAGCGGATCGCGGAGAGGTCACTACCCGCCCCCGATTCGGTCATCGCGATAGCAAGGATATTCTCACCGCTGACGCACTTGGGAAGCCAACGTTGCTTCTGCTCCTCGGTACCGAAGTTCCCGATATACGGGGCGACAAGCCGGCTGTGTAACGTGAAGAAAACGCCCGGATCACCGAATCGCGTTGTCTCCTCCATGACAATCTGTTCGTAAGCAAAGTCCGGCATGCCAATACCGCCGTATTCTTCCGGTACCCACATGCAGAGAAGCCCCATCTCCCCGGCCTTGAGGAACGCGTCACGATCGACAATGCCCTGCTCATTCCAGCGCTCGGCATTCGGTCCGATTTCGTTTTTCATGAAACTCCGCACCGAGTCGCGGAACATCTCATGCTCTTCTTCAAATATGTTTCTATCCATCGTTATTTGCCTTTGAATTTCGGCGCACGCTTCTCAAAGAAGGCCTGGATGCCCTCTTTGTTGTCCTCACTTGCGAGCAATTGCCCCTGCAGTTCTGCTTCCAGATCGTAGGCGGATGACCAGTTGTGATCGGCTGCAAGGCGCATGACTTTCTTCGTTGCCGCCACCGATAGCGGCGCACGCGCCGCAAGCGATCGAGCCCACTCGAGTGCCGCGTCCATGAGGTCCTCTGCCGGAACTGCCCTGTTGGCCAGGCCCAACTCGACACACGACGCCGCCGGAATCCGTTCAGACTCGACACTGAGTTGAAATGCCCTGCGGTAACCGAGCTGCCGAACAAGCAGCCAATTGAGTCCGCCGTCCGGCACGAGAGAAATCGTTGTGAATGGTGACAACAGGAAGGCGTTGTCGGCCATGATCAGAAGATCGCACTGGAGCGCCATCGACAGGCCGATGCCGGCTGCCGAGCCCGGAATCGCCCCGATGACCGGTTTTGGAATCTCGGCGATCGCCTCGAGGACCGGCCGGTATTCTACCTGCAGAATTTCGCTGACATCCCTATCGATCCCGGCCTTAAGGTCGGCGCCCGCCGAAAAACACCGACCCTCGCCCGTAAAAACAACGGCACGTACCGCGTCATCGTCACGCGCTTTCGCGAACGCATCCATGACAGCTGCCCGCAGTTCCGTGTTGAAGGAATTCATGGCTTCGGGCCGGTGCAGCGTAATGACAGCCACCCCATCGTGCAGGTCGTACTTGATGATCTCGCTCAACAGAGGCTCCTCGAATCACATATTGCGGCGATACTCGCCGCCGACGTCATACAAGGCACCGGAAATCTGGCCGAGCGAATTGGATTTGACGGTCTCCATCAGCTCCTCGAACACGTTGCCACGATCCCGGGCCACAGCCTGCAGCCGGACCAACGCCGCCGCGCCCACGTCGTCATGGGTCGCCTGGAAAACCCTGACGTGACGAATCTGGTCCTTCTTTTCCGCATCCGAGGAGCGAATGAGTTCAAGTTCGTGAACCTCGTCTTCCTGACCTTCTTCGGGCAGGAACGTATTCACACCCATGAGCGGCAATGAGCCGTCGTGCTTCTTGTGCTCGTAGTACAGGCTCTCTTCCTGGATCTTGCCACGCTGGTACATCGTGTCCATCGCGCCAAGTACACCGCCGCGCTCCGAGATGCGCTCGAATTCCTGGTAGACCGCCTCTTCGACGAGATCGGTAAGTTCCTTAATGACGAACGAACCCTGCCACGGGTTTTCGCAAAAATTGAGGCCAAGTTCCTGCGAGATGATCATCTGGATCGCAACTGCACGACGCACAGACTGTTCCGTCGGTGTTGTAATTGCTTCGTCGAACGCGTTCGTGTGCAGGCTGTTGCAGTTGTCGAACAGCGCATACAGCGCCTGCAGCGTCGTACGGATATCGTTAAAACTGATTTCCTGGGCGTGCAGGCTCCGACCCGAGGTCTGCACGTGATACTTGAGCATCTGCGATCTCGCGCTCGCGCCGTATCGTTCCTTCATCGCCCGCGCCCAAATGCGTCGCGCGACTCGACCAATCACTGTGTACTCAGGGTCCATGCCATTCGAGAAGAAGAAACTCAGGTTCGGCGCAAAGGCATCAATGTCCATGCCGCGTGCGAGATAGTACTCGACGATCGTGAAACCGTTCGAAAGAGTAAACGCAAGCTGGCTGATCGGGTTCGCGCCGGCTTCGGCGATATGATATCCGCTGATCGAGATGCTGTAGTAATTACGGACATTGTTCTCGATAAAGAACTGTTGCACGTCCCCCATCATCTTCATTGCAAACTCAGTGGAGAAGATGCAGGTATTTTGCGCCTGATCCTCCTTCAGGATATCGGCCTGCACCGTGCCGCGAACCGTCGAGAGTGTTTCGTTCCTGATGCGCGCATAGGTCTCCGCATCGACGACCAGGTCGCCGGAGACACCGAGCAAGCCGAGTCCCAGGCCGTCGTTGCCGTCCGGAAGGTCGCCTTCATAGGTCGGGCGGCTCTTGCCCTCGAAATAGGCGTCTACTCTCTTCAGTGCGTCGTCCCAACCGCCTGTCGCGCGCAAATGCTTCTCGACTTGCTGGTCGATAGCTGTATTCATGAAGAACGCCAGAATTATCGGCGCCGGGCCGTTGATGGTCATCGACACAGAGGTCGACGGCGCACACAGGTCGAAACCTGAATACAGTTTCTTCATATCGTCGACAGTGGCGATGGAGACACCCGAGTTGCCTACCTTGCCGTAGATATCCGGTCGCTCGTGCGGATCCTCGCCGTACAGAGTGACCGAATCGAATGCAGTGGACAGCCGCGCCGCGGGTTGACCCTGCGACAGGTAATGGAAACGCCGATTGGTGCGCTCGGGCGTGCCCTCGCCCGCAAACATCCGGGTCGGATCCTCGCCGAGTCGGCGATACGGGTAGACGCCGCCTGTGTAGGGATACCCTCCGGGAAGGTTCTCCTTCTTGAGGAACGTCAGCAACTCCCCCCAATCGGTGAAATCGGGCGCCGCGATTTTCGGAATCTTCTGGTGACTGAGCGACTCGCGGTAGTTGTCGCCCGTAATCTCTCGACCACGTACCGTGTAGCTGAACTGTTCGGAGCGCACACCATCCCGTCGAGCCGGCCACTCGCGCAGCAGCGCGATCGAGCTTGGCGTGAGGTCGCTCAGTGCCTCCTGGTATCGCTGCCTCAGAACCAGCAGGCTGCGGTCATCGCCGCCACTGAGTGCGTCCGTCTTGTAGGGTTCCAGTGCGACGGGCAGCTCGGGGTCTTCAAGCAGCTTGAGTGATTCGTAAACATGTTGGGCGCGGCTCGCGAGCTCCGCCTGCGAATCGATGCGGTTGTTTATTGCGCGCCCCTGTTCAGAAATTTCTGCGAGATAGCGAATCCGGGAACCCGGGATCATGGCAGTCGAACGCGGCTCACGAATCGACGTGTCGATGTCCGGCGTCCACTTGTTGGCATCGAGGCCGGCTTTCTCCGCGACACGTCGGCACATCTCTGCAAACATCCAGCTAATGCCCGGGTCGTTAAACTGGCTCGCGATCGTCGGGTACACAGGAACGTCTTCGTCGTTCGTCTGGAACGCAACGTGATTGCGCTTCCATTGTTTCCTGACATCGCGCAACGCATCCTCGGCGCCGCGCTTGTCGTATTTGTTAAGGACGATGAGGTCGGCAAAATCGAGCATGTCGATCTTTTCCAGCTGGCTTGCCGCTCCGTACTCGCTGGTCATGACGTAGACGGAGTAGTCGACCATATCAACGATTTCGCTGTCACTCTGGCCGATACCCGCTGTCTCCACGATGACGAGATCGAAACCCTGTGATTTCAGGTAGGCAATGTGGTCGCCCAGCATTTCGCTGGTTGCAAGGTGCTGGCGGCGCGTCGCTATCGATCGCATGTAGATTCGATCCGAGCGCAACGAGTTCATGCGAATGCGATCACCCAGCAATGCACCGCCCGTGCGGCGCCGCGTTGGGTCTACGGCCAGGACGGCAATCCGTTTGTCAGGGAAGCTCGCCAGGAAACGATTCAGTATTTCATCCGTGACGCTACTCTTGCCTGCCCCGCCGGTGCCGGTAATGCCGATCACCGGTACCTGGCCTGCCTTGACTTGCCACTCTTTACGCAATGCAGCCAGTTCGCCCTCATCAAACAGGCCTTCCTCGATCGAGGAGATCATTCCCGCGATATCGACCGTGGTTTCACTCGCCGCCGGCGCCACCGTCCTGCGGCGTGCCGCATGGGTCCGCGTGACAAGGTCCTCGATCATCGCCTGCAGGCCGAGTTCCATACCGTCGTGCGGGTGGTAGATTCGCTCGACCCCGTAATCCATCAGCTCGCGAATTTCTTCGGGCGTAATCGTGCCGCCCCCACCACCGAAGACCCTGACGTGCCCGGCGCCGAGCTCACGCAAACGGTCGACCATGTAGCGGAAAAACTCGTTGTGCCCACCCTGGTAGGAACTGACGGCGATGCCGTCGGCGTCCTCCTGTATCGCGGCCTGCACGATGTCCTCGACGCTGCGATTATGGCCGAGGTGCACGACCTCAATGCCCTGTGCCTGGATCAGGCGACGCATTATGTTAATCGCAGCATCGTGGCCGTCGAACAATGAAGCCGCGGTCACAAAACGTAAAGGGGTGCTGTCGCGCTCGCCGGACGTGCGCGGTAGATCAGTGGCTGCCGTACTCATACTTCAACCCGGGAAGAATTTTAATCTGGATTAAAATAATGCAGAATTGGTCCAGACTCAAGCCACAAGCACTCGAATCATGGGCGAAAACGCCGCCGAAACACGCTGGGAATTGCAGAAAGACCGAATGCTGCGTGCCGCAGCGCAGTGTTTTAACCAGAAAGGCTATAGCGGCTCGTCGCTCAAGGATGTTGCCAATATCCTGGGGCTGACCGATGCCGCGCTTTACTACTACGTCAAAAACAAAGAGGAACTTGTCTATCTTTGCTACGTGCGCGCCGGTGAGGTGGGTCAGGAGTCCATGGATCGAGCGGTCGCGGAAGGCAGTTGCGGCCTGGACACGGTCACGCGCTATATTCGATACCACGTAGAGGCCATGACGGGCGAGCGTGGGCCGGTCGCGATCCTGAGTGAGATTCCGTCGCTGCAACCCGAGCACCGCGAAGAGGTGCTACAGATTTCCCGGGACCACGGCACGCGGTTTGAAGCGCTGCTTGAGCGAGGTATCGAAGACGGCAGCATCGCGCCTTGCGATGTTCGCATGACCGGCAATGCCATTATGGGCGCCCTGAACTGGGTGCCAAAGTGGTTTCACGGTGACGCGGACGTCGCAGAAAACGTCATCAGGGAGTTTCCGAAAATCCTGGGGGCCGGTTTGACGACTACCGATCGTCAACAATCGCAAGAAAATCTGTGATTTGTGCACCCAGGGCATCAAGATCGTCCTGATCCACGCCACTCGCCTCCATTTGTGCGATCTGCAGTTCGTCGGTCAGAAAGTCGAGCCGCACCTGCATTTGACTCAAAAGGCGCTTGACCATAGCGTCTTTGGACATGCCCGCACCGGATCTTGGGTCGACGATCGTGACCGATCCACCTCGACCTGCCAGGCGTGAGCCGGTCGCGCTATCTTGCAGCTCGATGTATTCCGCCGACAACAGTTTCATGACCACGACCAGGTCGCTGAGTTTTTTCCGGAGCTCAAGATATTCGATATCAGAGCGGTCCCGATCTTCCGGGCTAAGTGACTCCATCATCTCATCACGAACTTCGATGAACTCCGGTGAGTTACGCTCGGCCGCAATCCTGTACCAGGCCGATGCCATAACCGGGTCCTTCTCAACGCCGTGACCCCACTGGCACATGTAGCCGGCCATGTATTGGGCGTACTTGTCGCCTAACGGTGCCAGTTCATTGACATAGATAAAGTGCGCCCGCTCCCAGCCACCGCTCTGGTACAGCGACTCCGCCTTTTCCTGAATACGCGTCGTGCGAGAATCGAGATTTCCCGAAGGAAACTCAGACCACTGCGCAGGAGCTGTTGTCCACAACAGCAACAAGAGAGGCAGAAGGAGGATTTGGACTTGTTTGTTCAATGTTGTTTCAACAGTAACTGACACCTGTATTTGTCTGCACGCAGATCGGAAAGTTCCAAACATCGAAACCCGTCAGGCGGTGAAATTCGGTTTGCGATTTTCGAGATTGGCACGCACCGCTTCAGCCTGGTTACCCGAGCCCAACAACCGCAGTTGCAGCTGTGCCTCCAGCACCAGCGAATCCTCTTCGGAGCGGCTCCACGCCTCGTTGACAAGACGCTTGATGCCTCGAATTGCGTCCGGCGATTTGTCAGCACACTCACGCGCCACCCGTCGCGCCACGGCAAGCGGGTCCTCTTCAATCGACGTCAACACGCCGATCTGCAAAGCTTCCTTCGCATCGAATACGCGCGCTGTCCACGCGAGTTCCTTCACGAGATCGGGTGGGACAATGTGACGCAGCGTCGTGCTGATCGCCATGTCCGGGATCAGGCCCCACTTCGACTCCATAATCGAGAATTGCGTATCGCGTGCCGCGTAACGCAGATCCGCACCCATCGCTATCTGAAACCCGCCACCAAAAGTAACCCCTTGCAATGCGCAGATTACCGGCACCGGCAGCTCTCGCCATGCGTAGGCCGCCCTCTGGAACCGGTTGGCTGGCGAGCCTTCGACAGCAGAAAGCAGCGACTCGCCCAGGTCGTCGATGCCGCCCTGCAGAACCGAGAGATCGATTCCTGCACAGAAGTTTTCGCCAGCTCCATGGAGCACCACAGCTCTGACCGATTTGTCGCCATCCAGTGTGCGAGCCGCCTCATCGAGCGCCTCGAACGTCTTGAGATCCAGCGCGTTGAGCTTCTCCGGCCGGTTGAGCATGACCTCAGCCACGTGGTTTTCTATCGAAATATCAATTCGGTTGCTCATTGTGGACGCCCTCGCTCAAACGACCAGGCAGCATTTGCCGTTGCGCAACACGATCGCGTCGCGCTCTTTGACGCTGCAGCCAAACGATATGACATTGCCGTCCTGCCACATCTCCGTGGTCACCGTATCGCCCGGAAATACCGGCGCCGAGAAACGGGCGTCGAATTGCTCAATTAACGTGTAATCGTAATCGCAAATCGTTTGCAGCACCGCCTTGCATGCAATGCCAAGCGTACATAGACCGTGCAGTATCGGCCGGTCAAAACCGACGGCGGCGGCTCGATCCGGATCTGCATGCAAAGGATTGAGGTCGCCCGTAAGTCGATAGAGCAGCGACTGATCCAGGCGAGTTTCGATATCGCAACTCAAATCGGGCTCACGGCGCGGCGCTCGATGCGGCGGAATACCCTTGCCTCTAGGGCCGCCGAAGCCGCCATCGCCGCGCGCGACGATCGTGCAGCCCATCGTAAACAGGACCGTGTCGTCACTCGCCAGCCTGCCTTCAGCCTCAAGGAGGATCAGTGCGCCCAGCTTCGGCCCGCGATCAAATGCATCGACGACTCGCTTGTTGATCAGTAAATCGGCGGACGGCGGCAAGGGCCGGTACAGGCGCAGACGCTGCTCGGAATGCAGAATCTGGGTGTAATCCCAACCCAGCCCGACCGGGAACATCTCCGGGACCAGCACGGTCGCCATCGTCGGAACTGTCTTCAGAATCTCCCCTTGCTCGTAAACATAGGGCAACTCCCGCCGGTCGAGCGGGTTCCGCCCCATGCCAATACTCAGTGCATAGAGCATCGCATCGGCATCGGTATAGCTGAACGGGAGGTCGAGTTCGACCTTCGACATGAGATCGTCGTAGTTAAGTGGCATGTTTCATCCGTGTTTTGCGGCGTAGTGCGAGCCCAAGTCTGCCAGTGGTTGCACTGCTTTGACAGCCTGCGATGCATGCTTGCTCGCTGCCGTGCCGTCCCGCACACGCCCGGCGATACCCTGCAGGATAGCTGCAAGCCGAAAAAAATTGAATGCCGAATAGAAATTTCGATCCGGAATGCCATCTCGGCCGGTACGCGCACAGTATTGGTCGATGTACGCATCCTCACCAGGTATCCCGAGTTCGGCGATTGGCTTGCCAACCAGTCCGGTCGAACCGATACCAATCTCGGGCATTTGCCAGGCCATGAGGTGGTAGGTGAAATCGGCGAGCGGATGCCCAATCGTCGAGAGCTCCCAATCGAGCACCGCGATGACACGAGGCTCGGTGGGGTGGAGGATCATGTTGTCGAGCCTGTAGTCGCCGTGAACAATGCTGGTTGAGTCGTCGTTGGGAATACTGTCGGGCAACCAGTCAATCAGGTCATCCATCGACTTGATTCTGCCCGTCTCCGACGCTCGATATTGCCTGGTCCAGCGCGATATCTGCCGTTCGAAGTAATTGCCGGGTACACCATAGTCTTCCAGGCCAATCGCCGAGTAGTCGGCCCGATGCAGCGCCGCCATCGTCTCATTAACGTGGTCGTAAATAGCGGTCCGCTCTTTCGCAACGAGGCCGGGCAGGTCGAGCTCCCAGAAAATACGGCCCTCGACACACTCCATTACATAGAACGCCGTGCCAATTATCGTCTCGTTCGCACACATCACGTAGGGTTTTGGAACCGGGAAACCCGACGTGTGCAGCGCGCTGATTACACGGAACTCCCGATCGACAGCGTGTGCCGACTTGAGGAGTTTGCCGGGTGGCTTGCGGCGCAGAACATAGCTGCCCGAAGCGGCGTCCAGTCGGTAAGTCGGGTTCGACTGGCCGCCTTTGAACTCGCTAACGGCAAAAGGACCACTGAAGCCTTCCACATGTGATGACAGATAGGCCCCGAGTCGCCGCTCATCAAAGAGATGCGCTTCGCGAACGTCCTGTGTGCCGGTGTTCTGTTCCTGCCGCGAACTCATTGCCGCAGAGTGTACAGTCACATGCGGAAAATACCGAACGACGACTCAGATGGTTGCGGGTAATTCATCGCGGCAGACAGGCCATGCGCAAGTACCTGGCGCGTCTCCGACGGATCAATAACGCCGTCATCCCAGAGCCGACCGCTCGCGTAAAGTGGATTACCCTGGTTGTCGTACTGCGCCCGAATCATGTCTTCGTAGTCCGCTTTCTCGCTGTCAGGCCACTCGTCGCCGCGCAACTTCAGCCCGTCCTCCTTGACCGTCGACAGCACGAGCGCGGCCTGGTCGCCGCCCATGACCGAAATGCGCGCATTCGGCCACATCCACATCATGCGCGGACTGTATGCGCGCCCACACATCGCGTAATTGCCCGCGCCGAAGGACCCTCCAACGACCACGGTGAACTTGGGTACGTTGGCTGTCGCCACGGCGTTGACCATTTTGGCGCCGTCTTTCGCAATGCCAGCGTGCTCCACGCGTTTGCCGACCATGAAGCCGGTGATGTTCTGCAGGAAAACGAGCGGAATTCGCCGGCGATTACAAAGCTGCACGAAATGCGCGCCCTTTTGTGCCGACTCCGGGAACAGGATGCCGTTGTTCGCGACAATTCCGACAGGATATCCATCAATGTGGGCGAATCCACAGACGAGAGTTGCGCCGTAGAGCTTCTTGAATTCGTGAAACTCGGATGCGTCGACGATACGCGCGATGACCTCCCGAATATCATAGGGAAAACGAAATTCGCGCGACACGATGCCATACAGGTCCTCAATCGGGTAGGCGGGATCCTCGGGAGTACGCCGGGCCGCGCTCGGTTCGCGCGCCGTGTTCAGGTTCGCCACGATATCGCGCGCTATGGCGAGCGCGTGTTCATCGTCGTCTGCCAGGTGGTCCGTAACGCCAGAGATGCGAGAATGAACGCTCCCGCCGCCAAGGGTTTCGGCATCGACAACCTCGCCGGTCGCCGCCTTGACCAGCGGCGGACCGCCGAGAAAAATCGTACCCTGGTTGCGGACTATCACCGATTCGTCGCACATCGCCGGAACATATGCACCGCCCGCGGTACACGAACCCATAACAATAGCAATCTGCGGGATTCCCCTGGCTGACAACCGTGCCTGGTTATAGAAAATACGGCCGAAATGATCACGGTCCGGGAATACTTCGTCCTGCCGTGGCAGGAACGCGCCACCTGAATCGACCAGGTAGATACAGGGCAAATGGTTTTCCTCGGCGATCTCCTGGGCCCGCAGGTGTTTCTTAACCGTCAGTGGGTAATAAGTGCCGCCCTTAACGGTCGCGTCATTCGCAACGATCATGCATTCGATGCCGTGGATTCTGCCAATTCCGGTGACGATCCCTGCGCTCGGCACATCATCGTCGTATACCTGCCATGCTGCTTGCCGCCCGATTTCAAGGAAATGTGCGCCTTCGTCGAGCAGGCCCGCGATGCGATCCCGGGCAAGCAGTTTGCCGCGCTTCCTGTGTTTATCGCGCGAGCGCTCCGGGCCACCCTGCATGACGTAGTCGTTCACTTCCCTGAGATTCTCGGCGAGCGCCTCGTGCGCTTCCTTGTTCTTCTCGAATTCCTCGGAAGAACGATCAACTCTTGACTGGATTACGGGCATAGGTCTCGACTATTTTGTGGCATTGAAGAGTTCGCGGCCAATCAACATCCGCCGAATCTCGCTCGTGCCTGCGCCAATCTCGTACAGCTTGGCATCGCGCCACAGGCGGCCGGCCGGGAACTCGTTGATGTAGCCATTTCCACCGAGGGCCTGGATTGCCTCCCCAGCCATCCAGGTCGCTTTCTCGGCAGCCACGAGAATACATCCAGCGGCATCAAAGCGGGTAGTAACACCGCGATCGCAGGCTTGGGCGACGGCATACACATAGGAGCGGCAGTAGTTCATCGTCGTATACATATCCGCGATTTTTCCCTGCATGAGCTGGAACTCCCCGATCGGCTGGCCAAACTGCTTGCGTTCGTGCACATACGGCATGACGAGGTCCATGCAGGCGGCCATGATGCCAAGTGAACCGCCTGCGAGTACCAGGCGCTCATAGTCCAGACCACTCATCAGGATCGCGGCACCCTTCCCTACTTCGGCGAGCAAATTTGCCGCTGGCACGCGGCAATCTTCGAACAGCACTTCGCTTGTATCCGAGCCACGCATGCCGAGTTTGTTGAGTTTCTGTGGCGTCGAGAATCCGGACGTACCGCATTCGACGATGAACGCACTGACGCCCTTCGTGCCTGCGTCCGGATCCGTTTTGGCATACACGATCATGACGTCAGCACCCGGCGCGTTCGTGATCCACATCTTCGAACCATTGAGTACATAGTCGTCGCCGTCGCGAATAGCCGTGGTTCGCATAGCCATTACGTCTGAGCCCGCACCAGCCTCGCTCATCGCAAGCGCACCAAGGTACTCTCCGGAAACGAGCTTTGGCAGGAATTGCTGTTTCTGGGCGACGCTGCCCCAACGCTGCAGCTGGTTGATACAGAGATTCGAATGCGCACCGTATGACAGGCCCAGGGATCCCGATGCCCGGCTGATCTCTTCCATCGCGATGACGTGAGCCAGGTAGCCGAGGTCGGCACCTCCGAACTCGTTCTCGACCGTGATGCCAAGTAATCCCATCTCTCCGAGTTCAGGCCAGAGATCGCGTGGGAACACGTTGCTTTCGTCTATCTCAGCGGCGCGCGGCGCTATCCGGTCACGGGCAAAATTGCGCACAGTCTCGCGCAGCAGGTCAAGGTCTTCGCCATGACCAAAATCAAATTCGAACATGGGGCTACACCTTCTCGACCGAAGTTTTGATGAGGACCATTGTCTGGTTCGCGAGAATAAGTAGGAATACCTATTGGTAGGTAGGATCAGGTTTTCGACAGTTCCTCGATAAACCGTGAAAACAACTCCAGCTGTGAAGTCACGCCGAGTTTTGAGAACAGGTTGCGTTTGTGAACCATAACCGTCCCTGGTGCAATGTCCAGGCGCCGCGCAACCGACTTTGTCGAATGCCCTCGCAACAACAGCTGGGTGATTTCACGTTCCCGCTGTGTGAGTACGTCATCACCGAAGTGTTCATAACACTCGGTGAGACGCTGGTGAATATCCCGGTGGCGCTCATCCGGCACATGCTCCCGCTCCGCCCACACGCGTTGCATGGCCGCCAATACGATCGGCTCAATAATGCATAAGCGATTGCGCTCGGATTGCGAATATCGATTCTTCGTGCGGCCCACGACGATGACCAGCGTACTTGCCGGCGAGACCTCCAGCAGAAAATCCAACTCATCCACAAGGTGAGTCCGTTCCACGTACTGTCGATAGAACTCACTTGAGCGAAAACGATCGGGCTGGGTATCCCGGAACCGGCACATTGTCGGCTTGTCGTCTGAAAGTGCCATTTGGTACAGGGGATCCAGCAGGTAAGGTCCGGCCAGGTAGCGATCCAGAAAGTGCCGGCGAGTGACCGGGGGCAGTGAGTGGGCCAGCACATCTGGCGACGCATCCTTATGGAATGCCAGCAAACTTGCGCCGTCGTTGGGCACCGTGATGCAAATCAGCGCAACCAGGCGCTCGGCGATCGACTTGCTGTCGCTGGCTCCAACGAGGTCCGCAACCGCCGCGTGCCACTCCGAGCTGTCAAATACGGTCTGTGAGCGCATCTCAGGGCTGATACAACGCGGCCGTCGCACCGGCCGGATCGCGGATCACACAGAAGCGCCCGCCGGCAAGACCTTTGGGCTGCACAATGACTTCCCCACCACTCTCCACACAGGCCGCAGCACTTGCTTCTACGTCCTCGACCACAATGTAGATCAACCACCCTTGTGGCAGTTCAGCATTGCTACCCAACGCATGGCAGATTCCGGTTACGGCTTCACCATTGGCAGGCAACGTCATCGAATAGTCGGAATACTCCCCCATGGACACGTCATCGCTACCCCAACCAACAACCGTCTTGTAGAAATCACGGATTCCGTCGGCATCGTCGACGGTCATGTCAATCCAGCCAATTTTTCCGACCTCTGGGTTGTCCGCCATGTTCTCCCCTTGTTGTTATTCGTTCAGAACGACGTAAGGAACGAAGCCGCATTGCCGCCAATCGAACCGCGGCCCGACTGCGCTGTTCTGAGATAGGCCTCGCCTTTCGGATAATCCTCGGGCTGTGGATTGTAGATGCGTTGCACACGGTTACGATGAAACAATTGCAGTTGCGACGCAAACGGGATAACCCGAGACGGATCGTTTCCCGTGAGCTCGCGGTGCAATTCGGGCAACCTGAAGAACGGCACGTTCATATCTGCATGGTGGGCATTGTGATACCCAAAATTCAGCACCAGCCAATTTAGCTTCGGGAATCGCAGGCTGATTGGATTGCTGAACGTGTGCTCCTGCTCCCACTCCTTGTCGCCTTTATGTGGTGGTTTGACGTAGTCGAACAGCGTCAGGTTGTAAGGGTAGTCGTGTTGGACGCTGTCCATAAAGCGCAACACCTGCATCATGACCAGGTACGCCACGGCGTACAGCAAAGCGACCTTCGGCACGTACACCAGCAACGCCAGGAAAATTCCGCCGCGAATCAGAATGATCGCCACATTTCGCGCTCGTTGGTCGCGTCGCTGCGGAATGATAAAAGACGTGAAAACCATAACGAAATGCATAATCAGGTCGTGTGCGGGAATGTAGAACCACTCGAGTACCCGGGTGATATTTGTCACAAGCGGATGTCGTTCGAAGTACGCCTCATAATCAAACCAGACCACGTCATCATTGTCGACGTGATGTCGGAAGTGCTTGTAGCGCATGTCCTCATAAGTGCCATACGCAGCACCGCAAAACCAACTCATAACCCGGCCGAGGTGCGTATTGTGGCGGCTGTGAAGGAAGACCATATTGTGGCCGCACTCATGAATCATGTATGCGGCTATGATCATCCCGTGAGCCAGCAGCAAGGTCGCGCCGACATTGACCATCCAGTTCGCCGAAAACAGTCCGGCAAAACCCAATACGTAAGCGGCTATCGCGTACAGCACCGTCGCGCCGTAGTAAGGCAATCCAAGGGGGTCTTTCATAAAGCTCTTTGTTAGCATACGCACCATCATCCGCCCGACGTGGAGAGTCCACCTATGAAGCTCGTGACCGCTATTGTAAAACCCTTTCGCCTCGATGATGTGCGCAATGCACTAGGTGAGGTGGGCATCCAGGGTATGACCGTCAGCGAAGTCAAAGGCTTCGGCCGCCAGCGAGGACACACAGAACTCTATCGCGGGGCTGAGTATGTTGTTGATTTTCTTCCCAAAGCCAAGATCGAGGTTGCAATCCCGGACGACCTGGTAGAACAAGTCGTTGAAGCGATCATAGACGCCGCCAAGACCGGCAAAGTCGGCGATGGCAAGATATTCGTCACGACAATCGACCAGGTCTGGCGCATCCGCACGGGCGAAACAGGCGACGGCGCCCTGTAGCACCTTCGAATTCAGACCATCGCAGCCAGGTAGACTCCCCACAATGCCCGACCCAGCATGAACCACAAGGCGAATGCTGCTGCGCTGTAGGCTATGAAGCGAGCCATCACGATGTTCGCTGTGCAGTGTATTGCGCTGTGTGCAATCCGAAACAGCAAGAACAGCCACGCCGCGAACACTTCAGCTGTCCCCGCCGTAGCCGTTACATAGAAGTACAGGCAAAGCGCGTAGAACAACACTGGCAGTTCGAACAGGTTCTTGAAATTGTAGGCCGGGTAATTGACCTCTGCCGGCAAGAACTCGTCGCACTTGTCGGGTGTCGTATATGTCTGTGCCGGCTTGCGTGCCTTTCGCATCGCGGGAATGCGACGGGCGTAGAGTACAAACCAGACGACTGCCGTCAACAACATCATGCCCAGCATGGGTAACAATATTTGTTCGTTTCTCATAGTTCTTCGCTTGTCAGCGCAGCTCGCCAGGCCGCCAGCTTACCCGAGAAACGCAAAGACGCGTAAGCGGGGCTGGTAGAAGGTAGTCCCAGTTGCGTCACGTCATCAGCGATTCCTTCGGCGCGCGCGAATCGTGCAAAAAGCTGCTCCGCCTTCTTCCCGTTGAATACGATCAGGCGAACATCCCGGTGCTCGGCCAGGAATCCACGAAAGTCGTTCGGGATCGCACTACCAATCTCAATGTCAGCATCCATGCTGCCCGGTCTTACAGAACTTTGCAGTACATCCCATAAAGCGACCCGGTTCTCCAGGAGCTGTCGGCACCTGAATGCATAATCGCCTTCGATCCCAAACAGCTCGCGCATGATTGGCCAGAACGCATTCTGCGGATGAGCGTAGTACTGCTGCTCGGCAATGGACCGCGCACCGGGCAAGCTTCCGAGCACGAGAATGCGCGCGTCGGCTCGGGCGACGGCCGGAAATCCTTCAGACTGTGCCATCGATCACGTCTGCCATTTGAGAAGACGTTTCGCCAGCAGCTCCATATCCCCGGCATCGCGGCGGTGCATCACGGGATCATAGGCCGTGATGTTCATGCCACGGACAGTCTTGCGCAGCAGCCGACCCGAATCATCGAAATCAAAATCGATCACATTCAGGCAACAGGTCGACTGATCGAGCAAACCGAATGCTGCGAGCCCCACTCCCGTCGCCCAGCCAAGTACCGCAGCGTTCGTGCCGCCGTGCGCGAACACCGCGAGGTTATGCCATGACTGATCGGCCAGTATTGCGTCCATTGCGGCGGAGACTCGCGCGTAGAAGTCGTGATAACGCTCGCCACCGAGAAATGTCGCGTCGGCCTGGTCGGCCCGCCAGTGCGAAAACGCCACGTCCGACACGATGTCATAGCCGCCTGCTGCTTCGCCGGTCATCGGACGAATTTCCGAGAGGTCTTCGACGATACCGATATCGACGTCTCGATCACCGAGAATCGCTACACCCGTTTGTCGCGTGCGATGGAGCGGAGTGCACAATGCCATGTCGACGTGCACATCTCTGAATAGCTCGGCCATGGCAGCCACCTGGTCTCGCCCGCGCTCATTGAGGGCAACTCCATCGGGATCGTCCACCCAGCTGCCATCAGGATTGATGTAATCGACGGCACCGTGGCGAAAGAGATACAGGCGACGCCGGGCAGCGCCATCAATGGCCGTGCGTCGGGTCATACTTCCTCGTGAGCCCAGGCCCGGTGCGTTCGGTGTATTTTGACCGGGACATCTTCCATGTGGCTTAGTGTACCCGAGGAGGTGACGAATGACCGATTCTGTTGGCACTACCCAATGGCTCGCCGCGCGCCGCAAATTGCTGGAGGCTGAGAAGGAGTTTCAGCGAGCACGGGACAAGCTCTCGGCAACGCGACGCGCCCTGCCGAAACGCGCCCTTGCCGAGGACTACGTGTTTGAAGGTGAAGACGGTTCCGTCGCCCTGTCGCAGCTCTTTGGCAATCACTCGCAATTGATCGTCTATCATTTCATGTTTCACCCGGAATGGGATGAGGGCTGCAAGTCCTGCTCATTCTGGGCGGACAGCTTCGACGGTATGCTCCCGCATCTGGCGGCGCGCGACGTCGCGTTCTGTGTAATTTCGCATGCACCCCTTGCAAAGCTCCTCGCCTATCGAGAGCGCATGGGCTGGCACTTTCCATGGCTGTCGACCGCCGGAAACGCGTTCAATTTCGACTTCAACGTTTCCTTCACAACGGAACAGCTGGAATCCGGGAACGCCGTTTACAACTACAAGGACGGACCGGTTAACGGTCGGGAAAAACCGGGGGCGAGCGTCTTCCAAAAGGATGGGGACACGATTTATCACACGTACTCGACGTATGCGCGCGGACTCGATAATTTGAATCCCGTCTACCAGTTACTCGATCTGACGCCTCGCGGCCGCGACGAAAGCGACCTGTCTTTCCCTCAGGAATGGGTCAAGCGCCACGACGAGTACAGGTAGGAGCGGCCACGGCCGCAAACTCGACCTAAGCCGGGAAGAAGTCGATCGGCTTGGTCGTCGTTATCGCCTCGACGTCTCTCGCCTCGAAGCGGAACAGTTTGACGCGTGCCACAAGCTTGCGTTCGAGCTCGTCGTCACCCAATTCGCTCGACACGACCTCGCACATCGTAACCTGGCCGTTCGGCGCAATAGTAAGCCGCAGAACCAGCTTACCTTCAAGTGACGGATCCTGCCGAAGGGCACGATTGTAGAGTGCAAAGATAGCGCCTTTGTTCTTGTCGAAGACCAACTCGATCTCTTCACGTGAACGCGACGCCCTGCCACTCGATCCGCTGCGACTCGCACTGACACCCGGCTGACCAATACCCGCAACCGGGCTTTCCACTTGAGTCGTGTTACGGCCAGCAATACTCGTGCCACCGGTGTTCCTGCTCATGGCCGCCGTATTGATACCACCTGACGCGGCGCCTGCACTCGACGTTATCATCGATCGTTCATTTCGCTCAGCTTCACCAACTGACGCGGTGAGTGGGCGGTCGTCCGCGACCTGCAAATCTTTGTCCACGAGATCTGCAAGGTCCTCCGCAAACGGCATCAGGGCGGCCTGCGCTTCCTCGCGGGCCTGTTCCTGGCGATCGACTACGGGTTCCGGCTCCGGCTCGATCACGGGCTCAGGCTCAGGCTCTGTCTCCACGACCTGCTCCGGCTCCGGCTCCGGCTCATCGGGCTCCGGTTCGGGCTCTGGCTCGGGCGGCGGCGGTGGTGGTGGTAAAGGCTTCTCTTCAAGAAGCAGCTGCGCAATTCTTGGCGGAATCTCTTCTACATCAAAGGGATCCGCCTCAGGGACTGGAATAAAGGGCCAAACGGCACTGAGCAGGAGACAAATAAGGAAGATGATCCCGAGCAGGCGCTGGAACTTGCGCTCCTGACTCTGGCCAGTCGTCCATGGCAGCTCATACTCTCTGTAAAACGGTAGGTCCAATTCCGTAACTCCTGATCTCTGCGCTGTGCCCTAGAGGGCCGCCTGAAGGTCGTCCAGCATTTCTGAACTCTTCTGCAGCACTGCCAGTGAGATCTGTCCGTAATCCGATGCCGTACACGTCGCCATCACTTTCTTAAGCAGACGGTACGGTATGTCTTTATCGCCCATGATCGTGACTTCGCGGCCCGCTATGTCATCCGCGGCCGCTCGCCTCAGTGCGCGATCATTTTGTGACAGCAACGCCTCGCGCAACGCTGGAATGTCGTTGCCGACGGTTGCCATGACTTCATCGATACTGGCGACTGGCGTGCCCTGCACAAGAATCTCTGTCTTGCCGATCAGGATTGTGACTGTCTCTTCCGGCTTCTTTTCTGCAATCGACTCCGGCAGCTTCATATCCTTGGCATTCGGCAACGTCTGAACGTCTGAAGAATTAACCAGCAGGAAGAAGACCAGAATCGTGAATATATCCATGAGCGAAACGAGATTGAGCGTCCCCGACCCCAGGTTTCGCTTGTGGTGTTTCTCCATCCGTTTGGCGCGACCCGACTTGACCATTACGAGGTTCCTCCGCCCTGTACCGGCGCGTCGCCGATAGATATGTCAGGGAACAAATCGGATCGATCGATCACCCCGTCGTCTTCATTGATTTCCTGAGCGACACGTACTGTGTCCATGACCTGGACCAGCGTGTCGTAGGCAATGTCCTGCTCCAGGAGAATCGCAGCATCCGTTTTTGTCGGATAGCGTTCCTTGAGCTCAGTCAGTTTTTCCGCAAGTGCCACAAAGTCGTAGCGACCGTCATCGCCGTTGGGATAGATGCCCAACAGGCCCTGATTACGATCTCCGACCTCAATCTTGTCCTGACGCACGATGATTTCGAGCTGGAATGTCTGTTCCTGCGGTTCCACGGGCTCACTGGAGGAGCCTGGCAAATTCAATTCGAGAATTGCCAATCGCGAGAACACCGCGGTGATAAGCAGGAACGGAACCAGGATCACCATCAGGTTCATGAATGCCGTGATATTGAGTTCGACCGTCTCTTGGTTACGACGGCCACCTCTGCGGCTGCGGATCATTACTTACGCTCCCGAAGGCTTCAGCTGACGTTCGGTGACTGCGTTCAGGAACTTCACGCTGGCCATCTCGAGGCTGTCCACGAGTGCGTTTGTCTTCGTCTGCAGCAGCGCGTGAACGAGCAGCAGCGGAATTGCAGCCATGAGGCCGAATGCCGTGGTGTTCATCGCTGTCGAAATCGACGCCGACAGCATATCTGCCTTCTCAGCCGGGTTCGCTTCAGCGACTGCCGTAAACGCGGCGATCAGGCCAATAATCGTACCGAGCAGTCCGAGCAGCGTCGCAATGTTCGCGAGCGTCGCGATGTAATGTGTCCGCTTCTCAAGACGCGGCAGCACCTCCATCAGGCTCTCTTCCATGGCTTTTTCGATATCGTCGCGACGGCGTGCCGACTTAACGCGGTACAGTCCGTAGGTCAGGATCGAGCCGATGGCGGCCTTCGACTTCGAAGTGTGTGCGGCTGCTTCCTGGAAGTTTCCGGCCTTCAGGAAAGGCACGATTTTCTTCCACAATGCACGGTTGCTGGCGCCTGACAGAGTCAGGAATGTCCAGCGTTCGATCGCGATCGCGATACCGAATCCAAATACCAACAGGATGGGGATCATGAAAGGTCCGCCTTCCTGGAAAAAACGCACGATAGTGCTCATTTGTCTGCTCCTCTAAAACAGATGTCTTATCAACATTTCGCCCGCAAGGCGGGCTCCTACATCATTCGCGCGCCGTCCCTCTCGTACGTCCCCGTACTCCGGGACATAAGGCCGTCCTGGCCAAAAGGCGCGCTCCTACTCTTGTTCAGTTCCGTACAGATCGTCGTAATAACCGACCTGGCGTAAAAATTCTCCTCGATCGACGGGTGCCAGCACCTCATCGAGCAATGAATTGACAGGCCTGCCCATCAAATCTCCCGGATCCGATTTCTGCCATGGCACGATGTACAGCACCTTCGGCAGCTCCTGGTTACCCGTAATCTCGGTGCGGCCAAGCTCCATCGAATCCATAACGGTATTGCCCGTCGTCGTTCGCGTAATGTCCTCCGCCGGCGCGGCTGGCTCTTCCTCCTCGACAACTGCCGAGGTATCAACCGCGGGCATAAGGTCATCCGCATCTTCCGCCGCGTCCTGGGCAAAAGAGGCAAACGCTGCCAACAACATGGCGAGCATGAATCCGGTGCCGAATACCTTGTTTGTTGCAGTACTCATGTCCTTCATTCCGCCACGTTTGCCGTACGCTGACTTGCCGCTATGCGGCGCGTCAGATCCGCGATCCATTTCTCAACCTGCTTGTCTTCACCGACAAGCCCTTGATAGGTCTCGAAATGTCGCAGCGCCGTTTCCAGTCGCTGCAGGTATAGTTCGTTAAGAACGCCCAGGTTGTAGTGTGCCAAGGCGTAATCGGGTGAAACTGTGACAGCCTTCATATAAGCGGCTTCTGCCTCGAGAAATTTCCCATTTTTGCGAAGTAGCATGCCCAATTGGTTCAATGCGGCCGGGTAGTCCGGCTCCAGGGCCAGCGCGACGTCCAGTGCCTCCTGAGTCTCCGCATCGTTCTCGTTGGTCGCGTGAATGATCGCGAGATTTACGTAGGCCCCGGGATAGTCGGGATACAGGAGTACGAATTCCTTCAGTCGCAGTTCCGCGTCAACGAAATCGCCCGCGGCCATGACTGCCGTAGCCTGTTCATACAATGTCTGGGCCTCCGGCGGAACGACTCGGGCAGGCCCGGCCGCGCCGACCTGCTGCTCTGCTTCTGCCGCCTCTTGCGTCGGACCTGTCCCTCCGCAACCCGCGACCACGAGTAGCGCGAACAGGGCTCCGCAGAATCGCATTCTGTTAGTACAGCGCTGTGACAACATCTTCGCTGAGCTCCTTCTTCGCATACCTGGCCGGCATGAGGCCTGCCAGTCGATTGAAACTACGCCGGACCCACTCGTCATACACGCCATCGGCGGCGCGATCTGTGTTGGCCATGTACAGGTCGATCGCTTTTTCCTCGAACGGGTAAGCCTGTTCCTCGAGGAGAATCTCGTACTGCTCAAGTGCATCGGCTTCAAGATTGCCCGGCCGATCCGAATCCATCAGGTCCGCCGAGAATTGCTCGTAAACCTCTCCGAGCCGATAGGTCGCTGCCGTGGTCACCTCGGCAATGCCGTAGTCCGCGGCAGCCGTATACGCACTGAGAACGTCTTCCATAAGATCTTTCTTGAGCTTCAGGCTATCGGCCAGGGGCTGCGTCAGCTTGACCACCTCGAATCGCTTGCGAACCGGCTCGGCCAATTGCAGCGATGCCGTTGCCGCGAGATAGCGCGTGCGATCGGAGCGCTGTACACCTGCCATCGCATCGACCTGCACGAGATCTTCGAGCAGCGCAACGCGTTCCTGCTCATCGCCACTCAGCTCGGCGATTTCGAGCAGACGGGCCCGGGCTTCGATCGACTCGGAAATCGGATTCGGGTAGCGCGTGATGATTTCGTTCAGTACGCGCTGCTCGTCAGCGATGGAGCCATCCTGTTCATACAACTCGGACGCCTTCCACAGCGCCTCCCGTTTCGTGTCATCCGTACTCGTCGGAGCATCGGCAATACGCTCGAATTCGCTCGCTGCCCGCGCGCCCAGTCCCGCTCCAAGGTAGGTCGCGGCGAGCTTCTGGGTAACGTCGTCAGAATACTGGCTGTTCGGGTAGTCACGGCGGAACTCCTCGAGCACGACCGATGCGCGATCCCAGGCCATCATGGTAATCAACACCGCGGCAGCATCGTATTCAGCGATTTCGCGAATGTCCGAATCCGGTACTGCAACACCCAGGCGCCGGAAATCTGTCACGGCTAACTCGAGGTCGCCATTGTCGCGCGCCTGCTCGCCCTGCTTGTAAATCGAAGACGCGATGCGATCCTTGATCTCCTGGTTCGCGACAGCATCATCGGCCGGCGTGAAATTTCTCAGGCTGTAGTAGGCCGTCTCAGCATCGGCGAAGTGACCGAGGTCGAAGTGCGAGTGAGCGACGACGGTCCAGGCTGTACGGGCCAGTTCCGGCTTGACCGGCGGCTGCTTACCAATAACGTTCTGACCCACCGCGATCGCCAGGTCAAACTGGTCTTGCGCGAAAAGATCTTCGGCGATCCGCGTCAGAACGGTGCCCGACTCCGGGTGCTCGGGATAGGTGTCGGCGAATTTCAGACCACTATCGAGAAATGCCTGGTGCCATGCATCCTTAGCGACGCCGTCTTCCAGGAGGTCTTCCTGCGCACGGTACGCAAGCAGAGCCGCGTAAGCCGCCTCCGCGGATTTCTCGTGAAAAGGATAAGCATACGCGGTGCGTTCATACTCGACGACCGCGTCGGTGTAGTCCTCGCTCTCAAACAAGATTTCTGCGAGCAGGAAGTTTGTGTTGGCCGTATCGGGTTCGCCCGGGAAATAGGCGAGATATTTCCGATACCAGTTCGCAGCCTGCTGGTAGTCGCTCTTCTTCCCATCGCGCTGTGCTTCCGCGTGATAGTACTGCGCAAGGTCCGTGAGATTCGATTTCAGATAGTCTGCGACCGCTTCGTTCTCTTCGCGCAGATTCCGCGTCCAGAATGGACCGTCCATGCCGTAGCGTTCAACAAAGTCTTCCTTGCCTTCCAGCACCAGGCTGGGGAATCCGCCCTTCTTGTAAGCCTCGATTACCTGGACCTGGAGAACTGGTGCCTTCGGATGGTAAGGATCCTGATCCACGAAGGCTTCGTAGGTCTCGGCCGCGTCCTGAAAACGTTCCTGCTCGAGGTAAAGATCGCCCAGGTTGCTATAGATGACGAACGAGTACACCGGCATGTCACGTTGCGCCAAATAACTGTCGATACTTTCCGCACCCTGCATGTAGGAAAAACCAATACTCAGAACGCGGAATGCATCCTCGATAAGCTCCCGATCGGCCCGCGACAGCTCAGCCAGGCGTGCTTCGCCCTCGCCAACGTCAATATCGCCGATCTTCCGGTCGAGCAATTCAAAGAATGGTGACAAGCTGTCTTCATACCAGCCCAGCTTGAATTGCGACCAGCCCAGCTTGTACAGCGACTGCTCATAGAATCGCGAACTTTCGCCGTATTTCACGACGTCCTGGTACGCCAACTCGGCGTCATTGTAATTCTTGCGAAGGAACAACATTTCGCCACGACGAAACTGCACTTCATCGACCAGTTCCGTGTTGGGATAACGTGCCATCAGGTCGTTCAGGACAACAAGGGCCTCATCAGTACGACCGGCGATTTCGTAGGCACGGGCCAGCTGATAAAGAACCGTGTCGTTGCGTCGATAGTCCGGGTAGGAATTCAACAACATGAGATACAGTTCGACCGCGTTATCAAAGCCGTGCGTGTCGACTGCCTCAATATTCTGAGCCAGCTGCTGTGCCTCACTCGCCTCGAGCTCCAGATCGCCGAGGCGACGCATGGCCTCTGCGCGCAACTCCGGATCGTCGGACACAAGATCGAGAAAATCGCGATAGCTCTCGCGCGCGAGTTCGGAGCTATCGAGGGCGATCTTGCCCGGTCGCACCTCAACCGTCTTGTCCTCAAGACTCTTGATTGTTTCGCTCTCTTTCACCTGCGCTTCGCCCGGTGACACGACGAAAATAGCCGGCAGCAACAATAGACAAACAACGTGGCGGGCCTTCATTCGGGCACCTCCGCTGCTGTCGCCGAGATATCGTAAATCGCGGCCAGCGCGAAACGCGCCTGAATCGTGTAGACATCCAGGCGATCCTTTTGGGCCTGCAGCTCCCCGATTGCAATCTGCCGCAGGAATGCACGCTGCCTCGACAAAGTATCTTCGACGCGCATTTTCATGCCTTCAACTCTCGGCTCAAGCCCGTAGACGCGATCACCCAGTTCTGCAAAACGCCGCGTCTCTTCGCGCACCGCTTCGTCGATCTGCCGGTATGAACGCTGGGTCTGGACCAGGCCCTCGCCAACGTCCTGCAATTCGCGGCGAACATTCCAATGACGATCATTGAAGTCACGTTCCAGGCCCCATTGCAGGACGCCTTTGATAAGCGCCGTCTTGTCGCGAACTTCCGCCGCTTCCGGGATATCCGCACCTAGAGCGGGCTTGTCTGCGATTTCGGTGACCTCACGCCACATGTCCGATTCCGATTTAGTCGCAAGCGCCAGCCAGTCATGGGAACGTTCGATATTGTCCATCGTGGCATCAAGACCGAGCTTGTGCTGGACCATGCCTTCGACATCTGTGCGTGCCAGGGTGTCCTGCACGACGGGCAAGCGCTGCTCAAATGCCTGTTGCCGGGTATCGAGCATGTAGGCATAAACATCGACGTTTTGCTGCCACTCATCGAGATTGCGATGCAGATAATTCAGGTCGCGGTAGTTCTTAAGTCCTTCCTGGAATTCGTGCGAAGCCAATACATGGAACAGGTACCTGGCTTCCGGTCCTTCAGGCAGTTTTTCAAGCTCCCAGTACCAGCCCGTGCTATCGAGCGGGTAGTCGGCGACGAAAGTATCAAAGAATTCGCCCGATTCGATCCGCCCGATAGCCCGATCGAGTCGATTGGATTCTTCGTGGAACGCCTCGATCGCATTGAGATAGTGATCTGCGGCCTGGCTTATCGAATCAAGCTTGGCCATCGCGTAAGGAATGGCAAGCATCGATTCCTGCACCGCTGAATCGAGCAGGTCACGGCCTCGCAACTCCATCCATGGAACAAGGGCGCGATCATAATTTTCCATTTCGGCATCCGCCCAACCGACGCCAAGCAATGCCTTGTTGGAAAATGGTCCTTCCATCCGGACGCGCTGCAACGGCGCCTTCGCGGCATAGTACTGACCGTCCTGCAACAGCGCGTAGCCGAGGGCGACATTTGCCTTGTCACGCAGTGCGTTCAGCTCCTCGTTGAACGGATCCATATCGCCCAGTTCGTTCAGCAGTTCGGCCGCTTGATCGATTCGGCCACTGCGCACCAGCGCCACGCCGATATTGAACTTGGCGTAGCTGGCCCACTCTGTACGACCTTTCCAATTCTGCAGTAAGGCGATGGCGGCGTCGTATTCACCCGCGTCGATCAGAATCTGCGCGTTCAGCATCAGCGCTTCACGTTGCAGGCTATCGGGCAAATCGCCTTCTATATTGGCGAGTGCCGACCGTGATTTTTCAAGATATCCGCGTTGGTACCAGATCTTCGCAAGAAAAAACCACGTTCGGTTGCGGGTGTCGGGGTCCGAATTGCCAGCGAGCAAGCGTTCGAATATTTCCGCGGCTTCAAGATGTTGTCCATAGGACAGGAACAGACCGCCAAGCAATACCTCAGCCTGCTCGCCATGCTCGATCACTTGCTCCTGTTCCTGCGCCGCCAACAGGCGCACGATCGCCGGGAAGTAGTCATCCTGGTAGAAATAGTAGAGGACTTCGCCATAGTGCGGCTCGCTGACGACGATCGGTTCACGATCGCTGCTCGCGGCCGAGACCAGCGGTGCTGCAAACAGGCACAGCAAAGACAGTCGATTAAGAATGGAGCGTCCTGGAAGCAAGAATCACTCCCATTCTTTGATAATGAATTCCGGCTGCTGCGGCTTCACCCGATCGGTAATCTCGAGTTCGACATATTTGGCGCCGATAGTCTTGTCGAAATTCAACGTCGCACCGCGGCGATACTCGCGCTGGTGCGGCCCATGACCCACGAATATGGCGACCAGTTCGTGGTCGCCGGTCTTCAGGTTGGCCATATGTACGCGATGCACGCCACCGCGTACCAGCGCATCCACCTCGCGCTCTGTGTACAGGTAGTTCGCAACTTCTTTCCCGTCAATCTTGATATTCACAGAATCCAGATCGAAGTACTCGCCAACATCCATGGAGATAAAGAACGCCACCTGGGAGTTGGCCGGGAATAACAATTCCTCCTCCAGCAGGAAGAGATCGCGGTTGAGATTTAGGACCTCTTTCTTCAGCGCCTGCACGTCCTGATCGATGCTGCGAAACTGGTCTCGCGACGCGGAATCCTGTGCCCCGGCACTGCGGGCCTGCTCAGCCGCCCTGTCTGCATCCATCGGGGCCGCGTCCTGGGCACTGGCCGTGGCGCCTAGTGCCAGCAGCGTCATTGCGACAAGGGTGGTGAATGTAGTGGTCACATTACTCTCTCAACAGTGAACGAACTTGATCCAGGTACTTGTCCTCGTACCCGGGCTTGTATCCTTGGTGGATGTAGCGGACATTGCCTTCGCGATCGACAATCACCGTAACCGGCATGGCATTGACTTCGTAAAGCTCGCTAACTTCCTTGCGGGCATCAAACAGCACCGGGAAACTGACGCCCAGCTCTTCAATCATCTGCATGGCACGACGTGAGTCGTCGTCAATGTTGACGCCAAGCAGGTTGAAGCCTACGCGTTCGTAGCGTGCGTAAAGTGCGTCAAGCAGCGGCATTTCCTGGCGGCACGGGCCACACCAGGTTGCCCAGAAATTGATCATGACGACGTCGCCGCGGTATTCAGAAAGGCGGAGGTTTTCGCCGGTTGAGCTTTTCAGAGCGAAATCCGGTGCCGGCTGTCCCTCCATGCCGCTGGATGCGAGGCCGGATGCCGCGAAAACGCTGAACACCAGCGCGATAATCGTGTTCTTGAATTTCATTCGTCCATTCCTTGTATTGCGAGCCCTGGTCCTTCCAATGGAAAACCGCCCAAACTGCACCACTCAGCGTCGAATGGTGACAGCCGGGAGGCGTCCGGGCCGTGATAATCGTCACAAATGCCAGATTCTCTGAACATAATGTGACGGCTCTTTTGGGGTTATTCGAGGTGCGCAATCGTCCCAGATTACGTTAAATCGACACTATTCCCAATGATTTCCTGTGCACGGGTCTAGATGCCTATGATAGGCATATGAGTCTGAATTTGAAGTGAATATCCGTCGCCTTTCGGCGACACAGCCGGGTTTGTTGCCTAATCTGGGGACTGTGTCTCAGGCGGCGCCAGCCCGTCGGAGTAGAAGACCTTTCCGTCCGCGTCGATGACGATGCTTTCATAGTCCGGCAGATTGCCGATTAGCGTCAGGCCTTGTTCGACCCCCATGACAAAAACCGACGTGGACAGCGCGTCTGTGATCACCGCGTCGGGCCCGAATACCGTGGCACTGTGTACGCCGCTGGCCGGAACGCCTGTGCTGGGGCGAATAATGTGGTGGTAGCGCACGCCGTCCTCGTCGAAATAACGCTCATAGTCGCCGGAGGTCGAGATTGCCTCGTCGGCCAGCGGTACGGAAATCGCCACCTGGGCTTCGTTGCGGGGGTCTCGAATGCCGACCATCCAGGGACGGCCGCGACGATCACCGAGCAAGCGCGAATCCCCACCGGCCGTGACAATCCCGTTTTCGATGCCGCGGTGGCGCAGGATATCGATGCCCCTTTCGACGACATAGCCCTTGGCTATGCCGCCCAGGTTGATGCGTACCCCTTCCTTCGCGAAGCTCACGGTACCGGCCGCCTGGTCCAAAACGACCAGTCGGTAGTCAATATTGACGCGTTCGGCCTCGATCGTGTCCTCATCCGGCCGCTGTCGCGAGCGGAAATCATAGTGTTGGCCGACACTGTCGTAGGTGACGTCAAATGCCCCCCGTGTCAGGACTGAAATGTCGAGGGCACGACGTATCAGGCCAAACAGCTCATCCCCTGCCGCAACCGGCTGATCAGCCGCCTCGCGGTTGATTTTCGAGATTTCGCTATCATCTCTGTAGGTACTCATGAGGCGGTCGATACGTGCCGCCTCCTCAAAAACCTCGTCGAGCGCCAGGCGCCCCGCCTCCGGGTCGTCGCTCCAGAGGTAAACGCTTACCTCGGTGCCCATCATGGGACGGGCATCACCGATCCAATCGGCTTCGGCCGCGGTGAACGGCAGCAATAACAGGAGCGCTGCTAGTCTTGGTCCAAGCCCGGGGTTATGCTTGGCGCAACAAAACTCACGCAAGGAGCGGGACAATGATTTCATTCCTGATTTTCCTCGGCATCATCGCTGCGATTGTGTTCTGGGCTATCGGTATTTACAACCGCCTGGTTAACGAACGCAACCGTGTCAGAAACGCATTTGCCCAGATTGACGTACAACTTACGCGTCGTCACGACTTGATTCCCAATCTCGTCGAAGCCGTCAAGGGCTACATGAAGCACGAGCGTGACACGCTTGAAGCCGTGATAAAAGCCCGCAACACCGCGGTATCGGCGCTTGATGCGGCCAAGGCTGACCCGGCCAACGCGGCAGCGATGGAGAAGCTTGGCGGTGCAGAAGGCGCCCTGGGTAGTGTGCTCAGCCGTCTCTTTGCCCTGTCGGAGGCCTATCCCGATCTCAAAGCCAATCAAAATATGATGCAGTTCCAGGAGGAACTCGCCACCACAGAAAACAAGGTCGCATTCTCGAGGCAGGCTTTCAATGACGCGGTCATGGGTTACAACAACTCGGTACAAAACTTCCCGAACAACTTTGTCGCCGGGATGTTCGATTTCGAGTCCGCGAGCTTCCTGGAAATCGAAAGCGAGGAAATGCGCGATGCACCGGAAGTTTCGTTCACCTGATTAGACTGTGAACTTCTTCGCCGCGCAGGACCAGGCGCGCAAGGCATCTCGACGCTTGGTCGCCGCCTACATCGTCGCAACGATCCTGATCGTCGCCGGCGTGACGGCGGTCGTTACTTTCGCGCTGTACGGTTTCACAAACGCGGGATACGGGACCTACACTCCCGCAGGTTTTATTACGCAGAACTGGGCCATTCCGGCCGTAGTCGCGCTGCTGACAACTCTTTTCATTGTTGGTGCCAGCCTGTTCAAGACAGCGGTGTTGTCCTCTGGTGGCGGCAATGTCGCGCGCCAGGTTGGTGGGACGCTCGTGCCGGCCGATGTTCGGGATCCATTGCGCCGGCGTCTGCGCAATGTCGTCGAGGAGATGGCGATCGCGTCCGGCGTGCCGGTTCCCGAAATTTATGTCCTCGAAGAAGAGAGCGGCATTAACGCATTCGCGGCCGGGTATACCACGAGCGATGCGGCGGTTGCAGTCACGCGCGGCGCCCTCGAGTTGCTCGAGCGTGACGAGCTGCAAGGGGTCATCGCGCATGAATTCAGCCACATTCTGAACGGTGACATGCGACTCAACATACGTCTCATGGGCATCCTGTTCGGCATCATGGTCCTCAGCCTGATTGGCCGTCTGATCGTTCGAGGTGGCTATCGCACTCGGTTATTGGCTAGCCGCAATAATCGTGGCGCGCCCGTCGTTTTAATAATCGGCCTCGGTCTTGCGATTCTCGGCGGCATCGGCATGTTCTTTGCGCGGATCATCAAGGCAGGCGTATCGCGGCAACGCGAATACCTGGCGGACGCGTCAGCCGTCCAGTTCACGCGCCAGAGCGATGGCATCGCGAATGCACTCAAGAAGATAGGTGGCTATAGCCAGGGCTCGCTAATCAAAGAGGCGGACCCGGAAGAAGTCAGTCACATGTTATTCGGCTCAGGTTCCAGACTGTTCGGTGTATTTGCAACGCACCCACCGCTGATCGACCGAATCCAGGCACTTGATCCCAACTTCAAAGAATCGGATTTCCCGCGCGTAAGTCTGCGCGATCACCAGCAGAGGTCCGGCACCTCCAGTGAGGCGACCTCTGGCTTTGGTGGTGACGGCACCGCGGCGTTTGCGGCAGGCAGCACCGAGATCCTGGTCGACTCGATCGCCGGGTCGGTGGGGCAACCCGCGAATGAACATGTTGAGTATGCCAGGCACTTAAGGGAGTCGATTCCGGCGTCGCTCTATGACGCGGCGCATTCTCCGGAGTTTTCCTATCTCCTGACAATCGCAATGACCCTCGATCGGTCAGGCCATGTCACTGATCGGCAATTCGTACTGGTGCGCGAGCAACTGGGCAGCGAGCGCGCAACACTTGTACGACGCTTTTACGATGAACTCGCGGATACAGGGGCAGAGTATCGTCTGCCATTAATGGAAGTTGCTTTTCCCGCGCTAAAGCAGCGGCCCACACAGGAGCTCAGCTACCTCGTATCGCTGGCCACTCGCCTGATCGAAGTGGATGGTGAGTTTGATCTGTACGAGTATTGTTTCTACCGCATGCTTAGCAGCAATCTGGGCCAGGCCGTTGACCCGTCCGGACGCCAACGCGCTCGCCGCCCAAAGCGCGGCGAGCTGCGTGAAGCGGTAATTGGCCTGCTACGTGTTCTCGCAGATCATGGCCACGACGACGAAAAGCAAAAACGTGCCGCGTTCAGGGCAGGCGTCGATTCGCTCGGAGAATGGGCGCGCGGGTTCGAATACTCGTCCAAACACGAACGCACGGTTCCGGTACTGGATCGCAGACTCGACGTATTGCAGCGGCTGAACAGCAAGGGCAAGGAATCGCTACTTCGCGCCGTCAGCGCAACGGCCGGTCACGATGGCAAGCTGACTGTCACCGAAGCCGAACTGATTCGCGCCGTCTGCGCTACGCTGGACTGTCCGTTACCGCCGATTCTCGTTCACAAATAGCTCAGTTTTTTGACGTATTATGGCGGCCTGAATCGAACCCCGGAACGACAGGTTTGTCGGATACTAAATGAAGAACATGCATATTCTGGCCAGCATGATCATGATGGCCCTTATCTCTACTGCCCATGCCCAGGACGCGACGCGCGAAGAGAAGCGAGTGTCGGACGCCGCGGACGTGGTGGATCAGCTGACTCGTATTCCGGAGAAATCCATACCACCGAGCCTGCTGTCGCGAGCGTATGGAGTCGCCGTTGTCCCCAATGTAATCAGGGCCGCTTTTGGGATTGGTGTCAGCCGTGGCAAGGGCATCATCGTTGTGCGCCAGGATGACGACTCCTGGAGTAATCCGGCATTCATCACAATGACTTCTGGCAGCCTGGGGTGGCAAATTGGTGCCGATTCGACCGACATCATTCTCGTTTTCAAGACGCGCAAGGGTATCGATAGCATCGCCAACGGCAAACTGACGCTCGGTGCAAATGCGTCGGTGGCGGCCGGTCCGGTTGGTCGAACCACGAGCGCCGCGACGGATATCCGCTTCCAGGCTGAAGTCTATTCGTACTCCCGTAGCCGGGGTTTGTTTGCGGGCGTTGCCCTTGAGGGCGCCGGAGTCACTATGGATCGCAAAGCAAACGCAGCTTATTACGGGTCGACCAGCATGACGCCAGAAGTGATCTTTGCGAGTTCGCCGAACATTGCGCCTGACACCGCAAACACGTTTGTGCAAATCCTCACCGCCCAAACCATGCGCTTGCCGACTCAGCCTGGTATGCAGGCCGGTACCACAGCGGCGCAGGATACTGCGGAAGAACGGGGTGAGGTTCGCACGTTTGCCATGCCTGGCCCGGGCGAGCCTGACGACAATGGAACCGAGTAAGAGCCACGGGTGCTAGTTGCGGTCTTCCTCGCTGCGACGGCGTAATTCTTCGCGCACAGCGTCGAGATCGGAAGCTTGCTCCTCGTCGGGAACCGGCTCGGCCATGGGCGCATTACCTCCGTCGACAGCGGGTAATGTGTCACCGTATGTCTCGGTAGACGGTTCCGTCGCCTCGGATTCCGGTACGACTGCGCCCGGGAGGTTACCTTCCGGCAGAGCGCCCTCATCGTCCTCTTCTGAAGGCGGCAGCGCACCAAACTGAGCCAGGTATTCAGCTTCCTCGCGCATTCGCGCGGCCTCTTCGGCGCGCCGGCGCGCCTCGGCAGTCGCTTCCTGGGTCCGACGCAGTGCCTTGCGCTTCCTCTCCGAACGCGCCTCGAGGTCTTCGCGACGCTCTTGTTCTTCCTTGGCCTGAATGCGTTTGACCGCCTCCCGGGCATTGATGCATTCCGCCTCATATTTCGTGGTCGAACGGTCCTTTGCACAGCGGATCATCGCCGCTTCCAGCAAGATCGGGTTCTCAACAAACTCGGTCGCGGTCCTGGCGGGCGGCGGCTCCGGTGTACAGCCGGAGATTATTCCGAGTCCTATGATCAGTGTGGTCAGTTGCCTCGACATTTTGCGTTCTTGTCCGAAAAAATTGATTAAATGGTAGAAAATTCAGCATGCTGCAGTTTCGATCATAGCAAAATTGTCAAATCGCCAAGTCGGGCCGAGTTCGCAGTTTTGAACGAAATCGCAGTTCTTTCACGTTATAGTGCGGGCTGCCTACTCAAGAGATGCCAACTTTTGTCTGGATCAAGCCAGTTTTCCCTGCTACGCCAGCGGCGCTTCGCGCCATTTTTCGCAACCCAGTTTCTCGGCGCCCTTAACGACAATATTTTCCGTAATGGCCTTGTGATCCTGATCACGTTCCAGGGCGTCCTGGTTGCGGGCATGGATCACACCCAGCTCGCGAACGTGGCGGCCGGACTGTTCATTTTGCCCTTCTTCCTGTTTTCGGCGACGGCCGGACAGCTGGCCGACAAGTACGAGAAGTCGATGCTTATTCGGCGCGTAAAGACGCTGGAAATCGTGCTGATGATGCTGGCCGCAACCGCCCTCGTATCCGAGAGCTATTCCCTGCTGCTTCTCGTCCTGTTCCTTATGGGTTGCCAGTCCACGATGTTCGGACCGGTCAAGTACGCCTACTTGCCGCAGAAATTATCGGATGACGAACTCGTTGGCGGCAATGCACTGGTCGAATCCGGTACCTACATTGCAATCATTCTCGGCTTGATCATCGGCGGCATTGCTGTCGCCGATAACATGTCGAATGGCCTCGATGTAAGTAAGCAGACAATTCTCGGCGCCTGCCTCGTGGGTGTAGCGATAGTCGGCTACCTCACGAGCCGACACGTGCCGACAACGAAGGCCGTGGACCCTGACCTCAGTATCGACTGGAATGCCTGGAAGGAGACCTGGCGTATCGTCCAGTTCGCGCGCGAAGAACGCAGCGTGTTCCTGTCCATCCTCGGCATATCGTGGTTCTGGTTCTTCGGCTCGGCGATGACGATCCAGATCCCTGCGTACACGCTCGATGTTCTAAATGGCAACGAGACAATAACAACCTCGTTACTGGCTGCATTCGCAATTGGCGTCGGCATCGGCTCGTTGTTTTGCGAACGAATGTCGGGACATCGCATTGAGCTGGGCCTCGTACCATTTGGATCGATCGGCCTGAGCTTGTTCGCGATCGATCTGTACTTTGCACAACCCGAGGCCTACGCCACGCACGCAAGCACAATTGGCGAATTCCTGGCACGCCCGGGTAGCTGGCGAATACTGGGCGATCTCGCATTGATAGGTGCATTCGGAGGTTTTTACAGCGTACCGCTGTACGCGCTTATCCAGAAGCGCTCGAAGCGGCAACACCTGTCCCGCATTATCGCAGCCAACAACATAATCAACGCACTACTGATGGTTGGTGCCGCTATCCTTTCTATGGTTCTCTTGCAGATCGGGTTTTCGATACCCGAACTGTTCCTGGTCATTGCAGTGCTTAACGTTCTGGTCGCAGCCTATATCTACACGCTGCTGCCTGAGTTCCTGATGCGCTTCCTGGCGTGGATGGCCATCAGTTTCGTGTATCGAGTTCGTCCAACAGGGCTCGAGAACATACCAAGAAGCGGACCCGCAGTTGTCGTTTGCAATCACGTGAGCTACATGGATCCGATTATCCTTTCCGGGTGCGTCCGGCGGCCAATGCGGTTTGTCATGTGGTACAAGATCTTCCAAATGCCCATGCTCAATTTCATCTTCAAGACGATGAAAGCGATTCCAATCGCTGGCGTTCGCGAGGACAAGCAGATCATGGACGACGCGTTTGAGTTGGTCGACGCGGAACTCGCGGCCGGCAACATCGTGTGCATTTTTCCGGAAGGCGGACTCACCTGCGACGGTGAGATCGCTCGCTTTCGGCCCGGCATAGAAAAGATTATCGCTCGTCGACCGGTCCCCGTAGTGCCAGTATCGCTAGGCCGACTCTGGGGCAGTTGGTTCAGCCGACATCACGGCGGCGGAGTCCGGAAAATACCAGGCCGCCTGTTCGCAAAGGTCCCGGTGACGTTCGGCCCGCCGGTGCCGCCAGGCGAAGTCACCGCCGCAAAGC
>JAACFG010000056.1 GCA_009937605.1 Gammaproteobacteria bacterium | reverse complement strand
CACGCCATGGGTTCTGCATCGTAAGTCGCTATACCTGGTCGGTGGATTCCGCAGGGGGGGTATTGTCGCCCTCCAACCAGGCCTTGCCTATGGAATAAGCGAGCCCGAATATGACGGCGCCCAGGAACAACCCGATAATGCCAAACGCGATCATTCCACCTATCGCGCCGATAAGTACCACCAGTGCCGGGAGGTTGACCCCGCGTCCCAGCAGGATGGGTTTGAGAACATTGTCACTCGCGGCGGCAACCAGCGTATAGACCGCAAAGATCGTCGCAGGCAGAGGTTCCGCAACCGAGAAGACCCAAATGATAACCGGCAGCGCGATGAGCAAGGCGGGTATCTGGATGATTGCTGTGATCAAGACGACGACTGCCAGAAGACCGGCGTGTGGCACGTCCATAACGGCAAAGCCGACCCCGAGTAGTACAGCCTGGATGAATGCGACGCCCAACACCCCGTTGGTGACACTGCGAATTGTTGCGACCGAAAGATCTGTCAAGCTCTTGCCGCGCCCCGGCACGACTTTCTCCGCGATAGACTGCGTCAGGTTGTAGCCACTTTGCGTGTACATCAGGGTGACTCCTGCGATAATCGTCGACGCTGCGATCTGCAGCATGCCTTCTCTCAACTGGGGCTGGAATTCGGCCAATGTCTCTTCGACGTTGTGTGCCGCGTTGGACCAACTCTCGTATAGTCGCTCGCCAATCAGAGGCCAGCTTTCCACGGACTCTGCGGGCGGCGGAATATGCACAGTGCCGGCCTGTACGTTGTCGGCAAAAGTCATGATGGACAGAAGGGCCGACTTGACCATTATCCAGCCGGGAAACAGCACAATGGCGAGCCCGAGCAGGACAATCAGGATCGCCGAGAGTTTCTCACGACCTCCAAAAACAGACGCGAGCTTGAGGTGCACGGGATAGACAGCGACAGCCGTGACCACGCCCCATATTACAAGGCCGGCGAAAGGCCCGACTATGATGATGCAATAGGCAATCAGTGCAGCAAGTGCGGCAAGCTGAATAACGAAGCTCATCATGTTCTTTTGAAATTGCTGGCCTTCAGCCAGTTCTGCCGGTTTATTCATTGTGCTTCTCCCCTCCCTGTTCGCCATTTCAATAGGCTCAGGGTGACTGTTCTTCTTTACCAGCCGCAACCATAGCAAGACCCGGTTCGTTCGGGTATTCTTCGCGGGCGATTTGTCGGGCGCCGCTCGACCATGAGTCCAAATTCATTGTCTATTGATGAACTTGACCGGGCTATCCCTGTCGACTCCATTGAGAGACCCAAAGGAGAACAAGAATGAGATCAACGCTAATCGCCGCATTACTTTGTCTTTGCGCAACGTCTGCTGCGGCACAAGGATCGGGGAATAAAGGTCAGGTCGAGTGGAGCTTTGGCCTACCGTACTACCTGGCGACTTCGACAACTACGGAATATGGCAGCAGCATCGATTTCAGCGCTCGACTCGGATTCCAGTTCGGAGTCGACTATTACCTTATTGACCGCCTGGCAATCGGTTTCGACATGTCGTGGGTTCGGCCAGATTATAGCGCCCTGCTGATACCCGATGATGGTAGCGCGCCAATCGAAATTCGACACCAGGCCAACATCTGGAACGGTCAGTTCAATTTCACCTACAACTTCACCGACAGGACCGTCACGCCCTATGTCGAAGCCGGGCTGGGCTGGACAAATTTCGATTCCAACGTTGCAGATAGCCCACCAACTACGGGCTGTTGGTGGACCCCTTGGGGCTACATGTGTAGTAACTTCTACAGTACCTACAGCAGTTCGAATTTCTCCTACGGGGCGGGTCTCGGGCTGCGATGGAATGTCAACTATGATATGTCCGTCAAGCTAGGGTATCGCATTGTTGAAATCGATACCGGCAGTGCCAGCGAGAAGCCAACGATGGATTCTGTGCAATTGGAACTCGCGTACCACTTCTGATCGGGCAGGGACCTAACTCCGCGCTGCAATTTGCAGCGCTTCCCGAGCGAGCGTCGTAACCTGGTCGTAGTCTCCGGCCTCTATGGCGCTCGCCGGTGTCAGCCAGCTGCCGCCACAGGCCAGTACAGCAGGCACAGCCAGGTAGTCGGCGAGGTTGTCAGCCGAAACCCCGCCTGTTGGCATGAAGCGCATGGTGCGGAAAACACTGGAAAGCGCTTTCAGCGCTGGCACTCCGCCGGCGATCGATGCCGGAAAGAATTTGACTGTTTCGAGGCCAAGGTTAAACGCGCGCTGTAACTCCCCCGGGGTGAATATACCCGGGTAGACTGGCCCGCCCCGTTCCCTCGCAACGGCAACGACGCCCTCGTCGAGCCCGGGGGACACGATAAATTGAGCTCCGGCATCGAACGCTGCCTCTGCCTGCTTCGCGCTCAAGACGGTGCCGGCGCCAGCGATCACCTCGGGCACCTCGTCCGCCACGGCCCGAAGACAATCGAGAGCCCGGTCCGTTCTCAGTACGACCTCAACAACCGTAAGGCCACCGGCGGCGAGCGCCCTGGACGTCTTAGTCGCCACGGAAGAATCGTCTGCCTGAACCAGCGGTACTACCGGATTCGATTCGAGTACCTGATTGATGTCATTCGCCATAGCTCGCACGGTACCGAGTTACGCCGGCGAAGAAAAGGGCATCGACGAAACCACGGACATAGTATGCTTCCCAACTCCTTCCAGGCTTGGCGCTATGAGATTTTCGAGCAGCAAAAAAATAGAGCGGTTCTTCAAGCGGCTCATCGACTATACGCAGCTTCGCCGGGCCGCCCATTACGTTCGCAATGCGAAGCGACCCAACGCCGTCTTTATCTGGATTCCCAAGAACGCCGGCACGAGCATGTACCACGCACTGCGCCGTTACGGCTGCGTCAAAACCAAGGAAGCGGAGCGCATCAGGTACCAGTTCTCCCAGCGCGGTCTCGTAACATTCGGACACATGGACTATCCCACGCTCGTCGATGAGGGATACATCAGCGAGGACTTCGACCGCAGCGCATACAAGTTCTGTTTCAGCCGCGATCCTTACAGTCGGGCGGTATCCACGTACGTTTACCTTCGCAAGGCAGAGGGCTTCGAGGAGACATTCCTCGAGTTCTGGCGAAACGTCAGGGAGAAAGGCCCGGATCCGATCGGCATCCACCATGTCATCGGAACCAGCCAATGCAACCCCCAGGTGCGCTGGATCGAGAACATCGAGATGGACTTTATCGGGCGCTACGAAAATCTTGCGGAGGACTTCGGCCGCATAACGAATGAACTCGGCCTGCCGCCGCATAGCCTGGGCCACCAGAACCGTTCGAAAAGAAAATCGTCCGGCCAGTATTACTGCCGTGAGACCAAGGCCATCATCGAGGAGCTGTTCGCCGAAGATTTCGAGTACTTCGGCTACCCGCTGAAGTCTGACCGCGAGCTACTCGGGGACAGTTAATAATTCCTGCTCGCGGCCCCCGAGTTGCTCGATCGACGCGTCTACCTTAGGGCGTATACCAGATAGGCGACGTGTAAGCCCTTTCCTGCGTGATCATCGGGATCTCATCCGGCATCTCGATACCAAAACGCATCGCTTCGTAAGCGGTCCAGCGAGGTGTCGGAATCTCGATAACCCTCGCGTAGTAGACGGCCGGGACGTCGGGATTGAAGTCCGGGTCGGTCCATGCCGCCAACAATTCGGGGCTACCGATATCGTTCGTCCATGTCGCGCTCGCGACATCAACCGTGTTGCCGACTGCCGGGAGCTTGCCGTTCGCATCTGGCTCCCTGTCACCGGACCACACGACGTCATAGACTTTCTCCTGTCGTCGGCCGCGATCGTCAAGCCAGCCTTTCACGATCTGGATTCGGTCGAGATTGCCGGAGAATGGATCACGCAAAGCCGCAACCAGGAACGAAGGAGCCTTGCCATCTGATGTTGCTGGCAGATCACCGCCCATCGGGACACCCTTGAGGTAGCCGGCGTTCGCCGGCAGCCGGCTCTTTGCGTCAGCGTCGGTGAAGTTCCAGCCGCCAAAGAAACGTACGAGCATGCGCGGGCCGGTCGTCGCGTAGGTTTCCTTGCGCATCATGGCATCGAACAGAGCCTCGCGTGTGTTCTCGGTAGCCCACACGCCCTGGTAGCCCGACGCGACCATCGACCAACCCGTGTACTCACGCACGCCGTCCGGTGTTTCGACGCGAGCCATTGGATGGTGTACTCGCTGAGCGTTGGGTTCTGCCCCGGAGTGCTTGCCGAAAAAGTTCTCCTCCTCGGCAGTGGATAGGCCCGTGTGGCTGTCGGTAGCACCGACCAGACCGAACTTGTACGGATTGACGCCGAGCTTCTCGCCTAACTGCAACCCGATTTGCAGACCGGAACGTGCGTACTCGTAGGGCAGCATGTCGTCGGTCTTCAGGACCGTCAGATCGAGGTTGCCCTGGTCCCAGGTTTCGTAATCTGCGAATTCATCGTCTGGCGACAGGAACGGATGTGCCTCGCCGTCACCCTTGATCTGGGTTGCCTCGTACAACGGCTCCCAACGCGCACGCGTCTCTGCGTATTCCTTGTTCACGCGGGCATTAAAGTAGGTCCGTGACTCAGGGAACATATGGCCATTCGACATGTTGCCATTATGGGCGATGGCCAGCAGCCGACCACCGGTCTTGTCTTCATACTCCGCCATCCACTTCCATAGATCACGGGGGTCAGGGCTGCCGAACGGCGACAGCGTGGTGTACGGTTCCATCGCGCTGGCCTTTGTCGCGTCGTCGCGATACACGACGACGCGATGCAGATTGAAACCTTTGTCCGTGGACGTCCACTCGTAACCGATGAATGATGTGAAGCTGTTTGGCTCATAGGCATCTTCGGCAGCATCGATCGTCTCCTTCCAGGCAGCCGCGTAGGCCTCGGTGCCGGGCAGGGAAGCCAGCGCTTCCGGAAAACTGTTGCCCGTTATTGCCTGAATGATTTCGACGGCCACAGCCACTGCATCCTGTCCGCCCTTCTGGATGTCGTCGTACCACCGACGTCCAGTCGGGTCGGCAAGCATGGATGGTTCACCGGCGCGCAGGCGTGGAAAGAACCCCATGTTGTCGGAATGGTCGGCGACGACGAGGAAATCGAGCGGTCGCGACAACTTAACGCGCTGCCCGGTAGACGATACAACCGTTTCCCCCTTGGCGAAGCGATAGGCGTCCGCCGGCGTCAGCCGCGCGCCAAACGCGCCGGCGTCCATCGACATCCCGGTGTGAAGGTGCGTCTCCCCCCAGAACACCTCTGTCGGGAAATTGCGGCCCGGGTACGGCGAGTAGTTAACCTGTTCCGGGAATGCGTCCTTGAGGCCTTCCTCGGACGGCATCGGGTCCTGCGCAAATGACTGAGCAGTGACAAGAAAGACGAGGGACGTCGTGGCGAGCAGCCAGTGAATTCGGGTCATTGTTATTCTCCAAGCAGAGAGCCTGCTGCAGGAGAGTTTACCAACAATCCATATCAGGTTCCCTTCGCAGAAATGCGATTTAAGTCCGTGCTTATAGTGGACACCCATTGCCTGGGTGGCGGTTGCATTAGTCCGCCTTGAGGAGATAATAGGCAAGGTGCCGACGGCACCTTGCCCAATCAAATCCAGTCTGCCGCTACGCCGGCAATGCGAATGGTCATTCGATGGAGAATTTACGGTATCTCGTTTGCCTTCTGGTTATCTGCGTAGCCCCTGCGTTGGCGCAGAATGCTGACGGCGTGCCTGACGAGGTGCTCGCGTCGGAAGAAATCGCCGAGAAAGAGGCGATCGCCGAGGACAGCGATGGGTCTCTGGACGATGCGACGAGTTCGATCGACATCGACAAGATCATAAAGGGTGTGGGCTTCTCGGCGGACTTACGTCTCGCCTATGTGGGGGCCGACGTTGACTTCGGATCGGGCCCGGACTTGAGGGATAACAAATTGCTCGCTCGTTGGCGGCTGCGATCGGAGATCGGTGTGACGCCCTATATGCGCGTCGTCGGCCGACTGGCCGGCATCTGCTCGACCGAGGAGTGCGCCCCCAACTTTGTGCTTGAGGACAGCATCCCGACGCCCAATGGCATGGATGACGGTGATATCACGATCGACGAAGCCTATGTGCACTGGTACCGGGCGAAGCGTTTCGACATTGCCGTCGGTCGCATGCAGACGAAATTCGTCGCTCGCGGCGGCGTCTTCGCAAAATCGCTCGACCGGAACGACAGTCACAACACCAATGTCAACTGGACGGATGGCTTGCATGCAACGGTCCGCGCCAGGAACGGTTGGACGCCACACCTCATTCTTCAGCACAACTCATCCGACGGTCCGACGAACGTGCGCCGCGTGCCTCTCGACTTCGACGATTCGGGTGCGCGTGTCAGCTATTTCGTCGGGATCGAAAACCTCGAACGCACGCCGCATTTCCTGCAACGCGGCATCGACCTGACCGTTTTGCCGAAATCGCTGCTCAAGGACGGCGATCTATCGGGACGCCGTGAAGACTACTACACGATCGTCGCGCGGACAGCGAACCGCTGGCCGGAGCGGAACGAGGGTATCCGTCTGCGCGTCGCCGTTGAAGTCGGCTATGCGCCCAATACGCAGACGAAGTCGTCCGAAGGCATTCCGGGCGAAGGGGACGTCGATGGCCTGGCGTGGAACGCGGCCGTCAGCCTGATGGACTTCAAGCCTGACCATAGTATCGGCATCAATTACGGCCGAACCGGAGCGGGCTGGCTGATATCGCCCCAGTATCGAAACAATGAAACGCTCGCCGAGATCCGCTACCAATGGCGCCGGAGCAATGGTCTTGCCCTCGACCTCCGGGTCCGTTGGCGCCAGGAAATCGAAGAGCTGGTGCTGAGCGATGGCCGTCGGGAGGAAGTCGACTTCTTCGTGCGCTTCACTCGCGGCTGGACACTCCATTGAGCGCCGTGGCTGGGACACTTCCCGGAATAGCCCGGTCATCGGCTATACTTGGAAGTTCTGACTGTCGGCACAAGTTCCGAACGAGGCATCTTACCTAATGCTCATCATTACTTGTATCTACCTGGTACTGGTCTACCTGCTGTTCTTCAAGCTGCAGCTGCTCCCGTGGAACAAGATATCGCAGGGGCTCGTGGTCTTGATCGGCGTCGTCATATTGTCAGGTTTCCTCGTTGGCCTGCAGGGATTGACACCGGCGAGCGTGCAAGGCGCGATTACCGGCCGCGTTATCGAAATTGCACCTGATGTTGCCGGTCGTGTCGTCTCGGTCAGAGTTGAGCCCGACGTCATGGTCGAAAAGGGCGACAAACTATTTGCGATTGACCCCACGCTGTACGAGGCGAGGGTCGAGGAACTGGAGGCCCGACTGGGTCTCTCGCGACTCAGGCTGGAGCAATACCTGGAACTTGCCGCCAGCGACGCTGGCAGTGTGTTCCAGGTGGAGCAGGCAGAGGCGGAGGTCAAGCAGCTCGAGGCGTCCCTCGCAGGCGCGCGATTCGACCTAAGCAATACAGTCGTCCGCGCCCCTTCGATCGGCGTGGCACCGCGTGTGGTATTACGACCCGGCATGACTGTCTCGCCGTCGCGGGCGGTGATCACATTTGTTGATACAAGCGAGCTCGCGATAAGCGCTCAGTTTCAGCAAAAAGCACTGATCAATGTAAAGGCCGGTGACAAGGCAATGGTTAATTTCCCGGCGCTTCCGGGACAGGTTTTCGAGGCGAAAGTCATCCTGGTACCGGGCGCTATCGGTAACGCGCAATTGCTGGCATCCGGCCAGTTGCAGAACGTAGAGCAGTTCAATATGACGCGCATCTATCCTGTGATGATTTCGTTGCCGGAAGAATTCCCGGACAAACTGCGCAAGGTAGGGCTGGCCGCGTCTGTCACGATTCACACCGAAGGCGCGGGTGTCGTCGGTATTGTTGCGGTGGTCCTGCAGTGGGTGGGCACGTCGCTGGATGCAGTTCTTTGAGGGAAGATCCCAAATGAGTCTCGTCGGTTTCATCATTCTTATTTTGCTCGTGCTCCTTGTTGTATGGATATACGTCAAGCTGGCTGCTCTACCCGGGCAAAAGGCGACCGAGCGCGGTCATCCCCAGGCTGAAGCGATCAATGTGCTGGGCTGGATAGGTCTGCTGCTTGGCATAGCCCCGTGGCTTGTTGCCCTGGTCTGGGCCTATACGAAACCCTCCCCCATGTGGCAAGAAAAGTCCGATGCGCAGTCTAGCGGCAGTTAAACTGGCGCTCTGCATACTGGTCGCAGGCGGCTGCGCGACCAAGCTTCAGGAAGCGCCCCCACAGGAAGAGGTACTCGAGGAAGCACTGCCTGAGACCACCGAGATCCGTCCGGAATGGGCCGCACCAGCCGAAGACACCGGCCAGGTGGACGACGCCTGGCTTGCCACGTTCAATGATCCGCAGCTCGATTCCCTGGTCGCCGAAGCCCTGGATCTGCAAAACCCTAACCTCAGGATTCTTGCCGCGCAGGTCGACCGTGCGCAGGCTTCAGCACGGCTGGCAGGTTCCGCGCTGGAGCCGACCGTGGCGCTGGGCGCGGACCTGTCGGGCACAGCCGGTCCCGACTCCCTTGAACAGACCTCGGGCGGTGCCGGCATCGGCATCAGCTGGGAACTTGACGTCTGGGGACGCGTGCAGGCCGGGGTAAACGCAGCGGATGAAAACTTGCGAGCCACCGTTGCCGACTTCGAGTTTGCACGCCAGTCACTCGTGGCAAACGTCGCGATTTCATGGTATCTCGCGACAGAACTCAGGCTGCAGGCGGGCCTTGCCCAGGAAGTCGCCGACCTGCTTGCCGAGACTGTGGCCCTGGTCGAGACGAAGCAAAGGGTCGGCCAGGTGGGGATGCAGGACGTTTTCCTGGCGCGCGCCGATCTTGCCAGTGCCGAGGACGCACTGCAGCAGGCGATCTCCGGACAGCAACAGGCACGACGCGCGCTCGAGATACTTCTTGGCCGCTATCCTGCCGGAGAAATCGAGACCGCGACCGAACTGGTGCCGGTGCCGCCGGCGATTACCTCAGGACTTCCTGCGGACCTGCTGGAACGCCGCCCCGACATCATCGCGGCTGACCGACGAGTGGCGGCGGCGTTCTTCCTGACCGAGGAAGCCCGACTGGCGAAACTGCCCAGCTTCTCGTTGACGGCCGGAGTCGGCGGCAGCAGCGACCTCGACGGCCTGATCGGCGATCTGTCCGCTGGTCTGGTCGCGCCGCTCTATACAGGTGGCGCGCTCGAGGCACAGCTCGACATCGCCACGGCCGACCAGGATGCCGCCATCGCCGCATACGGCGCGACGGTCCTTCTGGCGCTCGAGCAGGTGGAGGCCGGTCTGACAGACGAAGCCTTGCTGGAACGGCGTGAGGCGTTCCTGTCGCAATCAGTCGATTACAACAAGCAGGCATACGACCTGGCGCAGAAGCAATACGATGTCGGCCAGATCGACTTGTTGAACGTGCTGCAGATGCAATCGCGCTGGGTCGGCGCAAGAACCGGTTTGCTGCGTGTGAAGAACGCGCGCCTCGCTGAGCGCATCAATCTGCACCTGGCACTGGGTGGCAGTTTTGAATGAAGAATGCGCTTCTTGGTAGTGGACCCTCGCCTGGATGTCGCTGCTACAGCACAGGTGCCGCCAACCTTGAAAGGCTGACGCCAAGGCGCCACCAGATCGACCTCTTACTCATAACATCCTCATCCATCAGGACTGCATGAGCGAAATCGCGTTCGAGCATTTCCTCCATCTCGCGGGCGAATGCTTCGTCAGCAATGAGTGCTGTCACCTCGAAATTCAGACGGAATGAACGATTGTCGAAGTTGGGGGTGCCCACGGTCGCAATACTGTCGTCAATTAACATGACCTTTTCGTGTAGAAACCCTGGCTCGTAGGAATAGAACTTGATGCCGAGACCCTTCAGCTTGTCAATGAAGTGAAATGCGGCCAGATAGACCATCCAACTGTCCGGCTTGCCGGTCGTAATGATACGTACGTCGACACCCCGCAGGGCAGCCAACGCGAGCGCTTTCATGACGGCTTCGTCGGGGACGAAATACGGTGCCGACAGCCAGATACGCTCTTTCGCGGCATTCAGCGCCGACACGAAGAACAGCCCCGCAACTTCCATGTGATTGCTGGGCGAGAACGGCAGGATCATGGCATGTTGATCACTCCCTTCGGCGGCCGTTGGCTTCCAGGTCAATGCCAGCAGTTCGCGTGTTGCCCAGTACCAATCTGCAAGAATGACCGCCTGGAGTTGCGTGACCACCGGCCCTTCGAGGCGAACGTGCGTGTCACGAAACGGAGATAGCTTGGGATCCAGGCCCAGGTATTCATCACCGACGTTGTGCCCCCCGACCCATCCGGTCACTCCATCGACGACAACCATTTTGCGGTGATTACGAAAGTTGAGCTGAAAGCGGTTTCTCGAGCCCTGTGTCGGCTTGAATGAAGAAACTTCTGCCCCGGCGGCACGAAGTTCGTTCACGTAACGGGCCGGCAATCCACTGCTACCAATCTCGTCGTACAGGACGTACACGCGAACTCCGGCCTTGGCCCGCTCGATCAGCGCCTGCTGCACGCGTCTGCCCAGACCATCATCGTGGAACATGTAGAACTGGAACAACACGTAGTCCTGTGCCTTCGCCACACCCTCAAGGATGCTGTCGAAGGTCGCCTCGCCATTGATAAGCAGTTCTGCTCGATTGCCACGGGTCACTCGCGTAGCGACCAGGTTACGAATAGCTTCCGCTTCCTCGTAGGAGGTATTGGCAGGCACGATCCACGGTTCCTGGTGCCTTTCGAATTCATCGAAAGTAGCGTCGATCTCGTCCTTGCGGTCCTCGTAGATTTCCACCATGCCTTCGAATTTGTTCCGCCCGAAGACCAGGTAGGCGGGTACCGCCAGGAATGGCATCGAGACAAGCGAAACTGACCAGGCGACGGCTCCCGGCGCCGTGCGCGTGGTCATGACTGCGTGAACGGCCGCAAGAATACCGGCAACATAGAATGCCGTTACGATCGAAGCGATCATCCTGGTTCTCCTTTTCTTCCGCACGGCCATAGTCTTTTTGACGGCCAGCTAGTCGAATTCGTAACCAGCCAGGAACAGCAGGCCGGACGCGCTCAGAATGGCGACGTCAAAACCCCATCTGTCGCGTTGATAGCCGACCGATGGGACAATCGCGAGTCCCCAGGCGTCGCCCCAGCGAATGGGAAAGATCTTTTGGTTCTCGCCCTTGTAACCGTGTACGAAACCACCGGTAAGCTTGATCCTGAAATCGGGATACTTTTTGGACGGATGAAAGGATTTGCCGTAGTAGATATATTGCGTGAAATCACCGAAGGAGTTGTTGAACAACGACAGCCCAAACATCGTGCTGTTCTCCGGTTTTTGATACTCGACACCCACGAACCACGGCGGACCTTCATAGTCCTCGTCATCGCTGAAGTGAGTGTAGCCGCCTGCCTGGAGATACCAATTCCACTCCGTACCTTCATCGGCATGCACGGGCGCCGCGGCGAGGGCGAACACCGCCGTCAACCAGAGACTTCGACAGATTGTTAGTATTATTTTAGTCACCGAGGTCTATTAGGGTCTCGATATTTTGGCGGTGATACTAGCAGCTTCGGACAGCGAAGACCCTGTCGATCGCACCTGCCAACCGTTCGACACCATCCTCGATATCGCTGGCTGTCGCGATCATCGGCGGAGCGAGCAAAACATGCGGCACGATCTCGCCGTCAAGAGCAACGCTGCCGGGATAGCAAATCAGGCCCTCCTCCATCGCGGCCCGCCGAAGCTCTTCTGCCAGCCGCGGGCGATCGGAAAACCCCGATTTCGATTCACGATCGCTTACCAGCTCAACACCTGCGAACAAACCCTTGCACCGAATGTCGCCGACAAACTCGTGTAATCCGAATCGCTCGCGCAGAGCACTATCGAGGACGACACCGAGATCGCGTGTCCGCGCAAGGAGACCATCCTGCTCAATGACGTCGAGCACCGCGACACCCGCTGCACATGCGACTGCGTGCCCGACGTAGGTATGGCCGTGTGCGAAGCCCGAGTTCTCAAGTTCATTCGCGACCGTGGCGCCAAGGACAACAGCCGCGAGTGGCTGATAGCCACCACCAATACCTTTCGCGAGCGTCACGATGTCCGGTCGCACGTTGAAATGCCGGTGTGCAAAAAAATGACCCGTGCGACCCGTTCCGCACATGATCTCGTCGGCAATCAACAGGATATCGTTAGCCGTACAGATCTCCCGGATGCGTTCGAAGTAACCGGGTGCTGCTGGCACGACGCCGAGCGATGAACCAACAACAGGTTCCGCGATGAACGCCGCGATCTGATCGCTGCCATGTTTATCAATCGCTGCCTGTAGCGTATTGGCGGCCCGAGCCGAATAGTCTTCGAGCGTTTCGTCTGGCCTCTGCTCTCGATAGGCATAACACGGCTCGATGCGCGGCCACTCGAGCAGCGGTGCCGCCGATGCGCGCCGCCGCCCCGTATTACCGCTCGCTGACAACGCGCCGAGCGTATTGCCGTGATAGCTATGCTCGCGACTGATGATGATCTTCTTGGCAGGCTTGCCCCGCGCCACCCAGTACTGCCAGGCGAGTTTGAATGCCGTTTCGTTGGCTTCCGAGCCACCCGACAGAAAGTAGACCTTCGCTTCATCATCGCCGAAATGTCGTGTCAGGCGAATGGCGAGCTGCTCCTGAGGCGCGTTGGTAAAAAAAGACGTATGCGCAAATGTGAGCGATTGAATTTGCTGCTGTAGTGCAGCAATGACGTCAGGGTGGCTGTGCCCCAGGCAGGTCACCGCCGCGCCGCCACTCATATCGAGGTAACTGCGACCCTCGCCGTCGTGAATGTACATGCCCGAGGCTGAAACTGCGTGCGGATAGTTTTGCCGCGACGCGCGGTACAACACGGAACCCGGTTCTTTCGGCTCAAATTCTGCATCTTCGCTCATGCAACTTCCCGACCGGCACACAATGGACTATCCGATTACGCACCCGAATGATATTTCAGTCAATTGCTTTTATTCGATTTATACTACTGGCGATTGCTTTTCTGAGATCCGCGCGAGGCGCAACATGAAAAAAGTACGCAACCGGTACGCGATTCTCCTGTGTGTGACAGCAGCTGTCACCGCTTGTGGCGGCAAGGACAATGTAAGTCCTGCCGATACGAAATCCCAGGCCTTCGATGACCTGCGCGACGAGGTTCGGGCAGTGGTTGAAGATCCGGCGCGTGAGGCGCAAGCCATTCTGCTCGTGGACACGCTGGAGCAAGACTTTATGGCTCTGCACATCGTTCTCGAAAAAAGATCGAGTCGCACCAGGGAACTTAACGCCGACTACGATACGACACGCGCGGTATTCGACGCTCACATGGAGACCGCGTTAGCCGAGCTACGCGAAAGCAGGCGAATCGTCACCAAGACTCAACTCGCCCTCCTGGATGCGCTTAGTCCTGAGGAACGGGAACAGATCGACAGGGCTCACTCAAAGGCGATGACCGCCACGATTAGATCAATGCAAGCTATCTGAGGGGATGATCTCATGCTCATAGCAATTCTTACGATTCTGTTCCTCGGTGGCGGTAGCTCCGGACCGCTCGACTACATCGCCGATGCGCGCGGCGATGTCAAAACTGTGATGGAAAAAGACGACCGGCGAGATGAGGCACTCGACACCCTTAAATCAATGAAGAAGCAGGTTAGTGCGAACAACAAGGCGCAAAAACGCGCAGCAAAGGACCTCGAAAAAGCACTTGCTGACGACGCTGATGTTGAAGTGATCTGGGACGAATTTTACGAGGGTACGCTTGCTCACAACGAGGCAATGCTTGACTTGAGATTTCAACTCAGGGATCAGATGACCCGTGAAGAATGGGAGCAGGTTTTCGCCGCTGATCCTTAGATCTGTCTAATAGAAACGGGCCCCTATTGGAGCCCGTTTTCGTTGCTACCCCATTAATCCTCAAATAATACGAAAAGTGCAGTGTCGTCCTCCGGGCTAGAGTGCCATATTAGGGCCGCTTAACCCATAAATGGAGGATGTCATGGAAGATATCTCAAAAAGAAAGCCTGCCTTCGGCAGGAGCGGACTTGGCATTGTTGCCGGTTCCATTGTTGTTGGCACCCTGTTCAGTGCGATATGGCTATCGTTTTCGAGCACTGACAACCACAACCCCGTCACGGCGGAACCACGGCACCAGCAGGATGCGGCTAACGGTCCGACAGACCACATAGGCAAGCACACAAGTGCCGACTCGTCTCTCGGTCGTCTGAATCAGGAAACTGTGGCTCAGATCACTCCCGATGATGATGTCGATATCGTGCTTGGTGGTAGCTGGCGTAACGCCGACTGTACCTATGTCACGGTGCAGGTCGTAAGACCGTCTACCGGTGAGCTCGTCGACGCTGTGGAATGCCAACGATCGTCGCCAAAACTGACCCACGAGTACGAGACCTGGTCCGACGAGGCCCTGGAAGCCCTGGCCTACTCGGACCCAATAGCCTGTCTTGTACTGGGGCGCAGGGTGGCTCAAAGCCTACCAATGAAGTCCTGGAATCTGATGGTTCGCTCGTCGGCACTCCTTGGCGGAGACTCGCGACCGATCAAGTGGCTCGCCACTAATTCATTCAATCAAGTCAAAGAAAACGGCGAGATAGCGACCGGAACAATACAGCGTCGCTACGTGCTCGACAGGTTGGCAGAAAAACTCGAGGGCAGCTCGGACCCGTCATTCGACTTCAGGGAGTACTACCTGCGCAATTCCCTCGATGACACTGATTTCGAACGACTCGATCGCAGGGTCGACACTCTTCTGCACGACATGAAAGTGATAGAGGAAGAGACGGCCGGCAAGAGCACAATACAGGGGGCGGGGTAATGAAATATCTATCAAACCCTCTAGCCCACGCGATCCTCCTGGCCGCGCTACTTCTCGTTACCGACGTGGCGTCCGCTCGCGATCACACTCGACTCTACTGCTCAGATTGTCGCGATCCGAACGTACACCCGTCGGACTTTGGAAACTTCGCGGTTAACACGTTACGGATGACAAATAACGGATACACGTATAACGAACTCGGCATGGTTGAGGTGATTAATCCAGCTCGTCAGTGGGCCTGGGTCAATATAGATTTCGAAATGATGACCATCGATATCGGCGTTGACATTCCCACGTTCATTATTCCCACCGGGAACATCATTATTGAAGTAACGGATGCCAACGCCCGCATGACCTCCTATGTCATCGACGTGGACATACCCAATCAAATGTCCGTTGGCACCGGCATTGGGCCAGGATACAACCCGGAGGGTGGCAGTGATGTCTCGGGATCGGCAGACGATCAGTCCGGTGGCGGCTCGGGAGGTGGCGGTGATTCCGGGGACTACTGGGACTATTCGGATGCGTGGGATGCATGGGACGCCTGGGAGGGCGGTTATGGCGGGCTGACGCGAAGCTGCTATGGCGACGTCACCGACCCGTATAACACGATCATTGTCTGTTCAAGGTAAGCAACGCATCAGCGCGCTATGGCAGAACCAGTTGCCGGGCGAGTCGCCCGGCAACTATTTTGTGCTTACCTCGATAAGCGGCTCGCCAACCGATCCGGATGGCAATTTTGTACCGAGAATCGTCGACAACGTGGGGGCAATATCCACGGTATGAACGCGTCGATCCACGAGCATCGGTTTCAGGCCCGCACCCGCAAACACGATGGGTACGTGGGTGTCGTAACTCCACGGCGAACCGTGCGTGGACGCAACGGTAAGGCCGTCAAAATCATTAATAAACCAATTAGGCTCGAAGACGATAAATACGTCCCCGGAGCGCTTCGGATGAAAATTATTAATGACCGCTCGCATCAGGTCGGTATCGGGCAGGTTTCCTTTTCGCAGTGCCGAGCTGGACACGGCGAGCGAGACGCCTGGAAACTTCAGTAGTTCTTCAACGACGGCAGCCTCGAGCGCCTCATGATCAATCCGGGTGCTGTTCTTTACGTCGGCACTGAAGTACAGGTAGGGATGATCGTAGGTTTCGATAAGGTCGCCGGATAACTCGAATTGATCCTTAATGCGCTCGAGTGCGGCATCTTTTTCCCAGCTGTCCGGATTGACATAGCCCGCCGGAATCCCGAGCGCATTCAGATAGCCGGGGGTATCAGGACCGCCGTGGTCGGCAGACAACACCACAAGCGTATTAGCGAGGCCGACAGTCTCATCGACGAATGCCAGTAAGTCCGCCAGCGTACGATCGAGCTGCAGGATATTGTCTTCGCCTTCGAGGCTTGACGGTCCGAATACATGACCAACGTAGTCGGTCGATGAAAAACTCACACTCAGGTAATCCGTAACACTGTCGGTACCCAGCTCCTCCTCGACCAACGCCCGTTTCGCAAAATCGAGAACCAACCTGTCTCCAGCCGGGCTTAGTGTCAGCCAGGTGGTGAAGTAGCGGCTGCTGCCGTTCCCAAACGAGTGCGGAAACACCCGGCCGAACCCCGCCACGTCGGTTTCCCACGCTCGGTCATCCGAGTCGCCGAACAGGTAACTGTCCTGATCATGCAGGAGGTTCCAGCTCGTATTCGCAAACTGCTGCGCCGGCTTTTTTGCATTGAATTCGACGACCCAATCCGGGTAGCTCTTAAGGTAATAGGTACTCGTTACAAACTCCCCACCCGCCTTGGAGAACCAGTAAGCCGTGCCGGCATGCCCTGCCAGGGAAATTGCGCCGCGGTCCTTGACCGACACACCGATGACCTTGGCTGCGCCTCCCGTATTACTTCGGAGTTCGTCGGAAAATGTTGAGACCAGTATCGCCGCAGGCGACCGGCCCTCGCTGCGCGCGGCGCGCTGTGTCGGGTCTATCTCAGCATCCGCGTCAACATCGGCACCTTCGGTCAGCAAGCGATAGTTGGGATCTTCGACGTTATACGTAGTGAAACCAGTCTCGCGATCGAACCAGATATTGCCAACCATGCCGTGACCTGAAGGATGTGCGCCAGTGGCAAGCGTCGCGTGGCCAACGATGGTTTCTGTATTCGCGTGTGCGTGGTGGGCATTACGATAGACAATGCCGTTCTCCCAAAGGTAGCGAAAACCGCCGTCGCCGAGACGATCGTAGTACCGCGTCGGCAGGTCACCGCGTAGTTGGTCTACGGTGATCTGGAGAACCAACCGTGGCTTTTCCTCTGCACCAGCAGGCGCTGTGAATAGCAAAACCACGAGCAGTGGCAGCCATCCGAGTGAACTCCTGGAGGTCATACAATATTCTCCAAACTATGATCTCTAAGTTCGATCAACCCTGTGGAAAGAGGACACGTGTCTACCTGTCTTGGTACCAGTCCAATCAATGTCGAACCGAGATCCTGTCCGATCTCGACTCGGGCTTGGATATTCTAGCCTATGGTCGACGACCCCGCCTGGCCCGATTTTCCGAGTCGTTTAATGACAGGTTCTGGCTAGTATCGGATAGTCTGCCGCGGAGATATCTGAGACATTTACCGCTAAGATAGAATTCCAAATTCTGATTCAAACCGATTTCGGGGAGAGTAAGCATGCTCGATAG
>JAACFG010000204.1 GCA_009937605.1 Gammaproteobacteria bacterium | reverse complement strand
ACGGCGATCCGCTGAATATTGCCTTCGTCGGCGAGATCAAGGACCTGTACTACAGCTTCTTGCGCGCCGGCTGGGACGAGACCGAAACGATTTATGGTTCGTCGTTATGGAAGACGATGACATCAGCCATCGGCGGCGGCGAGTACCGATATTCCCCGGTTAGCGCACTCTATGTCTACGGCCGGGCACAGGACGCAGCCCTGCAGCGCGCGCGGACCAGCATCCACGAGCGCAACCATCTCCGCATCTGGCTGACGCCGATGCGATTCGAAGGCAAGCCGGTCTGGATCGGCCAGATCAGCCGGGACATCGGTGTGCGGTTCACGACGAAGACGATCACGACCCACAAGATTGATCCCGACGTCGACGAGACGCGCGAATTCCTGGTAGAGGATATAGCCTACTCACAGGGCCTGGCGAAGATCGGCTATGTCGGCGGCGTCGGCGAGGCGCCGTTCGATGCGCCGCGAGGTAACCTCACCGGCGACCCGTATTTCACCGACGGCCTGCGCGCCGTCATGTGGGTCTCCGGCTCGCCGTCCGCAATTGACGAGATCGATATAGTCGATCTCGGTTCGCTCCCGAAGGAGAAGTAATCCGGCGGAGTTGTCGAGCAACCGATTGCCGCCGTCGAGCCAGGTGCCTATTTGTCGTGCACTCCTGCGCGCCTGAGTAACCAGGCAAATACCGGATATGCGAACCAGCCCAACTCCCACAAGAGCGGGCTGACGAAAGCAAGGATGAACGTGAGCACCGCTGTCAGCGGCTCCGCCAGCACCCGGAGGCGCAAAGCGCCGATCTCCTCCTTCGAAATGTCCGGTGATAGCAGGTGTTCGTCCTTGCTCGCATACCACCAGGCTGCGGCCGCCATGAATCCGACCAGCGCCGCGGCAAGGCTCTGCAAAGCCAGCGCAGGAGGAGCGTTGTCGAGGTCGATGCCGAGTCCGACCGTGTACAAATAGACAAGCACAGCAAAAACTTGAAATACCGAAAAGATGGCATGCTTGCCGTCGGTACGCGCGAGATTACCGAGCAGCATATTGCTCTGGAACCAGTACACCAGCACGACCGCAAGACCGATCGCCGATGCAGCGATTGCTGCTGTCTGCTGCTTGAGGAACTGGCCGAAATCAGCCATGCCCAGGTCATCCGGCCGCGGTATATCGAACGCAATCAAAACAATAACGAGCGCGAAGACACTGTCTATGAGCGTTTCCAGGCGACCGAGCTCGCGCTTGTATCGCTCCATCTGGGCAGGGCTAACTGTCATTGGCTTTCATCCTCTGCGAGTTCCAGTGCCCACGTCTACTACCTGAACAAGGCGTAGACCGCTGTTCCAGTGTATCTGAATTCAAGTATGTAATTCAGGTCGGTGTCTTTCGTACCTTTGAAATCGACATCAAAGTACCGACAACCTGCCGCGGCGCTATATCGTTGCCCGCATGACCGCATTTCTTACGCGTCGGGGCGCCTCGGCTTGAACCTGCTTCCTCGCAGGTTCAAATTGGCCACACTATCCGAATGAAGAAGGGCCCCTGAAGGGACCCTTTTGTCATTTGGTAGCGGGGCACGCTTTTCAAGTAATATGCGCGTCCCGGTATCGCCGTTCCCATTAGCCTTGTAGCGTCTGCTTTTCCAGAAATCGACCGTTGAGACCAGGCGAATTCGCTGTCTTCTAGGCGCGGCAAACGGCCAATAGAAGACGAGCATTAAAAGTGGATTTGACTCAGCCTTACATCTAAGACTGACTTCTGATTTTTCCGCAGACTAGAAGCTATAGGAAACCGTCAGTTCATATAGTCGGTTGTATTGCTGAGCGGTTGTCGGTGCCACACCGGGTATAAAGCTCTCGTAATCGATGTAGTGTGCACTCAGCCCCAATCCATTGCTCAGTCGTTTACCAACTGACAGGCGGTTTCCAAATGAATTATTGGCGGCTTCAAAATCGTAAATATAGCCGAAGTAGAAATTGACCCACCAGCCACTATTTCGCACTACCGATAGGCCCAGGTCGAGAAGGCCAACCCGCACGTCGTTACCTGTGAAAATGGGGTCGATTGAATACGCATATAGCAAGTTAGGAGCAATCGAAAAAGTGTCAGTAACGGGAATGACCGTACCCACAAAGGGAGTAATAATGGCACTTCCAAGCCCTCTACCTTGACTTTCGTTTCCGGTTGGCAGCATAACCGAAACACCGGACCCCACAATGCGAGGGACCCAGGGACCGACAGATAACTCGAAATTTGGTAGATACGACCAGGTTACCGTTGTATCACCAAACCCCGTTCCTCCTGAAAGCCCGAATCGCGATTCCAGATATGCAACACGCAGATTTAGATTGCTCCTTGACGAAAGGCTCCTTGTGTAGCCAAGAAAGCCGGTCAATTTATCTAGGCTGACAGAATCGAAAGCCGCATAGGTAAAATCCAATCGGTTCACGGGGGTAGACCTTTCATCTGAATCTGATTCTGAAGCCAGTAATTGAGTGCTCAATGCCAAGCACAGCGAGAGCACCCCAAAAGAAAACGCTCTGTTCACTCGCGCGCTTAATTGGTCTTGCAAAATGACACCATACGACTTCGGATTGCTTTTTCCGCTTTAGAATTGCGGACCTCTTATTGTTCACAAAGAATATTAGTTCATATTTCAGACGCGGATGTATATCAGGAATTGAAATGGGGTCACTGTCTCCAAACCCTCAATCTGTGGCCACCAAGTTTCCGGAATGGGTCACAAGCAACCGCCCAACATCGTATCACCCTAAGGGCCATGATCGGATGCAAAGCAGCCGCTCATTTACCCATCGCACGCCGTGGCAGTCCACTCCCAAAGAACTTGCCATTTCGCGTAGATGACCGTCGCCGGCATACTGCTGCGGTAGCATAACAACCATTGCACACACCCAGAGCACTGCTTTACAGTGTCGGTGTCTGTTCTCAAAAAGGGCGCGACGTGAAGAAACTTGTGGCTCGATACTGTCCAGCCCTCGCGGCCATCCTCGTGCTGGCGATCCTCCCGTTTCCCGCGCACGCGGAAAATACACTCGAGTCAATCCGTCGCACTGACCTGAATGACTATGCGTTCGGTGTTGCATTGTCCGTGAGCGAGGACCCGTACGTAGGCGGAGAAACCTCGACCTACTTCTTTCCCTACCTGACTTCGCTGACACACCCAGCCCTCACCAAGCAGTGGCTGTACTTCCAGGACGGTGATATCGGTCTCCGTTACGTGTCCGACGGCGGTTGGGAAGCCGGTGTCGTCATCCGCCCGCAGACGCTGGGGCTCGGCCCGGACAATGAGGAAGCCGAGGGACTCTTCGAGAGGCGCTGGTCGATTGAGAGTGGTCCGAAGGTGGCATGGCGAGGTTGGCCGATACACATCGTTCTCAAGCACTACTGGGAAATCCTCGACCGGCACGACGGGACGACAACCGAGTTAAGCCTCGAGCTGCCAAAGAGTTTCGACTGGGGCTATGTCGTTCCATCGCTCGAGTTCAAACACATGAGCGAAGCCTACGTCGACTACTACTACGGCGTGGATCTCAACGAGACTCGACCCTGGCGACCGGCCTACGCTCCCGATTCAGCCATGAACCCGTATCTCGCATTTCGTGTCGGCTACCGGCTTACTCCGCGATGGTTGCTCTCGTTCAAAGCGGGCCTCGAATTTCTCGATTCGTCGATCACCAATAGCCCTATCGTTGACAAGGACAAGCTCTGGTCGGCCAGTCTCGGGATTGCCTACAATGCGGAAGTCTTCCGGGCCACTGATTACGATTCCTCTGACGGACCGCCTGCATCACTCGAAATTCGTGTCGGCGCCTTCAACAGCAGCGTCGAAAGCACCGTGCAGCGATTCGCCGAAGATGGCACGCCGGGTGACCAGGTCGATGTCGAGTCGGTGCTGGGCGTCCCGGACAGCGAAACGACGATTCAGACCGATGTCATCATGCGGTTTGCATTCTACCATCGGCTCGAAGCGTCCAATTTCAGCTTTGGTCGAAACTCGCTGACAGTCCTGGAACGGGACATCGTGTTCGGCGGCGAAACATTCCCCGCCGGCACGGAGGTGCAAACAACACAGGATTTGGAGACCTGGCAGTTGCTCTACGGGTACTCCTTGCTGCGTGACGCGCAAAAAGAGTTCGGGCTGTCGATCGGGGTGCACTTTACACGTGCCAGGACCGCTATCAGCGCCCTTACCACGGGACAGTTCGTAGAGTTGGAAACAGACGTGCCACTACCGACGATCGGCGCTTTCGCGGGCATCGAGCTTCCCAGGCACTGGTCCATTGACGCGGCCGCGCGCGTCTTCGCCCTCGAATTCGATCAGTACGAGGGCAGCATGGCGTATCTCTCCGTACGCCTCGAACGCGAGCTCGGCAAGCATTTCGCCGCCGGGCTCGGTTTCAATTACTACTCGACGCGTCTCGAAGGGCTCAGCTCGGGCGTCGACACCGTCTACGAGTCGACGTACTCGGGCCCGGTCCTTTATATGGGGCGTGTAGTACGTCGGTGACGCCGGACCTACCGGCATCCCAATAACAAATGTCCAGACGAAGAAGAATATCGACCACAGAACCAGGAACGCCACAGAGTACGGCAGCATCATCGCAATGAGCGTTCCGACACCGGCCTTGGGCAAATACCGCGCGACAAAGGCCATGATCAGACCGAAGTAGCTCATCATTGGTGTGATGATATTGGTGCTCGAATCACCGATACGATACGCGGCCTGGATTACCTCGGGCGCGTACCCCAGCAGCATGAGCATCGGCACGAAGATTGGTGCCGTCACGGCCCACTGTGCCGATGCCGAACCAAGCATCAGGTTGATAAATGCACACACGAGAATAAACAGGAAGAACAGCGCTGGCCCTGTCATGCCGATGCTCTGCAGGAAATTGGCGCCAGTAACGGCTGTGATCGAGCCGAGGTTGGTCCAGCCGAAAAACTTAACGAACTGCGCCGCGAAAAACACGAGTGCGATATAGAGCCCCAGCGTGCTCATCGCGTGTGCCATTGCATTGATGACGTCCCGGTCGTTGCGGATCGTGCCGACCGTGGAGCCATAAACTATACCGACCATCAGGAAGTACACGAAGATGACCGCCACGATGCCACGCAGGAACGGCGACCCCGCGACAGCGCCCGTTTCCTGGTTGCGCAGAATTGCACCCTCGGGCACTACGAGAATAACGAGCAGACCGGCGAACAGGAGGGTCGCCCACAGGGTACGCCAGAGGCCCTTCTTCTCCTGCGCCGTTAGTGGGTCCAAACGGTGCTCGTCCTCGTCATCGAGTCCTTCGGGCGTGCCGTCATAAGTCCCGAGCGAAGGCTCCACGATCTTCAGGCTGATAAAGCTCCCGACAGTTGTAATCAGGAAGGTACTCGCAATCATGAAGTACCAGTTGGCGCTGACATCAACCTCGTAACCCGGATCGATCAGCCGCGCGGCCTCGGTCGTGATGCCTGATAAGAGCGGGTCGACCGTGCCAATGAGAAGGTTGGCGCTGTAGCCACCGGACACGCCGGCGAATGCAGCGGCCAGACCCGCCAGCGGATGCCGCCCGAGCGAGTAGAAGACGACCGCAGCAAGTGGCACGAGGACGACATAGCCCATCTCGGACGCGGTATTCGACAGCACGCCCGCGAACACGATGATGACCGTGACCAGGCTCGGCGGGGCCTGCAAGACCATGCCGCGAATGACAGCCGTCAGCCAACCCGAGCGTTCGGCGACGCCAACACCGAGCAGTGCGACCAGCACGGTACCCAGCGGCGCAAACTCCACGAAGTTCCGGACAAGGTTGAGGACAATCAGCCGCAAGCCTTCGGCGTTCATCAGGCTTACGACCTCGATCAGACCGTTGTCCGCTCTGCCCTTCGCGCCTTCGGGCCGTGGATCGATCACCGCGACGTCGAAGAAGCCGAGGATGCCCGACAGCACGACGACGCCTGCCGCGAACAGCGCAAATAGCGACACCGGGTGAGGCAGCGCATTGCCAAGCCATTCGACGACGTGGAGGAAGCGGGTTATACGAGTCTCATTCGGCTTAACCGAAGGTTTTGGGTCCATGTTCTGGGAGCGCCTTTTGTCTAGGACTGAAAAACTGGAGCGGGTGAAGGGAATCGAACCCTCATTCTCAGCTTGGGAAGCTGATGTTCTACCGTTGAACTACACCCGCCAATCAGGGTTTACGTCTCACTAGGGCTTGGCTGAGCATAAAAGTGAGAGTACTTGGATTCTAAGGGATTCTCATCCAAGTTGTACCCCGTTATCTCGCTTCCGAATCGGTCAGCCATGGCGACCAGCCGGGTGTCAATCGAAGATCAGCACGAGA
>JAACFG010000203.1 GCA_009937605.1 Gammaproteobacteria bacterium | reverse complement strand
ACCCCAATTAGATAAGGTCACTGTCCCCAAATTAGTTACCACCGGCTTCTTCGACCGCGAAACCGCGACCTTCAAGCAGAGGCTCGATGCTCGGGTCCTGACCGCGGAAATTGCGGTACAACTCGTCGGCATCGCGCAGACCACCAGCCTCGTATACCCACTTCTTGAGGCGCGCAGCCGTTGCCGGATCGAAGATGTCCTCGGCCTGCTCGAACGCTTCAAAGCCGTCCGCGTCGAGAATCTCCGACCAGAGGTACGCGTAGTACCCGGACGAGTAGCCTGTCGAGCTCGAGAAGATGTGTGCGAAGTAGTTCGACCGGTAACGCGGCTCGATCTCGGGGATCAGGCCGTAACCTTCGAGTACTTCCTTCTCGAATGCACGTGCATCCGTAATCTGCGCGGCCTCTTCGGAACTCAGCATGTGCCAGCGCAAATCCAGCAGAGATGCCGCAACGTACTCAGTCGTGGCAAAACCCTGGTTATGGTTGCCTGCCGCCAGCATGCGTTCAACGAGATCGGCGGGGATAACCTCGCCTGTCTCATAATGGCGCGCGTACAGCTCGAGCATCTCCGGCTGGGACGTCCAGTGTTCCAGGATCTGTGCCGGGAATTCAGTGTAGTCGCGAGGCCCGTCAACGCCCGAGAACATCGGGTAGTCGATTTGCGTCATCAAACCATGCAGTCCATGCCCAAACTCATGGAACAAAGTCTCCACATCGGAGAAACGCATCAGCGTCGGGTCGCCTTCAGGCGGCGTTGGCAGATTCAGGTTGTTGGTGATCAACGGACGAACATTGTCGCCGTCGATATTCGACGTGCCCCGGTAAGAGCTCATCCACGCACCACCGCGTTTCGAGTCACGCGCATACATGTCGGTCATGAACAGGCCGAGGTGATTGCCGTCCGCGTCCTTAACGTCGAAATTGACGACGACCGGGTTCCAGCCTTCGACAGGAACTTCTTCAAACGTCACACCGAACAGGCGATTGGCCATCTCGAATGCCCCGGCACGCACATTGCGCAGGTCGAAATACGGCTTCGTCTCGTTCTCGTCGATATCGAAGCGTTCTTTACGAACCTTCTCGGAGTAGTGCCACCAGTCCTGGGCTGCGAACGTAAATTCGTCGCCGATCATGGCCTGCATGTCTGCACGTTCTTCCTTCGCACGCTCGAGACCCGGGCGCCAGACACGCAGCAGGAAGTCCTCAGCACCTTTGGGCGTCTTCGCCATGTTGTACTCGAGAATGTAGTGTGCGTGTGAGTCGTAGCCCATCAGCTCCGCGCGCTCGGCACGCAACTGAGCAATCCTGATCGCGAGAGGTCCGTTGTCACGCTCGCCGGTCGTCGCACGCAGCCGATAGGCATTAAACAGCTTCTCACGCAGCTCGCGATTCTCGGACTGGACCATGAACGTTTCATAGGACGAGCGATTCAGCCCTACGACCCAGGCCTGCTTTTCTTCATTCCAGATAGCGGCCTTGAAATCGTCGCTGAGCCCGGCGATCTCATCGTCTTCAGTCAATTCAAGCGTGAATGCCTTCGTCTCGAGCAACAGGTTCTGCGAGAACTGCGTGGTCAGAGACGACATCTCGGAATTGATCTCCGCGATTTGTGCCTTGACTTCGGGTGACAGCGCTGCGCCAGCGCGAACAAAGTAACGATTGCGCAGTTCAAGCAGACGCGCATCCTGCTCATCGAGACCGAGGCTGTCTTTCTCCGCGTAGATCGCCTGCACCCGTGCATACAGGGCATCATTGAAACGAATCGCGTCGTATTCGCGCGTCAACATCGGGTAAATCTCTGTTTCCAGCGCCCGAAGCTCATCGTCTGTATCTGTTCCGGTGATATTGCCAAACGTGCTGGTCACCTTGTCGAGCAGCGGTCCGGCCAGTTCCAGGGCAACGATCGTGTTCTCGAACGTCGGCGCCTCCGGGTTGTTGGCGATGGCGTCAATCTCAGCTCTCAGTTCGAGGATGCCTTTCTTTGTGGCCGGCATGTAGTGGGCGTTTTCGATCACTGCAAACGGCGGCACACCGAAAGGTGTGTCCCATTCCTGCATAAACGGATTGCCCTCGAGCTCGGCATCGCTGACCGAAATTTCGTCAGCTGTGGCTTCGGTGGCCTCTTCGGCGGCTTGTCCATCGTCTTTGCCACCGCATGCGCCGAGCATCAGAGCGATCAGGCCCAAGCCTATCAACTTGCTGATTTTCATTGTGTTTTTCCCAATTTTTGAAGAATTTTGTTGCCGTTTTCGCGGAATTCGAGTCCGACAAAAGCGGGCTATTGTACAGCGTCTCGATAAGCGAAATCTCCCCTTCGTGGTTATCGGAAACCGCGTATGTAAGTACAGGCAAATTCGGGTATAAAAGGTTCACAACAAAAACCGCCTGGCCGCGCTCACCCGGCCAGTTACCGCAGGGATCAGGCATGTCTTCAGAATCAGTTCGACCGCTCAACCCGGTGCCGGAGGAGTTTGCCGGCGATTCCCTCAAACAGCGCCTCAAGCGCTCGTTTCACGCCACACGCCCGAAATTCTTCCCGGCATCCGTTCTGCCGGTAGTGGTCGGCTCCGCGTGGGGCGCGTTGGCAGCTGGCGGTTTCGACGCCTACGTGTTCATCCTCGCGCTGGTCGCGACCGTCTGCGTCCACGCCGCAAGTAACGTGCTGAATGACGTCGGTGACGACGCGATCGGCACCGATCCTCGCAATGAGCAGCGTATTTACCCGTATACGGGTGGATCGCGATTCATCCAGACGGGCATCCTGTCGCAACATCACATGGCACGACTGGGCATCACGCTGATCGTTATAGCAGCGCTCGCAGGGCTGGCGCTGTTCGTCGAAAAAGGCCCTACCGTCATCACGTTCGGGCTGATCGGCATCGCGCTGGGCGTTTTCTACTCCCTGGGTCCCGTGAAACTCGCGACGCTGGGACTTGGCGAAACGGCCGTCGCGATCGCATTTGGCGTGCTACCCGTGACTGGTGCCGCCTGGTTGCAGGGCGCCGCGATCGACGCGCCACTGATTTTGTTCTCGATTCCGGTCAGCGCCTGGGTTATGGCGATTCTGCTGATTAACGAAGTACCCGATATCGAGGCCGACGGCGCGTGTGGCAAGAACACCCTGCCCGTGCGGTTCGGTCTCAACAGCACCGCGAATCTCTATTTCGCCATTCACCTCGTCGCCGCACTGGCAATCGTCGTGTTAACCGTGAAGGGCAATCTGCCGTTGCTGGCACCGCTGGTCCCGCTCGGTCTGCTGGCGCTGGGATGGAAGGCTGCCACCGGAATTCGTGGCGGCATCGAAGAGCGGGAAGTTATGGCGAAATCGATCGAAGCGACCCTGGGAATTCATACCATCGGCTGCATCTGGCTGGCTGGCTGCGCCCTTTTCTCTATTTGGTTCTAAACAGCGACCAATTCTATGCATATTAAAATCAAGAAAGGCCTCGACATTCCCTTGCCCGGGAAACCGGAACAAACCATTTCCCGGGGCCCCGATGTTACGTCGGTCGCCTTGGTTGGCCCCGACACGAACGACCTGAAACCCCGCATGCTCGTGCAGGCAGGGGACCGGGTAAAACTCGGCCAACCGTTATTTACGGACAAGTCGAACCCGGGCGTCAATTTCACGTCACCGGGAAGCGGCGTGGTAGCGGCGGTCAATCGCGGCGAGCGCCGCATACTGCAGTCTGTTGTCGTCAACCTGGACGGCGACGACGCCGTGGAATTCCCGACGTACCCGGCAGCGGATCTGGCCAGTCTCGATGGTGAGGCTGCGCGCAAGAACCTGCTCGAGTCGGGACTCTGGACCGCGCTGCGCACGCGCCCATTCAGCAAAATCCCGGCACCGGATGCCGAGGCTCGCGCAATTTTCGTCACGGCAATCGATACCAATCCCCTGGCCGCCGATCCTGCCGTGGTAATCAAACAGGACCCGGAGGCTTTCGCCAATGGCCTGGCCGTCCTGTCTCGGCTATCCGATGGGCCCGTCTACGTTTGCACAGCCCCGGACTCGGGCATAGCTGCTCCGGAAAGCGACCAGTTCCGGCACGCCGAATTCTCCGGCCCGCACCCGGCTGGACTGGCTGGAACGCATATTCACTTCCTGGAACCGGTCAGTGAACAAAAGATCGTGTGGCATATCGGCTACCAGGACGTCATCGCCATCGGCAACCTGTTCACTACCGGCCGCCTGCCGGTTGACCTCGTCGTTTCCATTGGCGGCCCCAAAGTTAAGAACCCACGTCTTATCACCACGCGCCTGGGTGCCAATACGAGCGAACTGATCAGTGGCGAGTTGGAGCCAGGCAATGTTCGCGTCGTTTCCGGCTCAGTGCTTAACGGTCACCGTGCAGCCGGCTGGGCCGCGTACCTCGGTCGCTACGATGACCAGCTAACCGTGTTGCAGGAAGGCACCGAACGCGAGTTCCTGTCGTTCATGCGCCCCGGCGTTGGCAAGTTTTCGGCGGCCCGCGCGTTCGTCGGTAAGCTGTTCGGCAAAGACTACAAGATCACAACCTCACAGAATGGCAGTCCGCGTGCCATGGTATCGATTGGTAGCTTCGAGCAGGTCATGCCGCTCGATGTCCTGCCAACTCCACTCCTGAAAGCCATCCTGGTCCGTGACACGGACGGTGCGCGTGAC
>JAACFG010000055.1 GCA_009937605.1 Gammaproteobacteria bacterium | reverse complement strand
GAGCCGGCGTATTCGTAAATGGCCTCTGTTCTTTCCTCATAGTCGCCTGCGCGCTCGGTCAGCACATTAATCATCGTGAGAAGCTCGCGATTATTGCGTTCGTCGAGTATTGGCTCCAGGCCGCTTATTCGACGCGCCAGGTCCTCATGAAACGAGTACATCAGCGATCGCAATGCCATGCTCATATCAGAGCCGCCACGGCTATCCTCGGTCAGGTGCGACATGATGATCTCCGACACGGTCGCATCGACTTTGGCTCGGTCGTAGCGTGCCCGGATTGCCACCCAGACGATGTCTGACTCAAGGTACGAGTTCGCCAGTTCATCCGGAAAGATTCGCGGCGCGATCGTGTCCATGTGCTCATGCAACTTGCCCGATACACCGGGATCCTTCGCCAACTCACGCAACTCGCTTGAGTGTGTCTCCCTGCCAAGCAGGTAGATGCCGGTTTCCGCCTCGGTATCGATTTCACGGATGAGATCCTGGTAGCAGCATTCCACCGGGTCATCGGCCTCGAGAACCAGGCTAATCTTGGCCATGTTCTGGTCGATAACGCGCCGCTCGGTCCAGCGGTCCATCCAACCCAGCGCGCCGTCTTCGGAACTGAAGGCGTCGTGCAGGTAGTTCGCCACTTCGCGACGAATTAATGTACCGGGATCACTTTTTCGAGCTAATGCCAACATTGCAGTCTCCTGCGGTTATTGTTGGATTTACTCTATGCAGTGGGCCCCTGGCTATCTTGTCATTTGGCGGCAACGCTTGGTCAATTTGCAGCAAGCGTTTTTGCAGCGAAATAACCTACGTGTTGATTAGCGCATCGCGAATCTGGTCGATTTGCGGTTTGAGCTTGGGTTGCGGCTTGCCCAGGCAATGCTTGTCCCGTGGGCAGCTTGAGCTGCGCTGGCAAATGATCGTCGCGTCCTTCTCGGCCCCTTCGCCGATCCAGCCGATATTCAGGATCTTGCCGATGCTATCGAGTTGCTTGCGGGCCTCGAGAGGGATGGGTGCCGATCCGCCGCCGCGGTTGCAGCTCGCTTCGATCATGTCGATGGTTTCCATCGGGTCGATGTTCTGCGACTGCAGTGCCGGTGCCAGGTCAACACCTGCACAGAGCACATGCGGATTCCCGGCCGCGTCCTTGCTGCGAATCGATTCGCAACAATAGAGGCGTTTGTCATCGCCGGACCGGAGCACCGAAATCTGGGCCGAGGGTTTGGTGGAGCGGGAATTCAGCATGCGAAACACAGCCCAATGCTGGCACGGGTCGGAGACAAGTCGCATGTTGCCCCACGGCAGCGGGATACCATTGCCTCGATAGACCGCGCGCAGGTTCCCGGGTGGATACGCATCGAAGTAATGCCAGTGCGGATACGGCGACACGCTCGACATGCGCCGCATCACTAGCGTGTTGGTGAGTTCGATTTTGTCACCCGAGTTAATCGCGTAGGAATTACGCGCGAGGAACTGCCTGAACGGTGTCTTTGGAGCCAGCAACGCAGCCGCAAAGTAGCTGCACTCGAAATCGCGCCACGCATAGAGGATGTCTTTGGCATCCACATTAAGGGAATCGGAATCATGCCGACGCCCTGATACGCGACCACCGGAGACTTGTGGCGTTCGCGCGCCATCACCGTCGTGTAACACCATGTGTCCAATCTGGTTGGCGAGATCGAACTTCAGCCGTGACGGGTTATCCCGCAGCATGTTGTTCAGGTAGACCTTGTTGGGCGCGTCAAAGAAAGACCGAACCAGCGTGCTGAACGGCAGGTCATCGTCACCCGTGTCCGTGAACGCAGAGTTATCGAACCATTGAATCTCCAGGCCGAGTTTCCTGGCTATCTCGAACACGTCATCCACGCGCATGGGGAAATGTTTGCCGCCGATGCGATCAGCAGCGCGCTCGATATCGGGAAAGCGGTTCTGATTGCGCTCCTGGTGAGCGCGAATAAGCAGGTGCGCAAACTGGCGTCCGGTGGTTCCGGTCTGCGCGAGCATCTCCGGAATTGCGAGTTGCAACAACGACTCGGAGAACAGGAAGCCGGGTTCCAACGGCATACCGCTTACTGCCGCCGTCGGCGCAGTGTTGATGGCATCGTCGTCAAGAGACTCGTCAAAAAACCAGGCGGCGTCCTTCTGGAAGATATCTGCAATAATCTCGACCAGCCGCTCCGAAGGAACACGCTTACCATTCTCGATCATGGACAAATAAGACACAGATGGCCCGGCATCGGCATCGATCTGCACGCAGCGCACGGAGAGGTCCTCGAGCGTCAGGTTGTTCCGTTTTCGCAGGCTCTTTATCTTCGTGCCGAGGAAGTGTGCCTTTCGTCTTAAACCCTGCTGAGCGCTCATCTTGCTACCTGTTGTGAAATTAATATTGTCAAAAAAATACTGTAAAAATATCGACTAACATGGCGTAGTATAGCGTGCAATCGACGACTAGTTAACGAAATGAAAATGAACGAACAAAAAGAGTCCGGTGCGCTGACTGTGTCCCCGGCGTTGTCACAATTCGCTGAAAGCGAGCTCCTGCCGGCGATCGGACTCAAGCCCGAGGACTTCTGGTCCGGTCTGGAGTCGATCGTTAATGATTTGACGCCCGTCAATCGGGCGCTCCTGGACAAGCGCGACGAGATGCAGGCCGAAATCGATGCATGGCACCAGGAACGGGTGGGCCAGGGCTGGGATCAGGAGGAGTATGTCGCTTTCCTGCAGAACATTGGCTATCTCGTGCCGACGGGAGAGCCATTTTCGATCGAAACCGGGAATGTCGACCGGGAGATAGCCGAGGTCGCCGGCCCGCAGCTCGTTGTTCCCGTATCCAATGCACGTTTTGCGATCAATGCGGCCAATGCGAGATGGGGAAGTCTGTATGACGCCTTGTATGGCACGGACGCGATTAGCGAGGACAATGGCCAGCAGCGAGAGGGAGAATACAATCCTACCCGCGGTGCCGAGGTCATTCGCCGCGCGACCCAGTTTCTCGATATTGCAATTCCGCTCGACGGCGTGAGCCATGCCGACGTCAACGCCTATGGAATCGACCATGGCGATGACGGAGATATTTTCGTAGCGTCGCTCGGGAGCGGCGCTGCTGTCGGTCTCGCGGATCCGACGCAGTTCACCGGGACGATGGACGAGGGGCGCCGTTGCGCCTACCTGTTCTGCAATCATGGTCTGCACATCGAATTGATCGTCGATCCGGAGCATCCGGTAGGGAAGGAAGCGACAGCAAATCTCGCAGATGTCGTACTCGAGTCGGCTATTACAACGATTCAGGACTGCGAGGACTCGGTGGCCGCCGTTGATGCACACGACAAGGTCGCCGTGTATCGCAACTGGCTGGGCCTTATGCAGGCGGATCTCGAAGTCACCTTCGATAAAGGCGGCAAGAAACTCCGGCGCTCACTCAAGCGGGATCGCTGCTACAAAACACCACAGGGCGGGGCGCTGGAATTGTCGGGCCGGAGTCTCCTGCTCGTTCGAAACGTGGGCCACCTGATGACGACAGATGCCGTGCTCGACGCGAATGGCGACCCGGTCTTCGAAGGCATCCTGGATGCTGTGATGACAACGGCATGCGCAATGACGGACCGACGCCGCGATAACCTGCAGGCGAACAGTCGCACGGGCAGTATTTATATCGTCAAGCCGAAGATGCACGGTCCGCATGAAGTTGCGTTCACCGATACGTTGTTCGGTCGGGTCGAGGAGTTGCTCAGGCTTAAGGCGAATACGATCAAAGTCGGTGTCATGGACGAGGAGCGCCGCACGTCCGTCAACCTTGCGGAGTGCATTCGAGCGGTGCGCAAGCGCATCGTGTTTATCAATACGGGGTTCCTTGACCGAACGGGCGACGAGATTCACACGAGCATGCAGGCTGGAACTGTGTTCCAAAAGGAAGCGATCAAGACACAGCCGTGGATACTGGCCTACGAAGACCGCAACGTCGACGTCGGCATCGCCTGTGGCCTTCCGGGTCGCGCACAAATAGGCAAGGGTATGTGGCCGAAGCCCGATGAGATGCGCCAGATGCTCGATACCAAACAGGCGCACCCCGAGGCGGGCGCCAATTGTGCCTGGGTGCCGTCGCCTACAGCCGCGACATTACACGCTATGCATTATCACGCAGTAGACGTGCGCGCTCGCCAGGATGAACTGGCAAAACGCGAAATGGCCAGTCTTGAAGACATACTAACGCCCCCGATTGGTGACGTGAGCGGCCTGGCCGCCGACGAGGTTCAGGCTGAACTCGACAACAATGCACAGGGCATTCTTGGTTACGTGGTGCGCTGGATAGACCAGGGCGTGGGTTGCTCGAAAGTGCCTGACATTGAGGACGTTGGCCTCATGGAGGATCGCGCCACTTTGCGAATCTCCAGCCAGCACATGGCGAACTGGTTGCTGCACGGCGTTGTAGACAAGGAGCAGGTGCTCGAGACATTCACACGCATGGCGAAAATCGTCGACAGGCAGAACGAGGGTGATGCATCATACGAACGCATGAGTGACGACTTTGCCTCAAGCATCGCTTTCCAGGCCGCCTGTGCGTTGGTGTTCGAAGGCTGCGAGCAGCCGAACGGATACACCGAACCCCTGTTGCACGAGTACCGTCGGCAAAAGAAAGCAGAGCTTGCGGCCTGACGCAGGCCAGCGTGCACCGCACACTTGTCTTACTACTCATTGCCTTCCTGGCAGGTCCGGTCGTCGCGGAAGATCCGCTGAGAGTCGCTGTTGCCAGCAATTTCGGCCGCACGTTTGAACAGCTCGCAGTCCGCTTCTCTGAAGAGACGGGGATAGTGGTCGATTCGGCCACGGGGTCTACCGGCAAACTTTATGCGCAGATCATCAATGGCGCGCCGTTCGATGTATTTCTGGCGGCCGACGCTGATCGCCCGGCACTCCTTGAGGCATCGGGAAGAGCAGTGCCTGGCTCCCGCTTTACCTACGCCACCGGGCGTCTTGTGCTCTGGTCGCGGGATGCAGATGACTGCGTCGAGGCGCTGCACGCAAGCACATGGGTCGCATTGGCGAACCCGGATACCGCGCCGTATGGTCGTGCGGCCAGGGACTTCCTGCAGCAGGCGAATTACTGGCAGGATGTTTCCGGGCGAGTGGCGTATGCGGAGAACGTCATGCAGGTTCTGCAATTTGCGGCATCTGGCAACGCCGGCGTCGGGTTTGTCGCGGAGTCTCTGCTGAACAGTCCATACGCGCCAACAGGTAGTTGCACCTGGCAAGTACCGCCGGAGACTCATTCCCCACTGGAGCAACAGGCTGTATTGCTTACCTCCAACGGCGAGGATGAACGAGCTATCCGCTTGTTTGAGTTTCTGCAGTCGGATGCTGCCATCAGCATCATCAGCAAGAACGGATACGGAGAATCGAGGTGAGCTTATACGGGCCGCTGTGGCTATCAGCGCAACTCGCTTTCGTAACGATGGTTGTCCTGATCCTCATTGGCACACCACTCGCCTGGTGGTTATCGCAGACATCGTCGCGATGGAAGCCGGTTGCGCAAGCCGTTGTGGCAATGCCCATCGTATTGCCGCCAACCGTTCTCGGTTTCTATCTGCTCATCCTACTTGGGCCTGACGGGACCGTCGGCAGGTGGTGGGTGGAGCTGACGGGTAGCACTTTGACGTTCTCGTTCACAGGCCTGGTGATCGCATCGTGTATTTACAGCCTGCCTTTTGCCGTACAGCCAATTCAGAACAGTTTCGAGGCGCTGCCGCGACAGACACTGGAACGTGCCTGGACGCTGGGTGCCTCGCGTCTGGACGCGTTCTTCTCAGTGGCGGCGCCGTTATCACTCCGTGGGTTCGTCTCCGGCATGGTGCTGGCTTTCGCGCATACGCTCGGCGAGTTCGGTGTTGTGCTCATGGTAGGCGGCAATATTCCCGGCGAAACCCGCGTTGTCTCGATCGCGATCTACGATCATGTTGAATCTCTGAACTACGCCGCTGCACATCGCATGTCGTTACTTTTACTCGGCTTTGCGTTCGCTGTGCTGCTCGGCATGTACATCTTTAATCGCAAGTGGAGCACACGATGATCCGCTTGCGGCACAAATTATCGAAAGGCGATTTCATTCTCGACGTCGATACCGAAATTCCCGATGCGGGAATCACCGGGATTTTCGGCGAGTCGGGTTCCGGCAAGACAACGCTGCTGCGATGTATTGCCGGGCTTGAGCGGGGAGGCAACAGCGAAGGCTTGCCTGCACACAAACGCAATGTTGGCTACGTGTTTCAGGAACCGGGGTTGTTTCCGCACCTGACTGTGCGCGGCAATATCGATTACGGCGCGCGGCGAGCGACCACCCGCAGGGTTGATGGCGCGCCCGTCATAGACATGCTTGGCATCGGTGATCTGCTGGACCGTAAACCGGCTTCTTTGTCGGGTGGCGAAGCACAACGTGTCGCAATTGCCGCGGCATTGCTGCGCTCGCCGGACCTCGTGCTCATGGACGAGCCGCTTGCCTCACTCGATCGCAAACGCCGGGACGAATTGCTTCCCTACTTTGATCGTCTGCATGACGAACTGTCTGTTCCAGTCATATACGTTAGTCACGACATCGATGAGATCAGTCGACTCTGCGATCACCTGGTTCTGCTCGACAAGGGCCTGGTTGCGGCCAGTGGCGATCTGTTCGACGTGGTTTCAAGAGTCAACGTGCCGATGTTGTCGGGTCGCAATGCCGGCGTCGTGCTCTGGGCGACACCGGTCGATCACGAAGACGGCCTGACGAGATTCGACTTCGGGGACGGTGATATCTGGGCGCCTGGCGAATTCGAAACAGGCCGGACCCCAATGCGTCTGCGAATTTCGGCACGCGATGTGAGTATCACTCGCGAACGGCCTCTACATACGACGATCCTCAATGTGCTGCGCGCGGTCGTGGAGGAGATTCACACCGTGGACAGGGCGGCCGCACTTGTTCGCCTGGGTGTCGGTAATCAGAGCCTGCTTGCCCAGGTGACAAATCGGTCCGTCAGCCGCCTGGAACTGAAGTCGGGCGAGCGCGTGTTCGCCCAGGTCAAGTCGGTGACCGTCCGGCATTAAGTCAACAACAGCCTGGCCCCGTGAGTGAAATTGACACTGTGAACTTTTCTCTGTGAAATTTCGCATATAGCCCGCGTAAAATGTGCGCAGCCTTTAATCACGAGGAAGTGCCATGTCACAGTATTCCGAAGACCTTCAGAACGCCGCCGGACTGATTGCCAGCCAGGGCAGCGCTTGGGATGCCATCAATCCAGAATCCGTAGCGCGCATGAAAGCGCAGAATCGCTTTAATACCGGCCTGGATATTGCGAAGTACACAGCGAATATCATGCGTGAGGACATGGCTCGATATGACGCTGATTCGTCGCAGTACACCCAATCGCTGGGCTGCTGGCACGGTTTCATCGGCCAGCAGAAGATGATTTCGATCAAGAAGCACTTCGGCAGCACGAAAGGGCGCTACCTGTATCTGTCGGGCTGGATGGTCGCGGCACTTCGTTCCGAATTCGGCCCGTTGCCGGACCAGTCGATGCACGAGAAGACCTCGGTTCCGGCACTTATCGAGGAGCTGTACACGTTCCTGCGACAGGCGGACGCGCGCGAACTCGGCGGCTTGTTCCGCGAGCTGGACAAGGCACGCGAGGAAGGCAACGCTGTCGGCGAGCAGGACATCAAGAATCAGATCGAAAACTTCCAGACGCACGTTGTGCCGATCATCGCCGACATCGATGCGGGTTTCGGCAACGCGGAGGCGACCTACCTGCTTGCCAAGAAGATGATCGAAGCCGGCGCCTGCGCGCTGCAGATCGAAAACCAGGTGTCCGATGAAAAACAGTGCGGACACCAGGACGGTAAAGTCACGGTTCCACACGAAGATTTCATCGCGAAGATTCGTGCGCTTCGCTATGCGTTCCTCGAGCTTGGCGTCGACGATGGCATCATCGTCGCGCGCACCGACTCGCTGGGCGCAGGGCTAACCAAGCAGATTGCCGTGACGCATGAGCCCGGCGATCTCGGTGACCAGTACAATTCGTTCCTCGACTGCGACGAAGTGACACCCGAACAGTTGAAAAATGGTGACGTATTGATGAAGCGGGACGGCAAGTTCGTTCATCCGAAACGCCTGCCGAGCAACCTGTTCCAGTTCCGCCCCGGCACCGGCGAAGATCGCTGTGTGCTCGATAGCATCACATCACTTCAGAACGGCGCGGACCTGCTCTGGATCGAAACCGAGAAGCCGCACATTGGCCAGATCGGCGGCATGGTGAATCGCATTCGCGAAGTCATCCCGAATGCCAAGCTCGTCTACAACAACAGCCCGTCATTCAACTGGACGCTCAACTTCCGCCAGCAGGTATACGATGCCTGGGTGGAAGAGGGCAAGGATGTCTCGGCCTATGATCGCGACAAATTGATGAGCATCGACTACGACGGCACGGAGCTGTCCGATGTTGCTGACGAGAAGATTCGCACGTTCCAGGCAGACGCTGCGCGTGAGGCCGGTATTTTCCATCACTTGATCACGCTGCCGACGTACCACACGGCGGCATTGTCGACCGACACACTGTCGAAGGAGTATTTCGGTGAGCTGGGCATGCTGGGATACGTTTTACATGTGCAGCGTGAGGAGATTCGTAACGGCATCGCGTGCGTCAAGCACCAGAACATGTCGGGCTCGGACATCGGCGACGATCACAAGGAGTATTTCGCGGGCGATGCTGCGCTGAAGGCTGGCGGCGAGCACAACACGATGAACCAGTTCTCCTGAGTACACCGTTGCGAGCAACAACCGATCTCTATGACGATCACGAGGATGATGTCGACACGTGCTCGGTATTGTTTCGCGATTTTGGGGGTCGGCGATCGTTTTGCGGTCCGGTCAGGACCGTAAAGTGCCGGAACGACAACTCGGTGCTCCGAGAACTTCTCAATGAATCAGGTGACGGGGCTGTCATCGTCGTGGACGGTGACGGCTCCACGGAGCGCGCCCTGCTGGGTGACATACTGGCGGCGAGAGGGGCAGCGAATGGATGGTCAGGCGTCGTGGTCTATGGCGTGATTCGCGATTCGGCCGAGATCGCGGGGATTGATATTGGCGTGAAAGCACTCGGCACGAATCCTGCGAAGAGCATCAAAGCCGGACAAGGTACGCTCGATTGTCCGGTCGAGTTCGGCGGCGTTCGCTTTACGCCGGGATCGTGGGTCTATTGCGATGAGGACGGTGTCCTGTTGTCGCCCACGGCGATCGACTAGAACGCACTTTCGGTCACGGACTCCGGCAAGCGTTCCGCTATATGTGGGTCTAGCCCAAGCCCCCATGTCCTGATCATGCACGCAATCGTGTTGTACATGCCGTGCAGCACGATCATGTCCAGGATTTGTTGTTGCGTGAAGTGTTCGCCGAGTTCCTGCAGCGTGTCTTCCCTTATTGCCTGATTCTCAGCGAGATCGTCCATAGCCAGGAGCAATGCGACATCTTTCGCATCCCATCCTCCTGCCTCGGGACCCGCTTTTACGCTTTCGATCTCGGCAAGCGTTAGTCCGCAAGCGAGGCCGCGATCGACATGGGATGCCCATTCGTACCAGGAGTTCATATGCACAGCGACGCGCAGGATGGCGATCTCGCAGTGTCGTTGCTCAAGATCCCCGCCGTTGACCGAGTAGTTTCGTAGGTCCCACCAGGCGTTTAGCAGACGCGGGTGGTTGGCCATCAGCGAGTGGATATTCAATGGCCGTCCATTCATGTCATCGATGACATGCTGCAGCGACGCATCCCAGACCTGTGGCTGTAAGGGTTCCATAAGAGACTCCAGTCGCAGTAGTGGTAATGGTGGTAATTCTGGCCCAAAAACGAAACTAAAACGTTTACACGATGTGTTATCTGTGCGCCACGTCAAGCCAGTTAATGTGACACAGGGGCAGAATAGTACCTCTTGTTACAGGTGTCGTGCGCAGGCCAGATGGTTTCTCCATTCTTCTACATTGTTTTCTCTTTGACGATAACCAGCACCGTGTTGTCGCTGGCGTTCTTTATGGCGTGGAAGAATTTCGGCCGGAAGCCACATGCCCTGACATGGTCGGCCGCATTTCTTGCCGGCGCATTGCAGTGGTTCAGCGTCTTGAACGCAGGCGCTTTTCCGAGCACCGAGACGTTCCTGCTGTTCGAGAATGCGTGCTCAATGGCATTGGTGACCCTCGGCGTGCGCGGTCATTGCCAGCGAACTCATTGCAGGTTCTTGCCCAGGAACCTCTGGCCAATCGCTCTGGCTATCTACTCGGTTATCGTGTGGGCCATTCTAATCGAGCCGAATGTCGGCGTTCGGATGGCCACCGTGCCCGCGTACGCGGCCATCACTCTGTTCTTGTCCGCGACGATGATTATTCGCTACCGCAAGCGACCACGACCGGCGGAATGGGCGGCGGCGGTTTCCATTTACATCGTTGCAATCATCCAGGTGGCCGCCTCAATTCTGGCATTTATGCAGGGCCCTGCGGGAGACGAATCAGTCGCGGCAGCCTACCTGCACTTCAACTTCCTGACATTGCCGGCAGGCTACATGGGCATGTCAATGCTCATCCTGATGATGATGGCTTCCGACATATCCGCGAAGATGAAGAAGATGGCAACGACCGATCACCTGACCGGGTTGCTGAACCGTCGCGGATTCCATGAATATGGCGAACGGGCGTTCTCCGCAGCCCGCCGGGCAGGTACTGAACTGTCCGTCATCATGACGGATATCGATCGCTTCAAGTTCATCAACGATAAGTTTGGCCATGCCGCGGGCGATTCGGCCCTCATTCACTTCTCGAAGTTGGTTTCTGAAGCGCGGCGCACGGAAGATGTTATTGCGCGTGTCGGCGGCGAGGAGTTCGCCCTGCTGCTGCCCGGCACCAACCTTCGGGATGCGATGGCGCTGGCTGATCAACTGTGCAGCAAGATTGGAGCAAGTCCGATGGACATGACGAGCGTTGGTCTTCCGATGACGTCGAGTTTCGGCGTAGCGGCCATCTCTGATAAAGACAAGCAGCTTGACGATATGGTCCTGCGTGCTGACCGCGCTATGTATCGCTCGAAGCGGGCAGGGCGCAACCAGGTCGATCTCGAATCTTCCCAGTTGATGTTGGCCGAAGACGGAACGCTAAAACCAGTTACTTCAGGATAACTGGTTAAACCACATTCCCAGCAAGAGAATCTGTGGCACCGTCACGACCGGTAGCCAGATGGCTGTGCGTTTGCCAATGTTCGTCCACAGCAAACCAATCTCGGTGTAGTCGGTCGCGACCCCGGCCATCAGGAATACGAACGGATTGCCCAGCGCTGCAGTCTTGTTGAATATCTCGAATGCCAGCGGCGAGGTACCTTCGCTGCAAACCTCGAGCACCGTCGCGAATGCCAGGGTAACCAGCATGCCCGTGAGATTGGGGCCCATGTAGGCCATGAACCAGTGCTCGGGAATGTAAGCGCCGATTATCGAAGCGGCCAGGATGCCGATCAGTATCCACCACAACACCATGTTGGCGAGTGCCACGAAACCGATGGCCACTCCCTTGGCCGACTTACGCAGGTCGAAATTCGTGATGCGATCCCAGGAGACATTCTCCTCATCGACATCTTTCGCCGGGCCTTCGATGAGTCCGAATCTATCGAGTACCGTGAAGATGATGCCCGTGACCAGTGCGATCACCATGGCGCCCACGACAAACAACAGTGCCTTCCAGCCGAAGAAACCGAATAACAACACGGTCATCGGCAGGTTCGCCCAGGGAGAGGCGAGCAGGAAGGTGATGACGGCGGGCACGCTGGCGCCCTTCTTGTAGAGCTGGATCGCGATGGCGAGGATGCCGTGCGAGCAGGCGGACATCAGGAATCCGGCAAGCACGGCATGGATCAGCGTCATCTTGTTGCGTTTGCCGAGGAACCGGATCACGAAGCCATCGGGCACGAAGTAATCAATGATGCCGCCAAGCACGAGGCCCAGCAGAACGGCCCACCAGACGATGCCAAGATACGACAACAGGCTCTCGTTCAGGGCGTCGAACGGGGGCAGGAACGAGATCAGCAATACGGCGAGGAAGATGCCACCCATAATCGCCAGGCGACGATTGATCGGTGGGATCTCGTCTTTGGGCTTACTGGCGTGGCAACAGTGTCCGGCGGTGCTCATGGATCCAAGAATACGGACGTAGTTTAGTTTTTTCTAATGTGTTTAGTACTTACGGCATTGCGGTAGGATAGGCCACCACTCAGCTTTGCCAACAAGGACCAGACAATGCTGCTCAACTCATTCCCGCGTGTACCACTGGCACATCTGCCAACTCCCCTCGAGCTCCTGCCGAACCTGACAAAGCACCTCGGTGGTCCTGAAATCTGGGTAAAGCGTGACGATTGCACCGGGCTGGCGACGGGCGGCAACAAGACCCGCAAGCTCGAGTTTTCGATGGGCGAGGCGGTCGCGAAAGGTGCTGACACCATAATTACCGTTGGCGCCGTGCAATCTAATCATGTGCGCCAGACGGCGGCTGCCGCGTGCAAGCTGGGGATGAAGTGCGAAGTCCTTCTCGAGCACCGGGTCGCCGATCCGAGCGAGTTGTATCGCACGTCGGGCAATGTACTTCTGGACCGCATCTTCGGAGCCAACCTGCGTGAATACGACAAAGGCACGGATTTTGATGCGGCCATGGAGAGCGTGGCAGACGAGGTTCGCGCAAATGGGGGCGCGCCGTACATCATTCCTGGCGGCGCCTCCAACACGGTGGGGGCACTCGGTTATGTGGGCTGCGGCGAAGAACTATTGCAGCAGTTCGATGAGCAGAAACTCAAGATCGATCACATCGTTACCGCAACCGGTAGTGCCGGAACGCACGGCGGCCTCGTGGTCGGATTGCGCGCCAGTGGTAGCGACTTGCCTATCCTGGGTATCGGTGTGAATGCGCCGCAGGATGTTCAGGAGGAACGCGTGTTTGATCTTGCCTGCGAGACGGCGGAACTGGTTGGGAAGCCGGGCTGCGTCAGTCGGGACGACATTGTTGCTGACTGCAACTACATTGGGCCTGGCTACGGTGAACCGACCGACGGCATGAACGAAGCCGTGCTCATGCTGGCACGACAGGAGGGCCTGCTGTTCGACCCTGTCTACAGTGGCAAAGCGCTGGCGGGCATGATCGATCATATTCGTAATGGAACTTTCAGCACCGATGAGCGGATCGTGTTCCTGCACACGGGCGGTGCTGCTGGTCTGTTCGCCTACGCGGATACGCTGGTCCTTTAGAGCACAACGGGTTTCCGACTTCAGATCGATCAGCTCTGCAGTGCTGATGCTCAGCATAGTTTTGCTTCCTCGAATACGAAGGTCCGTCGTATAGTACGGTGCATGCACCCCAAGATATCGATCAAAGGCCTGACCAAAACCTACGCGGGTGGCTTCCAGGCGCTCAAGGATGTCGATCTCGAAATCCACAGGGGTGAAATTTTCGGCCTTCTCGGACCGAATGGCGCTGGAAAGACAACGCTGATCAATATTGTCTGCGGTATCGTTAACGCAAGCAGCGGCACAGTGCACGTCGACGGACACGATATCGTCACCGAATTTCGTGAGACGCGTGCGAAGATCGGCCTCGTACCACAGGAACTTCCAACCGAGACCTTCGAGACCGTACGCGACACGCTCAGGTTCAGTCGCGGCTTGTTCGGGCGTTCCCCGGATGAGTCGCATATCGAAAGCGTCCTTAAGTCCCTGTCGCTCTGGGATAAACGCGACACCAAACTGATGATGCTGTCTGGCGGGATGAAGCGCCGCGTGCTGATAGCCAAAGCGCTGTCGCACGAACCCGATGTGCTGTTCCTCGATGAACCGACTGCGGGTGTCGACGTCGAGTTACGTCAGGACATGTGGAATGTCGTCGACCTTCTTCGCCAAAAAGGAGTAACGGTCATCCTGACGACGCACTACATCGAGGAAGCTGAACAACTGGCAGACCGGGTAGGGGTGATTAACAACGGCGAGATTATCCTGGTCGAAGAAAAGAACAAGCTGATGCGAGACATGGGGAAGAAGCAGCTCACTCTGCATCTTTACGATGAACTGATCGATATCCCTCGCGAGCTGTCGAGCTATGCGCTGGAACTCAGCGATAGTGGGCGTGAGCTTGTCTACAACTACGATACGAAGGGCGAGCACACGGGAATCACGGACCTCATTCAGGACCTTCGCAACACAGGTGTGCGATTCAACGACCTGCAGACGGCGCAAAGCTCACTCGAAGAGATCTTTGTCGACCTGGTGCATAGAGACCGATGAACTTTCACGCCGTAAAAGCAATCTACCGATTCGAGATGGCGCGCATGTTCCGTACTGTCGTACAAAGCATCGTCGCGCCGGTACTCTCGACATCGCTGTACTTCGTGATTTTCGGGTCGGCGATCGGTTCGCGCATCACCGAGATTGACGGTGTCAGCTACGGGTCGTTTATCGTCCCGGGTCTGATCATGCTGTCCATTATGACGGAGAGCATTTCGAACTCGTCGTTCGCGATTTATTTCCCGAAATTTACAGGAACGATATTCGAGGTATTGTCGGCGCCGGTTTCCTACGGTGAGGTGCTGCTTGGTTACGTCGGTGCGGCGGCAACGAAGTCGGTCATCATCGGCACGATAATTCTCGCGACGGCCAGTTTCTTTGTCGATATCGAGATCGCGCACCCGGTTGTGATGGTGACGTTCCTGATTCTGACATGTGTATCGTTTTGCCTGTTCGGATTCATCCTCGGCATTTGGGCCGATGGCTGGGAGAAGCTGACCATCGTGCCGATCCTCGTCATCATGCCGCTGACGTTCCTGGGCGGTACGTTCTACTCGATCAGCATGCTGCCACCGACCTGGCAGACGATCAGTCTGTTCAATCCCGTGGTCTACCTGATCAGCGGCTTCCGCTGGAGCTTCTACGAAAATGCCGATGTAGCAGTCGGTCTCAGTCTCGGTATTACGGTGGCCTTCCTGGTCGCTTGTCTGCTGGTCGTTCGCTGGGTGTTCAAGACAGGCTATCGCTTACGGAGCTGACAGTTTCAGTTGGTTGGATGCGCGGCTGGAACCGCGTTGAGATAGGCCGCAATTGCGGCGCGGTCATCAGCACTGAGCCTGGACATGTTTTCCTGCACCGCGACCATCGTGCCGCCAACGGTATCGAAATCGGGCGTGAACCCGGATTCCAGGTAGTACGCAATATCGCTGGCGGACCAACCTGAGACATTCTTTCCTGATGGCGTGATGTCCGGCACCTTGCCCTCGCCATCCGGGTTCGCCGCGCCGCCAAGCCATTCACTGGCAATCATTCCGCCAAACCCGTCTCTTGGCGTATGGCACTCACCGCAATGACCTGCGCTTTCCACAAGGTATCGCCCAAGCAGTAACTGCTCGTCATCTTCAGCGACATCAATTACAGGATCGGATTTGAGATTCATGCGTTTCCATAATCCGATGCCCCGTCGGACCGACCAGGGAAAATCGAGCGCGTGTTCAGGCGTTGTTCCAGCGACCTCTGGCAACGTCGCAAGATAAGCGCGTAGATCCATCACGTCTTCTGTGTTCATCTTTGCGTACGACGTGTACGGAAAAGACGGATAGTAGTGACGGCCATCGGGCGACACTCCATGCTGCATGGCGTTGACGAACTCGAGCATCGACCAGTCGCCGATGCCGTCTTCGACATGGGGAGAGATATTGGGAACGTGGAACACACCGAACGGTGTGTCCAGTTCCAGGCCACCGCCGAGCAGCAGCTTGTCGTCTCCCTTCGCACGTTTGCCATCGACAGGCGTTGCGTGACAAGACGCACAACCGCCGGCCCAGAAGATGCGTTCGCCGGGGCTCGCGTCTGCGGAGTGCGCCGGGAGTTCGTTCGTCGTGGTTGTGCGGGTTAGACCGATCGCGGCCAGGGCAATGACCGCGACCGTGCCAAGCAGGTAATAACTACTCTTCTTCAATACGATAGGAGTCGTGGCAGTTCTTGCAGGCGCCAAATACCGGACCTACTACAGGCTTGGCATCATCCAGCGTTGCGGGATTCGCCGCGATGGCAGCTGCCGTCACGTCCTGCCACTCCGCGATCGCTGCTTCAAAACCCGCACGATCTTCCCAGATTGCAGGCGCGGCTTCGCCACCCTCGCTTCCGTCCGGGAACAAGCCGCCGAGCTGATCAGCTGCAGACGCAAACGTCTCCAGAGACGTCATCAGTGTCGCCTGGTCGTAATCTGCCTCGCCTTTCATCATCGCGCCAACAGGCTTTGCTGCGTCCCGAACGCCTTCCATCAGTTCGTGTCGTTCGTGCCCCGGGTCATCACCGGCAAGGGCAAGAGTCGCCGCAGCAAGTGCGCAGGCCAGAACGGAAATTCGAATGCTTGTCTTGTACATAGTTTGTAAGTCCTTGAGCGAGTTTATTGGGTGATGTAAATAGTCGCGCTAGCATATCCGATATCTGTGTGCAGAAACCAGATGCCAGCGTTGGCTGCGGTTATCGTGCTCGGGCGTATCCTCAGTACCCGGCTTTCTCACTGGCTGGCTCGAGTCCGCTGTCTTTCGGAGCGACCGTTGTTGGCGAAATGTCAGACAGATTGCGCGTGTATCTCCTGCCATTCAGGAACTGGCCGATAGCCGTAGTCCGCACGAAGTAGTGATAAGTAAGAAAGCACACGCTGACAGTTCCCGCCACAACGACGAGAAACTTGAGTACGCCGGGCAAGGGCCAGTCGCTGATCAGCCCGGGGATTACCGCAGTCAAAGGTAGATGTAATAGATACACCCAGTACGCTGAGTCTGAGACGTAGCGCATCCTGGGGGAGTGGTCGCTGAAGTATCGAATGAACAGGCCAGTAAAGCCGAACAGGAAGAACCAGACACAAACAGAGTTCACCAGGGCTACGACTTCTGTCGTCTGATAAATCGAATCTATGAGGTAGTTGGCCGTGAATATGACGACGGCCAACAAAGCGAACAGGTGGTCGTGATCCATGAACGAGTCAAGGTAATGCTTTGCCTTGAATACCAGCCAGCCGGCCAGGTAGAAATAGAAGTAGAAGATGAACGTGCCAAAGTCGGGAACGAAGCTCGTCGATGTGGCGACCCACGACCGCCCCATAATATTGAGGATAAAG
>JAACFG010000202.1 GCA_009937605.1 Gammaproteobacteria bacterium | reverse complement strand
CCGATTGGGTCTTGATTCGAAACCGCGCCTTCGGCCTGAATCGGTCCGAATGGTTTACGCGACGTGGTGATTCTCCGACGGTGTCGTTCCCACGCGTACTCGGTATTGAGTGCGTGGGCGAAGTGGTTGAAGCGCCTGGTGGGGGCTTGGACCCGGGGCAAACCGTTGCAGCGATGATGGGCGGAATGGGCCGCCAATTCGATGGCTCCTATGCCGAATATGTTCTTGTACCAAGGGCGAACGTTTTTCCATTGCAAACAGGCTTGGAATGGCCGGTCCTTGGTGCACTTCCCGAAATGTTACAGACGGTACATGGTTCTCTCTACACGGGTCTTGAGATTGATCGCGCGCAATCCATTTTGGTGCGGGGCGCAACATCCTCAATCGGTTTTACGGCGATGGCATTGGCGAAGTCTGCCGGACTTGAAGTTATCGCAACAACCAGGAGCCTTAAAAAGTCTGACGAACTTATTGCCGGAGGTGCGACTCACGTAATCGTCGATGACGGGACTATTGCTGGCAAAATTCGAGCGATTTATCCGAGTGGTATTGATCGTGTCCTTGAGCTTATTGGTACAACCACGTTACTCGATTCACTACAGGCGACAAGACGCGGCGGAATTGTATGTATGACCGGAATACTGGGCGGGCAGTGGACATTGTCGGATTTTCATCCGATGGGAGACGTTCCGACCGGCGTCAAACTAACTTCCTACAGTGGCGAGGCCTCCGATATTTCGGCCGAACAGCTGCAACGCTACGTATCGTTCGTCGAATCTGGAGGGCTCACACTTAAGGTTGGGCCGAAGTTTGAATTTGATCGACTCCAGGAAGCGCATGAGTTGATGGACAAAAACCAGGCAAATGGAAAGATCGTTATTGAGTTTGACTAGCCGCGATCTGAACGGCTGCTGCTGACTCAAAGCAGACGTTCATTGTCTGGCCAATTTATTGGTTTCTTAGTTTGGTTTTGCGATAGAAGAACGACAAGGTAAGGAGGTTCGAAGTGCCGACACAGTTAATCCGAACGCGCTTCCCGGCCGTTGCTGCCAGGATAATTCTCGGCCTGCTGATGCTGGTCGCACCGGCTTCGTATGCTGGTCAGATATTTATGAAGAACGGCGACGTCATTACAGCGGATATCAAGAAGATCTGGGACAACGACGTTACGATTGAACCGGTATATGCGGACGAATTCACGATCGATCTTGACGCGGTCGACCATTTCGAGTCCGATCGCGAATTCGACATCAAGCTGGTGGGCGGCCGAGACGCCAAGGCCAATCTCATTGGTGGTGGAGAAGGCACGCAGGTGCTCCGGATCGACGGCACGGAAACTGAAATACCGGTCATGCAGCTCGCCGAACTGGACGAACCCGAAGACGACTTCGATTGGGATTCAAACATCGACCTGAATTCCCTCGTCAACACAGGCAACACCGACAACGTGTCCACCACGCTGCAGTTCAAAACGAACCTCAAGATGGGCGACCATCGGCACATCGGCAGTTTTTCGTTCTCGCGCGAGGAGCAAAACAGCATCAGCGTCAAGGAACAGGATCGCGTCGACTACTCCTACAACTGGAGCTTCAGGGACCCGTGGTTCGTGGGGCTAAACGTCGCGGGAGAGCGCGACCCGATCAGGGACCTGAATTATCGTGCCACTCTCGGCGGTGGTATTGGTTACAACTTCTGGGATGACGCGTCGAAATTCTTCCAGCTCCAGGCAGTAGGAGGTTACCTGACGGAGGAATTCGAATCGGACGACATCGGCGGTGTGCAATCGAACGAAAGTGCGACGGCGGGCTGGATCCTGCGCTTCCGCTATCGGGTGATCAAGGACCTGACGATCTTCCACGACCATACGGCGACCACCAACATATCCGGACGCTCCAACAGTATCTTCCAGTCGCAGACGGGTGTTCGTTACGAAATCACGGATCTCCTATACGCCAACTTCCAGTTCGACTTCGATCATGAAACGGAGCCCTCGGAGGGCAACAAAAGTACCGACACGACTACGCTTCTCGGTCTGGGCCTCGAGTTCTGACAGGCGAGTTTGAGGAGTCGCTGAGTTGCAGGCTGTAATCCTGCCCCCGTTCCCATGGCCTGCTCAAAGCGAGCGTCGGGACGGACTCAATTCTTGTTGGCGCAAAGGGTAATGGATAGACTGGAGGCTGGACATGGGCCAAACAGTTGAAGGATTCACTCCGAGCACTCGCCAAAGACGTAGTCAGTAGCTTGCGCGACCTGACGCCGATCATCGTCGTGATCGGTGTCTTTCAGGTAGTAGTCATTCGCCAGCCGGTTGAAGGCTTGCTTTCTCTCATCGCCGGTGGGGTGCTCGTGGTTGCTGGTCTCAGCTTTTTTATCTTTGGCCTGCGACTCGCGCTCTTTCCCGTGGGGGAGGGACTTGCTCACTCGCTCGCGCTTAAGGGGAGCGTTTTCTGGCTCGTCTCCTTCGCCTTTGTGCTCGGATTCGGTACGACGGTGGCGGAGCCGGCGCTGATCGCTGTCGCAGCCGAGGCGGCGGCGGTTGCCGCGGACGCGAAGATCATTGCGAAATCTCCCGATGCCATGGATGACTATGCGTTGGGTCTGCGCATAACGGTTGCGCTTGCTGTTGGCGTCGCGCTGGTGCTTGGCGTGATCCGCATTATCACCAACTTATCGCTGCCGTTGTTGATCATCAGCGGCTATGCGCTGGTTGTAATGCTCACGGCGGTCGCGCCCCCCGAGATTATCGGTATCGCTTATGATTCCGGCGGCGTCACGACCTCGACTGTTACCGTTCCGCTGGTGACCGCGCTGGGTGTGGGGCTCGCCAGTTCTTTGAAGGGCAGGAACCCGATGCTGGACGGCTTCGGCCTGATTGCGTTTGCCTCGCTGACACCAATCCTGTTCGTGCTGGTCTACGGCATGGTGGTCTGATGGATCTGGCTGTCAACACACTGATTTTCATCACCGACAGCGCGCTGGATCTGCTGCCAATTGTCGTCTTTCTGTTTGCGTTTCAGTGGTTTGTCATCGGGGAAAGGATGCCTCACGGCGGCAAGATAATCGTGGGATTCCTGTTCGTTGTGGTCGGCCTCGGCCTGTTCCTGGAAGGCCTCGAGCAGAGCCTGTTTCCGCTCGGACGCATGATGGCTGAGCAGCTCACTCACCCCGAATTCCTGCTCGATACCGTAGAGCATGCCGTAGCGGAATTTACCTGGCAGGATTTCTACTGGGTCTATATTTTTGCGGCGACGATCGGCTTTTCCACCGCTATGGCGGAACCTTCACTGATCGCGGTGGCTATGAAAGCCAACACCGTCTCTGGTGGAGCAATTGGCGTCGTCGGCCTGCGTGTTGCGGTGGCTATTGGCGCCGGCATCGGTGTGAGCTTGGGCTGCTTCCGCGTGATCACGGGTCTACCGCTACCCTATTTTATCGCGGCCGGTTACTTCATTGTCATCGTTCAGACGCTGGTAGCGCCGAAAGAGATCGTGCCGTTGGCCTACGACTCGGGCGGGGTGACGACATCGACCGTTACAGTACCCTTGGTCGCGGCGCTCGGGCTTGGCTTGGCCGACGCCGTGCCCGGACGCAGCCCGCTGCTGGACGGCTTCGGCCTGATCGCTTTCACGGCCCTGTTCCCGATCATTACGGTGCTTGCATATGGCCAGCTCGCCATACTTCGGGAACGCATGTCGAGATCGCAAGCGTCAGATAATAATTCAGAATAGAAAGACCACCGTGCGCTTCAATTAGATTATTGCTTCGCCGAGGAAGAATGGGGGCGCCACTACGCCGTGGTATTATACGGCAGTGCTGATCTCGATACCGGGGCGCTCTGGCTTGGCGAAAGCCGGACACGGCCGGATTGCACCCCGCGTAATCGTCGCCTTTTAGACTGGCTCGTATGTGGCGGCATGGGTATGCGGACAATTTCACCTGACGTACACGGGATCGCCGTCGTAATCCTAATCGTTGCGGCGTTGTACCTGTTTACGCGCGACAGGCTCCCGCTCGAGTCATCCAGTCTCGCGGTGATCATCGTGCTGGTCGTCGGGTTTCAACTGTTTCCCTACGAAGTCAATGGTACGACATTCGATCCGGCGCAGTTTCTGCTCGGGTTCGGCAACGAAGCGCTGATCACGATCTGTTCACTCATTGTCATCGGCAAGGCACTGGAGACGACTGGGGCCTTGCAGCCGGTGGCCCGATTCGTTGGAAACCTGTGGCTGAAGCGACCGAACGTGGCCCTGCTTTTCATGCTTGTCGCAGTGTTTGTGTCGAGCGCTTTTGTTAACGATACACCAATCGTTGTACTGATGATTCCCATCCTTGTCGGTATTGCAGTGCGTACGAAACTGCCCGCGTCAGGTTTCATGTTGCCGATGGGATTGGCAACAATCATGGGCGGAATGTCCACCACTATAGGTACTTCAACCAATCTGCTTGTTGTAGGAATCACCCGAGACCTCGGCGTAGCCGACATTTCGATGTTCGATATTACGGTGCCCGCGTTACTGGTGGGTAGCGTTGGCCTCGTCTACGTCTGGCTGGTTGTCCCGCGGTTGCTTCCGGATCGGTCGATGCCGATGACAGGTACGCAGCCCCGTGTGTTTGATGCTCAACTTACCGTGCGCGAGGACGGTTTTGCGGCTGGAAAGTCCCTCAAGGAGGTGCTGGACAGGACAGAACACGAGATGCGCATAGAGCA
>JAACFG010000201.1 GCA_009937605.1 Gammaproteobacteria bacterium | reverse complement strand
TTGTAGAAGAAATGGTGCCGGATAGGTGACTCGAACACCTGACCCCATCATTACGAATGATGTGCTCTACCAACTGAGCTAATCCGGCACAGAACGCGGCGCGCAGTATAGCCGCGCTCGCCAGCGACGAAAAGGGGTCAAGCCAAATCTTTTGACGGGGCGCCGCGCCCCTTGATTACCACCTCAATACTGTCGAGATGAAAGTCCTTCGGTGGCTTCGGCAGCCCGGTGACCTCGATCGACGGAAGCGGAATGTCTGTCAGTTCACCGGTATCCAGATTATAGAAGTGATGATGTGGCTCGGTCGTCGAGTCATAGAAGAGCCGCTCCGGATCCACTACACACTCTTTCACCAGTCCGCGCTCCCCAAACAGCTTCAGCGAGTTGTACACCGTCGCTTTCGACACGCCGCTGCCTTGAACACGTAGACGATCAATAATCTGCTCGGCCGACAAATGCTGGGGCTTCTCCAGCAAAATACCTGCTACTTCAATACGTTGCGGAGTCGGCAGAATACCGTGCCTGTCGAATTCAGCAAGAATATCAGTGCGCTGCATTTGTGGTTCCCTTAAGACAGTCTTGGTTACCGGCACACGATATCACGCATTTCATTGCGAATCTCTGCCCCGAAATCGTCCGTTTTTCCCTTAAGCGCATAGATTGAGCGGTTCCCTCCGCCACCGGGAAAGCAAGACACTACCGGCAGGACAAGGAGGTCCATATGCACCGGAATCGAGGCTTCACCCTCTACGAATTGCTGATGACAGTCGGGCTGGTTGCCCTGCTGCTGGCCATTGGTCTCCCATCCTTTACGGCGACATTGGCGAGGAGCCGCCAAGCCATTGAAATAAATGCCCTTTTCCATGCAGTTCACCTCGCCAGGAAAGAGTCAATCATGCGCCGCAAGGTGGTCTCGCTTTGCCCGAGCGCGGACGGGCAGCGCTGCGATCGCGGCACGGATTGGTCGGCTGGCTGGATCATGTTCGAGAACAGCGATCGCGATTCACCGCCTCAACTGGATCAGGGTGAATTACTGCTGCAGCGGCACCACGTCGCTGAGGATGTCCTGATCCAGGCCAATCGACGCGCATTCACGTTGAGAGCGACATTTCTACGCGCCACCAATGGCACTTTCATCGTCTGCGACCGCCTGGGGCGCATCCCGGCAAAAGGGCTGATCGTCAGCTATACCGGGCGCCCCCGGGTTGCCCTCGAGCGAACAAATGGCAGCCCCTACATTTGTGCCGATTAAGTCAAATCGGCGGCACTGAAATTGACCGCTTGTCGGGGGCAAAGTGCCGCTTGTCGGGTAGTCGAAAACCGCTCGTCATGAGTCTTTATAGTGGCGCGCATGGACAAGAGAACTCAATCCGGCTTCACCCTGTACGAACTGCTTATTACGGTCGTAATCGTGGGCATCATCCTGTCGTTCGGAATTCCGAACATGCTGGCGTTCAACCAGAACGGCCGCATGACGGGTACCGCCAACGACCTGCATTCTGCTTTTCACCTGGCGCGCAGCGAATCGTCTCGGGCCAAGACTAATATTACCGTCTGCGCGAGCTCCAATGCGCTTGCAGCAGGCGCGGATTGTCAGGGCACCTGGGAACAGGGGTTCATCGTGTTCGTGGATAACGACGGGGATATCAACCGCAGCGGCGGGACCGAAACCGTCCTTCGCGCACACGGCCCGATCGCGGACGGTGTAAACCTGACCGTTGAAAACGACGCAACGTACTTCAGCTACTCGTCGACCGGACTGGGACGCATCGATGTTGGTGGCAACCCGGCCGTGTCGCGGATCGTCATGTGTGATGAACGCGGCACCATCACGGCCGCCGGCGGCAGATCCGCCGCTCGGCTGTTCATAGCCACACCGCTTGGTCGAGCCACGGTCTTCAATACGAAGTCGCTGATCGACGACGCTCTGACCGACATGGGCGAGACCTGTCCATAAAGGAATGCACACGATGACTCTCAGAAATTCAAAAGGTTTTTCTCTGGTTGAGGTTTTGATCGCGCTGATCATCATGTCCGTGGGCATGCTGGGCATCGCGGGACTGTATGTACAGAGCATGCAGGCAGGACGCACGTCTATGTTGCGCCATCATGCGGTTACGCTGGCAGGAGGTGTCGCTGATCGCATTCGAGCGAACCCGACAGCCGGTGCCGCATACGCAGCAAGTCCGGGACAGGACTTCAGCTGCGTGAGCACCACGGCTAACTGCAATGTCGCGCAGATGGCCGCGCATGACGTTTTCCTGTGGCAAGCCCATGCCAACGATTTCTTGCCGCCGATGGCAGACGGCTCGGACCAGGTCGTCGTGACCTTTAACGCCGGTGTCCTGCCGCCAACATACACAATCACGGTGCGCTGGGATGAACCGACGCCGGACGGTAACCCGCCGTCTTACTCAATCATCGTTCCGGTTAACCCGTTTTAGGAGCGACGCGACATCATGCATAAGACAGTACATACGATGCGCCGCCAGACAGGCATCACACTTGTTGAACTCATGGTGGCCCTTGCTATCGGGTCATTCCTGATCATGGGCGCCATCCAGATCTTCAGCCAGAGCCGTCAGGCGTTTATCGTCAATGAATCGATCGCTCGGGTTAATGAAACTGCCCATTTCGCGATGGACACCCTCGAGGCCGACCTTCGTATGGCCAGTAACTGGGGACGCAACAGTCGCGGTCTGGCGGTCGAAGGACGTTCACTCGTTGGCGACGACAACCCGAAGGGTTTCAACGTCCCGATTCCCACGTGCGGTGACAACTGGGCATTTGACCTGGCACGCCCGATCGATGGTACCGATAACGGCTACAACCTGGCGTGTGCTGCGGATGGCGGGTCCGTGGCGAACTCCGACGTCGTGACAATTCGTCGAGTGAGCGTCCAGCCGGTAGCGCCGGAAGCGGGACGCCTGCAGGTGCAATCAACCCGTATTCAGGGCGAACTATTTGAAGTCGTAGATATTCCCGGTGCGTTCCTGCCCGTGACCAATCATCCCGTCACCGGAGCACCCTCTTCCGCCACGCACAACCTGATCGTGAACAGCTATTACGTGGCTCCGACATCAGATCTGATTCCCGGTGTCCCGACGCTTCGCCGCAAGACTCTGACCGTTCGCAACGGCGCGCCATTCATCGAAGATCAGGAAGTAGCCCCCGGCGTAGAGAACATTCAACTGCAGTTGGGCATCGACCTGGACGAAGACAACACGGTCGATCGCTACGTGAACCCAGGTGACGATGTTTATAACCCGGCTGCAGCTGGTTATGTACCGGGCGCACGAGTCATGACCGCCCGCATTTGGGTCCTGGTCCGAGGAGTGACCACGGAGTTCGGCATCCAGGATGCTCGTAACTACCAGCCAGGCAATGCCAACATCGGACTGGTCAATGACGACTTCCGACGCCTGCTGGTTTCAAAAACCATTCTTCTGCGAAACGCCAGAAGCTGAACAAGAGAAGAACCATGACATTCAATACATCCATACATAGCTTTCGCGACAAGCAACAAGGTGCGGCCCTCGTCGTCGGCCTGATGTTGCTGGTCGTAATTACAGTGCTCGCGATTTCAGGCATGAACACGGCGACGACAGAACTCGCCATGGCCCGCAATGACCAGGCCTATGAAGACGCATTCCAGGCGGCCGAGAGGGGCCTTGCGACCGCCCTTTCACAAGGTCAATTCGTAACGACGGGAAGCACGGCATTGGCGCAGACAATCTCGTCGTACCAGAACATCGATACAACGATCCAATTCGAGGATGCGACGCTGGTTCCAGACAAGGCTTTCAGTCTTGGTGTTGGCAGCGGCATCTCGGCTTACCATTTTATCGCCACGTCGCAGGCGGAGTTCCTTCGCAACCCAGGCGACGTCACGGATCGCGATTCAACTGCGACCCACACACAAGCTTTTTATGTCGTCGGCCCGGAACTGTCGGCGCTCTAAGCAGTAGAAAGAACGGAGTCTTCTCATGAAACTTAAACTATTGATTGCCGCCGCATTGCTCAGCCTGGCATTGCCAGCTACAGCGGATTTCAGACAAGTGGCAGCAGCCTACGAAGTCGCACTTAGCGACCTTCGACTGCCGCGTGGCGATGGTGGGACGATCGCATTCAAGGAATGCGCAAAGTGCGAATACAGACGCATTCGCGTTGGCGCAGACATTAGCTATCGCCTCAACGGCAAGAGCGTATCGCTGAAGGAATTCCGCGAAGCCATGGCCACCGTTCAGGACCGCAAACGCGAAGCCGTGGCTGTACTTCATCACCTCGAAAGGAATCAGGTTATCGCTGTGTCGGTAAACCTCTGAGGGTATCAATATGAACAAGATAATTCGTAAATCGACAGGGATCGTTCTCGGATTGGTGCTGGCGCTCGTCAGCGGATCGCCGTTACTCGCGGATGACACAGAGCTCCTGCTTGTGGCGCCGCCCGAGCCGGCCGCTCTCAAACCGAACGTTTTGTTCATCCTCGACACCTCCGGGTCGATGGGTGACATCCAGACAACAGGCCAGGCGTACGACCCGAACACGGACTATTCGGCGTTCGGCACCTGTGACGCGAATAGTCTCTATTGGGGCGACGGAACCAGCACGCCGGTCTGCGACGCCGACAACACGAGATTCATCGCCAAAGGCGCCTGGCACTGCGACGATGCGTCGATCCAGATCGCAGGCGTCGGTGCCTACACTGGCGTGT
>JAACFG010000200.1 GCA_009937605.1 Gammaproteobacteria bacterium | reverse complement strand
CGTGTTCGTAGCACCGATGAGCCAATTGGTACGCACACTTGCAGAACCTCCTGCGATGCTGGCCCGGACAATGTCCGCGCGTGGCGAGCAGGAAGCTGCTTAAGGTTATTGAACTGAAAATATTTCCTGACTCAGGAACTGTAATTTAGAGGTATTAGAAAATGGCACTGTCAAACGAAGACCTGCTCAAAGAATTGAGCGCAAAACCCATTATGGAAGTTGTAGAGCTCGTCAAGATGCTCGAAGACGAGTGGGGCGTATCCGCTGCTGCTCCTGTAGCTGTTGCCGCCGGCCCTGCCGCTGATGCAGGCGCAGCTGCTGAAGAGAAGACCGAGTTCGACGTCGTAATGACGAGCTTCGGTAGCAACAAGGTTTCTGTCATTAAGGCTGTTCGCGCCATCACCGGGCTCGGCCTCAAGGAAGCCAAGGACACTGTTGAAGGCGCACCGTCGACCATTAAGGAAGCGGTTGCCAAAGACGAAGCAGAAGACGTCAAAAAGCAGCTTGAAGAAGCCGGCGCATCAGTTGAGGTCAAGTAAGGATTCGCGGCTATAGCCGCCCCTACTTTGAGCGACCTGCATCGGAAAAAGTCGGGTGAGCAGCCAGTCGCATTGCGGCTGGCTGCTTGCTCGCGTCTGTAACTAAAGAAGGCTAACGAGGACTTCTCGAATGGCATACTCATTCACTGAGAAAAAGCGAATCCGCAAGAACTTTGGCAAACGTCCGACGACTTTGGACGTGCCGTACCTGTTGTCGATCCAGGTGGATTCGTACAACAAGTTCCTGCAATCAGACAAGACAATCGAGGACCGTGGGGATATCGGCCTGCACGCCGCATTCCAGTCGGTGTTTCCGATTGTTAGCTATTCAGGCAACGCGGCTCTCGAGTACGTGAGCTACCGCCTGGGCCAGCCTGTATTTGACGTCAAGGAATGTCAGATGCGTGGTTTGACCTATGCGGCGCCGATTCGCGTCCTGGTCCGCCTCGTCATCTATGACAAGGAAGCCAGCGGCACGCCGAAGCCGGTGAAGGACATTCGCGAGCAGGAAGTCTATCTCGGTGAAATGCCGTTGATGACCGACCACGGTACGTTTGTAATTAACGGCACCGAGCGGGTTATCGTGTCGCAGTTGCATCGTTCACCTGGCGTGTTCTTCGATCACGATAAAGGTAAAACGCACAGCTCGGGCAAGTTGTTGTTCTCTGCGCGTGTTATTCCCTACCGTGGTTCGTGGCTCGACATGGAGTTCGATCCGAAGGACTGCGTATTTGCGCGTATCGACCGTCGCCGCAAGCTGCCGGTAACGATCATCCTGCGTGCACTCGAAATGAACAACGAGGAAATGCTCGATCTGTTCTTCGAGAACATCGATTTCTACCTCTCCGAGAAAGATATCAAGATGGGTCTCGTGCCAGAGAGGTTGCGAGGCGAAACGGCGAGCTTTGAGATCAAGCTTGGCCGCAAGGTTATTGTCGAAGATGGCAAGCGAATTACGGCAAAGCATGTTCGCGACATGGAGAAATCCACGGTCGACAAGCTGGTCGTGCCCAACGAGTACCTTGAAGGCAAGATCCTGGCAAATGATATTGTGGACACGGAAACCGGCGAACTGCTGGCGCCGGCCAACACTGAGCTGACCGAAGAGCTCGTCGCACAATTGATCGAATCCGGTATCGAGCACATTCGTTGCTTGTACGTTAACGATCTGGACCACGGGCCGTTTATTTCCAATACGCTGAACATAGACCCATCGACGACGCGCCTCGAAGCGCTCGTTGAAATCTACCGCATGATGCGTCCGGGCGAGCCGCCTACCAAGGAAGCGGCGGAGAACCTGTTCCAGAACCTGTTCTTCAATCCCGATCGCTATGACCTGTCAGCTGTTGGCCGGATGAAGTTCAACCGACGAGTTGGTCGTGACAACTCGGAAGGCATTGGCGTACTCGATAAGGACGACATCCTTGATGTCCTGTCGACCCTGATCAACATCCGTAACGGTTTCGGCACGGTTGATGATATTGACCATCTTGGTAACCGACGTGTACGTAGTGTCGGTGAGATGGCTGAGAACGCATTCCGGGTCGGCCTGGTCCGCGTCGAGCGCGCTGTCAAAGAGCGCCTGACCCAGGCTGAGGCTGATGGCCTGATGCCGCAGGAAATGATTAACGCGAAGCCGGTTGCGGCTGCGGTTAAGGAATTCTTCGGCTCCAGCCAGTTGTCGCAATTCATGGACCAAAACAACCCGTTGTCAGAGGTAACTCACAAACGCCGCGTTTCGGCACTTGGGCCGGGTGGCCTGACGCGTGAACGTGCAGGCTTCGAGGTGCGCGACGTGCACCCGACTCACTATGGTCGTGTGTGTCCGATTGAGACGCCTGAAGGCCCGAATATCGGCCTGATCAACTCGCTCGCTGTCTATGCACGTACAAACGAGTACGGGTTCCTCGAGACGCCGTATCGCAAGGTTGTGAACAGCAAGGTGACGTCCGAGATCGAATACCTGTCGGCGATCGAGGAAAGTCAGTACATGGTCGCGCAGGCCAATGCTGAACTCGATAAGAATGGCAAGTTCGTCGAAGACTTCGTTGCGGTGCGCCACAAGAACGAAACAACTTTGGCGTCGCCTGCAGATGTCAACTACATGGACGTCAGCCCGCGCCAGATCGTATCGGTCGCAGCCGCACTTATTCCGTTCCTTGAGCACGATGATGCCAACCGCGCGCTTATGGGATCGAATATGCAACGCCAGGCAGTACCGACGCTGCGCGCCGAGGCGCCGCTCGTCGGCACCGGCATCGAACGCGCGGTTGCGGTTGACTCCGGCGTGACTGTTGTCGCTCGCCGCGGCGGTTATGTCGATTCTGTGGACGCGTCACGCATCGTCGTGCGCGTCAATGATGATGAAACGACGGCAGCCGAGCCAGGCGTAGATATCTACAACCTGACCAAGTACACACGTTCTAACCAGAACACCTGTATCAACCAGCGCCCGCTCGTGAAGAACGGCGACTCGATTGCTGCCGGAGACGTGCTGGCAGACGGTCCGTCGACGGATATGGGTGAGCTGGCGCTTGGCCAGAACCTGCTCGTCGCGTTCATGCCCTGGAATGGTTACAACTTCGAAGATTCAATTCTGATTTCGGAGCGGGTCGTCAAGGAAGATCGTTTCACGACAATCCACATTGAGGAGCTGCAGTGTGTCGCGCGCGACACCAAGCTTGGGCCTGAGGACATTACGTCGGACATACCGAACGTTGGTGATGCTGCCCTCGCAAAGCTTGACGAGTCGGGAATCGCGTTTATCGGCGCTGAAGTTAATGCCGGTGACATTCTCGTCGGCAAGGTGACGCCGAAGGGCGAAACACAGCTGACGCCGGAGGAGAAGTTGCTGCGCGCCATCTTTGGTGAGAAGGCATCCGACGTGAAGGATACGTCGCTGCGTGTGCCGCCTGGCATGGATGGCACGGTAATCGACGTTCGCGTCTTTACACGTGATGGCGTCGAAAAAGACCTGCGCGCATTGTCGATCGAAAAATCGGAACTCGAAGCGGTTCGCAAAGATCTCGACGACACGTTGCGCATCCTTGAAGAGGATATCTACGAGCGTGTCGAGCGCATGCTGACTGGCAAGATGGCTCAGGGCGGACCGAACAAGCTGAAATCCGGCTCGAAGATCACGAAGGCCTACATTGAAGAACTGCCTCGCGAGCAGTGGTTCGAGATTCGTCTCAAGAACGACGATGCGAACGAACAGCTGCAGAAGGCGTTTGAACGCCTCAAGGCGCAGCGTGACGAGTTCGATCAGCGCTTCGAAGAGAAGAAGACGAAGATCACCGCAGGCGATGACCTCGCTCCGGGCGTGCTCAAGATGGTCAAGGTTTACCTGGCCGTCAAGCGCCGCATCCAGCCGGGCGACAAAATGGCTGGTCGTCACGGTAACAAGGGTGTTATCTCGACGATCGTTCCGGTCGAAGACATGCCGTATCTCGAGGATGGGAACCCCGTTGATATCGTGCTGAACCCGCTGGGTGTTCCGTCGCGTATGAACGTCGGACAGGTGTTGGAAACGCACCTTGGCTGGGCGGCTAAAGGCGTTGGTAACAAGATCAACGAGATGCTCAAGGCCCAGGAGTCGATGGCCAAGCTCAGGAAGTTCCTGGAGGCGGTCTATAACAAGACGGGTGGCAAGGTCGAGGACATCAAGTCGTTCACCGACGAAGAAGTGCTTGAGCTTGCGGGCAACCTGACCAACGGTGTGCCGACGGCAACACCGGTATTCGATGGTGCGACGGAAGAAGAGATCAAGGGTCTCCTCGAACTCGCGGACCTCGATGTTTCGGGTCAGTCAACCTTGTATGACGGTCGTACGGGCGAGAAATTCGATCGCGACGTTACCGTCGGCTACATGTACATGTTGAAGCTGAATCACCTGGTCGACGACAAAATGCACGCCCGCTCGACCGGGCCTTACTCGCTCGTCACGCAGCAGCCGCTGGGTGGTAAGGCGCAGTTCGGCGGTCAGCGTTTCGGTGAGATGGAGGTCTGGGCGCTCGAAGCCTACGGCGCTGCCTACACATTGCAGGAAATGCTGACGGTCAAGTCGGACGACGTTCAAGGGCGCACCAAGATGTACAAGAACATCGTGGACGGTGAGCATTACATGGATGCCGGCATGCCGGAATCGTTCAACGTACTGGTCAAGGAAATTCGTTCCTTGGGCATCAACATTGAGCTGGAGACAGACTAAT
>JAACFG010000199.1 GCA_009937605.1 Gammaproteobacteria bacterium | reverse complement strand
TGATTTCCGCCGGGGGCACCCTGGTCGCCGAGCGGTGCCTGGAATTCCATCGCCTGGTTCGTGTATTGCTGCATGTTGTTGGTGCCGGGCAGTGTGCCGCCGCCGGAGTCGCCAAGGTTTGGCCGGGTGCCAATGGGATACACGCCGTTGTCGTCGTAGCCGTAGTCCGAATGGCATTTGAGGCACACCTGGTATTCACGTGTGACTTGCGGCGCCGTAACGTCAGTGCCGGTACCAACACCGCTCTTAACTTCGTAAGACGTGGGCAGCGCGAGAAACGTCGAGCTGCCATAAACCGGTTCCACGCCAGACGCTCCAGACAGCGCGCCCGACGCCAGGTTGGTATGGCCGCTGGCGTGTTCATGGGCACTCTCAGTCGGATTACCGGTGCCATTGAACAGGCTGTTGCGCAGCGTGCGGTGAGGGTTATGACAGTCGGTGCACTCCGCATGCCGATTCAACGGCTCGGTGCGCCCGAGAGACGCGCGCGTTTCGTTCAAATCAACATCCAGGATATCGTGCGCTTCGGTCGCTGCCTGCTGATCGCTATTGTTTATCGGCATATGATTCGCGAGCGCGAAATCGCTGGCAATGTTCTTGACGTCACCGGACGTATTGCTAACCACGGGTGTCGCGCTGTGGCATTGGTAACAGGTTTCTTCCACCGCCGAGTCGCCGCCGGATTTCGGGACCGCGCCGCTGTCCGTCCCATCGCGCAGCAAGCGGCGGGCGCCGTGTACGGTGTGGGTATCGTGACAATTGAGGCACGCCGCCTGCCACACCGGTGTATTGGCCGGAAACTCGCGCTGGGCCGCTGCTCCGGCCGTATAGATTTCATCAGCAGTTAAAGACGACGCATGCGCCGAACCGACCCAGCCTTCCTTGTCGTGGCAACCGAGGCAGACGATGTCATTGTCAGCATCGAACGCACCAATCGGGTCGATCTGTTGCAGCCGATTCCCGCGCAGAAACTTTCGCGGTTCCGCGCCCGTGTCCGGCAGGTGCGGGTCGTGGCAACTGCCGCATTGCAGCTGCGCTTCGTTAGCAGGTCCGGTGGGCTCCAGCGGGAACAGCGGGCGCACTCCGGGGCTGCGTAAACCGATATCGTCACTCGTCGCGGGATCAACGAGTTCGCGGTCGGCGAGCGCCAGGTTCGTGTCGAACGTCAGCGAGATCGGGTGATCATTGGTGAGATCGGTGCCAAGATTACGCGTATAGCCTGTCTGCAACCCGTCGCCTGCAGGCATTTCGCCACCAGCGCCTGTACCAGTCATGTTAAACGTTACGTTTTGCTGCCCGCCCGACACATTAACCGTGCCGATCGCCATCGACCCGTCATGGCAGGACAGGCATAACTTCGAGCTGCCGGCCGGTTGTTGAAGCTGCCCGGCGATAGTCTCCGCATCCAGCGAAGACGATGTGTAGGTTGTGTAGGTCTGGGTCGACAGTTGCCGGTTCCAAAGAGGCGCCCCCGGCGAAATTGTCGCCCCGTGAGGCGTGTGGCAGAACACGCACACCTGGTTTTCATCGGATGTTGTTACGGGCCCCGGCCCTGTTGAGGACAGGTTGTGCTTGCTGTTCGCCACATTGGCGCCGGTCTGTGCGAGCGCGGCTGCGGCGATCGTTAGGCCGACGAGAATCGAGATAGAAACGAAGACTGTGCGATGCAGAGTCATGCGCCCGCACTCACGTAGCGGAAAATCACGACGCGCGCATTGAACATGTCGGCAACAAAAATCCGGTCGCGCTCATCGGACCAGGCGCCTGCCGGCAGGAAGAAGCGTCCGACTTCGTTACCCGTGCCGCCGATAGGCATCAGGAGTTCGCCGTCCTGGTTGTAGATGAGCAAGTGATCGTAGTAGGACTCGACCACGTAAACGTTGCCGTCGCGATCTGTTGTTACACCCTTGGGACGCACCAGGTTGCCTACGTACAGACCACGCCGCCCAATCTGGCCAAGCGAACGTCCGTCATCTTTTGCAAATATCTGAACGTTGGCATTCAGCGCATCCGAGACGAACAGTTTGTCGCCACTGATACGAATATGCATCGGTGCGTTAAGCTGACCTTCACCGTCTCCGGCCACGCCGATGGTCCGCGACAACACGCCACCTTGTGAGAAAACCTTGATGTGGCTCGCACCCTTGTCGGCAACAAATACCTCTCCACTGTCCGGATCGATATCCAGGCCTGTCGGACGCAGCAGGTTGTCCGCCGTGAACCGGCCGAGCGGAACGCCATCCGGCGACAAAACGAAAATCTCGCCGATTTCAGCATCGACTACGAGGTAACCACCGGTCGGGAGTTCAGCGATCCCGACTGGCGAAAGGAAATCGAGACCGGACATCGCCTCTCGCCACACCGCAAACGAACCGTTGGCCTCGTCGAAAACAAATATGGACGGGCTGCCCGCGTCGGTGACCAGTATGCGACCGCGCGAATCCACGATCCCCGTTTGCGGCCGAACGAGCTGAACGATGCGGTCCTCACCTCGACCGAGCCCCGTCAACCAGCGCAGGAATCGTGCGCCGCCGCTTTCCGCCTCGGTGGCCACGAAATTCTGCTCGCCGAGCAATTGCCCGGCGTACTCGAGTCGGGGTACATCCGACAACCCCGGCCAGCCCAGGGAAGCCTGCGCATTCGCGCCCTCGGGATAGTAGTCGATCACTTTGGGCGCAGCGGCACAGCCCGTGAGCAACAGCAAAACAATTAGAGAGGCTACGAGTCTCATAGCTCACCACACACGGGGTCGATCAACAGCATGTGAATGCCGTCAGCGCGAGTCGCGACAAAAAGAAAAGCGCCGTCGGTCCACAGATCACTTATGTCACTGCCCGCGAGCTCCGGTACGTCGACGCGGTGCCCCGGCATATTCATGTCCGCGAACCCCAGGTAGAGCCCGTCAGCGTCGGCTACAAATAGTCGGCCGCAGGCATCCGCCGCAAGCGCGGTCGCACGATTGAGATCCTCTTCTGCAAAAACGCCAATCGTTCTACCGTAGTGGTCGAAGCCGACCACCTGGTTGGCGCCACCATCCAGAACAAAGTAACCCCGTTCGGTTGCAGCCATGGCGCGCGGCGTGATGAATGACACGGAGTACGGTGGTTCCGGTCGCATGATCTGCGATACGCCGCCGAACGTATCCAGAGTCGCGACCTTCCCTTGCAAACCATCGAGCACGAGCAGCCACTGTCCTTGTCCGATTACTGCTATATCCAGTGGATTACCGAGTGCCGGCCCAAAGGGCAGGTACTGAATGTCGGCAAGATAACTATCGATGACTAGCAGCCTGCGGCGCGCCTGATCAATCGCATAAACTTTGCCGTCCATGTCCGCAAACAAGCCCGGTGCTGAAGGGCTCTGTAGATCTGCGAGCACCGTCCCCGTTTTCGTTGCCAGATCGACCTGAACGAGCTTCCCCGCACCCTGATCAACGAAATACAATTCGTTGGCGCTGGTCGCGACCGCGCTGACAAAACCCGAAAGCATGAGATCTGGTGAAGAAAGATCAGCACTCAGCGTGGCGACGTCGATATGCTGATGATAGACGAGCCCGGAGTCCCAGTAGTCCACACCATTGAAGTCAGGAATCGGCGGCTCTTCCAACGCGGCGCATCCGCCAAACACCAGCAATGCAAGCCCGCACAAGAGAGCCCGCACGCCACCGCGTGCCGTGCTTTGACCCTGCCTGTTGCTCACTTGCAATTGCATTGCCATTCCTGTCAATAAATCCCGGGGCCCGATGTTTGATGACCACCTTTGATGCCAGTCTCCAGGCCCGGTTCGCCGCTATGGCACAGATCGCAGGTTTCAGGAGACCAGGCTACTTCCCCGTTATGGCACGCACCGCAATACTGTCCCTGGCTGATCTTATCCATCGTGATGTAATTGCTGCCCGCCTTCGTCTTGAAGCCAAGGTCTACGTGGCAGACGGAGCACTGGAACCGCACTCGGTGAAACCAATGCGGAAATATAACTGGCGACATCCCTTCCCGCTCGGCCTTCTCGTTGATGATGATGTCGCCGTACTCCGCCCAGACAATAGCTGCGGGAAGTGTTAACCACGCAAGCCATATCAGTAGTACCCAATTCCGCCTCCATTGGGTCATAGCCGGTCCAGTTCCACACCGCTCTGTGATGCGGGACGCTGTCCCTCGCTCACGACGCTGTGACAACGATCGCATTCGGTCAATGGAAACGAAACGGCGCCGTGGCACAGACCGCAATACTCACCGTCCAGGATTTTGCTCATGTTGATGTCGTTACTATCGATCTCCGCTTTGAAAACTTTGTCATGACACATCTCGCACGACATCCACAGGTTGTGGGCATCGTGCGGGAACAAGACGGCCGGCAACGAGAGCGTGTTCCTCATGACGATTTCGCTATCGTGCTCCTCGGGCACGCGCGCGCCGTCAACGCTCGTTCGCGGCTGGATCTGTCCCTGGCGAACCGCAGCAACCCAATCCACCTTGTTTCCCGCGCTGTCAGGCGCCAGTACGGAGAGCGCCTGCTCGGGATCCTGTAATAATCGCAGTGACGGATTGGACGGGTCATGCAGCCCATCATTCTCGAGCGAGCTCCAGCTTTCCGCCAACAGTCCCGTCGCTGCAAAGCCAATGCCGAGCAGGAACAAAAATGCGAGTGCTGCTAGGCGCGGCACCACTTACCCGGGAATGTAGACGCCGGCGCCACGGATCGCTTTGACGAGTTCACTCGTCGACAGCTCCAGGGCACCAATCGCTTCGTCGAAAT
>JAACFG010000003.1 GCA_009937605.1 Gammaproteobacteria bacterium | reverse complement strand
TCCGGATCTTCGATCAATTGGTAGTGAGGCATAAAAAGGCGCGGGCGAAAAAAGGAAACAGAGGTTAACATGCGAGCATCATGCTGGCCCTGTTCGAAACGTTGTTCGACATTATTCGCCTCAGGAAGGGGCCGGATGCGATTCCCTATTCGCCCGTCGTGTTCGCGATCGTAATCGCCTTGTGGCTGGCTGCCGGTCTGGTCATGACAATCATGACTCCAGAACTCGGCAAACATGATTTCCTGATTGGTACCTTCACCGGTCTGAGTGGCCTTGCTTGCTATGCCGGCATCGTCGTGTTGACCGGCAACCAGCCTCGGCTACTCCAGACCGTCACCGCGATCCTCGGATGCGGGGCCATGCTGAGCTTGTTGTTCGTTGCCGCCAATGTCTTCCTTTCACCCTTCTTGAGTAAGAATATAACCAGTCTCGTGGCGACGCTGATATTGCTGTGGTCCATCCCGGTTGAAGGGCATATCATCGCGCGGGCGATAAACCGGCACTGGTACGTTGGTATCGTGGCGGCAATGGCTGTGTTTATGATCCAGCTCTTTCTCTACGCGCTGGTCGATCCGGCTGAACCACAACCAGTCAGCGTTGAAGCAGTCAATTAGACAGGTAGCCTGAGGCGACATGCACATACACATACTCGGAATCTGCGGAACCTTCATGGGCGGCGTCGCGGCGCTGGCGAGAGCGGCCGGGCATGAAGTGACCGGGTGCGACCGCAATGTGTACCCACCGATGAGTACGCAGCTTCGGAAACTCGGGATCGATATTCACGAAGGCGTTGACGCGGACCAACTGGAAATTAATCCGGATTGCGTTGTTGTCGGTAATGTCATGAGTCGCGGTGTCGAGGTCGTCGAGGCAATGCTGGATCGCGGGATGCCCTATAAGTCAGGCCCCCAATGGCTGGCTGAAAATGTGCTGCATGACCGTCACGTTATGGCGGTTGCCGGAACGCATGGCAAGACAACGACGGCCAGTATGCTGGCCTGGATACTCGAGGATGCAGGTCATAAGCCCGGATTCCTGATTGGCGGCATTCCTGCCAATTTCGGCGAGTCAGCACGCTTCGGCGATTCGCGTTACTTCGTTGTCGAAGCCGACGAATACGATACCGCGTTTTTCGATAAACGCGCGAAGTTCGTCCATTATCGTCCGCGCACCGTCATCCTGAACAATCTTGAATACGACCATGCCGATATCTACAAGGACATGGATGCCATTCTCTGGCAGTTTCACCAGTTATTGCGCACGGTGCCAGGCAGTGGTCGCATCGTAATGAACGGTGACGACGAGAACCTGAGACAGCTGATCGAGCAAGGGTGCTGGACTCCCTTAGAGACTTTCAGCACGGCTGATGACACAGACTGGACCGCGCGCTTTGGCGATAAGGTGGAGCGTCATATTGGCATTCGTGGCCCGGATGGAAAGGGCGCTGACACGCGCTGGAAGATTGGCGGCGTGCATAATCTCGAGAATGCGCTGGCTGCAGTGGCCGCTGCAGCGTCTGCTGGCGTCTCGCTCGAACAGGCCGTTGATGCAATGTCACGCTTCGAAGGCGTCAAGCGACGCATGGAGCGCACGGCGACGGTCGCCGATATCGCCATCTACGACGATTTCGCGCATCACCCGACGGCGATCAGCAAGTCGATCAAGTCAATGCGCAAGCGCTATCCGGGACATCGCGTGGTCGTCGCAATTGAGCCGCGCTCAAATACCATGAAGCTTGGTGTGCACAACGATCTGCTGGCCGATTCTTTGGAAGGCGCCGACCTCGTGTGGATGTTCCGTCCGGATGGTATGAGCGATGACTTTGAGTCCAGCCTTGAGAGTCTCGGTGGAAAGCTGCGTCTGTTCGGCGACTACGATCGCCTCGTCAACGATATGTCGACTCGCGTGCTGGGTGGCGACCAGGTCATCTTTATGAGTAACGGCGGCTTTGGCTCTGCGAGGCAAACGCTGACGGCTCTGTTACAGAGAACGCGCAGCGGCTAGAGCAAGCTGGCCAGATTCGTTCTAGTAGCGAACGTGATCGCAGCGAGTACCCGGCCGCATCATGAGCATTTGGACGACGCCTGTCGCTCTTTCGGAAAACGCGCTCTCGCAGTAGGCCAGGTAGAACCGCCACATGCGAATGAACGACTCCGAGTAGCCGAGAGCGCGAACCTCATCGATACGACTCAGGAACCGCTTGTGCCAGTGATTTAAGGTCGTCGCGTAATGTGGCCCAATGTCCTCCAGGTGAATTACCCGTATGTCAGTCTGGGTGGTCATGGTCCGGGTCATATCGGTTACTGACGTCAGGCAGCCTCCCGGGAAGATATACCGCTTGATGAAGTCGACTCCGGTTTTGTACTGGTCGTATCGCTGGTCGGCAATCGTAATTGCCTGCAGTAGCATCATGCCGTCAGGCTTCAGCAACTCACAACATTTGCTGAAGTAGGTATCGTGGTATTCGTGACCAACGGCTTCGATCATCTCGATCGACACAAGCTTGTCGAAACTTCCATCCAGATCCCGATAGTCCTTGAGCAGCAGTGTGATCCGGTCGTCCAAACCGGCATCGTGGATAGCCTGTTTCGCGTACTCGTATTGCTGTTGTGAGATCGTTGTTGTCGTGACATGGCAGCCATAGTGCCGGGCTGCATGTATTGCAAAGCCACCCCATCCCGTGCCGATCTCGATGACGGAATCATTCGCAGAAAGATCAAGTTTCCTGCAGATTCGGTCGAGCTTTGCGACAGCCGCGTCCTCAAGAGAAGTCTCTGGTGAGTCGAAGTAGGCGCTTGAATACATCATCGTCCCGTCCAGCCACAACTGGTAGAAGTCGTTGCCGAGATCGTAGTGCGCAGCTATATTCTTGCGGCTGCCTGATCGTGTGTTTCGATTCAGTGCGTGAGACAATTTCTGCAATGGCACGCTGAGTCGACCTAGGCCTGAGTCCATTTTCTCGAGGACGTCCCGGTTCCGGAGCAGAATGCGGAGCAGGTCCTCCAGGTCGTCGCAGACCCAGTGCCCCTGGATGTACGCTTCTCCGGCCCCGATCGATCCGCCAAACGCGATATCACGATAAAACTCGGAATCGAGAACGCGCAGCTCGATTGATCGCGGAAAATCCCGGGTCTGTTGGCCGAAGCGCGTTCGCGTGTCATTCTGAATGATGACAACCTGTCCTTCGCGCAGCTTCGCGAGCTGAGCGAGGACGAGGCGCTTTGCAAGCCTGTCCAGCCAGGCAGGCTTCCTGGTCGCGTAGGTCAATTCTGCGGTGCGTATGGAGTTGGTTCTTGTACTCATCGTGCCGTTGCCTCTTCTTCCTTTTGTGGATGCGTATAGAACGGGCATCGCTTGACCCAGAGGCGCAAGGCCTCCCAGTAGATCGCGAGAATGATCTTGAATGTCTGTAGCGGAAATCGCAGGAGCACCGAGGACAAGGACCACGTAGTAATCGGCTTGCGACTCAGACTCATGGTTGCGCTGAAGATTCGAATGCTTTCCTGGGAATTCGCCATGAACACCGACAGTTGATCCGCCGGTTGAGACAATACCCAGTCGTATTCGACTTCCATCGGCATAAAAGGCGAGACATGCATCTTCTTCCTGGGACTGAACCGCCAGGACGACTCGAACATGGCGGTCTTGCGACAGTCCAGTACATAGGTGTCGCGCTCTCCCCAAGGCGTGTTATGCACCTCGGAGACGATGTATTCCACCTGTTCGCCATCAGCCGAAAAGCAGTAGTAGAAACTCACCGGGTTAAAGCAGAATCCGAAGTAGGACAGGTTGGTCAGCAGGCGAATAGAGCCGCTGGGCCGTCTGCCGGTCTCTTTCTCCACCCGATCCCGCACTGCTTCAGCAAGGGGTTGGTCTTCGGGTCCGAAGTGATCGCTACGCCGAAACCTCGCAAGCGCAGGGCGCGACGTGGACCAGAACCAGCGCCTCTTAAAAAGTGTGTCCAGTTCATCGAGGTCCAGGTACATCAGGAACAGACGGTAGCTGAACTGGTGTCTGGCTGGTCTGGAGCGCGAGTGTTTAACTCGCCCTTCGTAGATGCAGCTCTCCATCGGCTAGCCTCTCCTCGAAATGCTCGATGGCGTTCAGCGCGCTGACGACGCCGTCCTCGTGAAAACCGTTGCGCCAATACGCGCCGCAGAAAAACGTCCGGTCGCAGTTGATTTCGGCCTGTCGACCCTGCGCTGCGACCGATTCTCGGGAGTACATCGGGTGTTCGTACTGAATCTTCCGTATGACTTTCCCTGGGTCGATCCGACGGTCGTTATTCAGGGTAACCAGGTACTGGCTATCGGTCCGCAGACCCTGGAGGATGTTCATGTTGTAGGTGACGGCAACATGACGCGATGAATCCTCCGGGATGTGGTAGTTCCAGGCCGCCCAGGCGCGCCGTCGGGTTGGCATCAATGAATCGTCGGTATGCAGTATTGCTTCATTGGACTGATATTGAATCGCGCCAAGTACCTGGCGCTCCGCAGTTGTCGCATCCTCTATCAGGGACAGCGCCTGGTCGCTGTGGCAGGCGACGAAAACGTAGTCGAATAATTCGGTACCGCCGGATGCCGAGCGTAGTTCCACACGATCATCAATTCGACGAATCGACTGAACAGGGGAGTTCAGGCGAATTCGGTCGCGGTGAGCGGCTACGAGTTTTTCGACGTATTGACGGGATCCGCCCTTAACGACACGCCAGGTCGGTCGATCCTTGATCTGCAACAAGCCGTGATTGTCGAAGAACCGGGCAAGGAACTTAATCGGCATGTCCAGAACCGACACTGGTTCTGCTGACCAGATTGCTGCGGCCATGGGCACGAGATAGTGATCTACAAATTCGTGGCTGTAGCCGTTCTCGAAGAGGTAATCACCCACCGACTCCGAGTAGTCGAGGTGTTCGACGCTCGGCAGGGTTGTCTTGTTGAAACGGAGAATGTCGCGAATCATCCGGTAAAACGGCGGGCGAAGGATGTTCCTGCGCTGCGAGAACAGCGTATTCAGGGAAGAGCCGCTGTATTCGATATTGCTGCCTTCGGCCTGGACACTGAAGCTCATTTCGCTTTGCTGCGACGCCTGACCGATCTCGTCAAGCAGATAAATGAAGTTTGGATAGGTACGATCGTTGAAGACGATGAAACCCGTGTCGACCGCGAACTGGCGGCCGTTTTCGACAACATCCACAGTATTCGTGTGGCCACCGACATAGCAGCCGGCCTCGAACACAGTGATGTCATGTTCCTGCCGTAGCTTGTAGGCAGCGACATTTCCAGCAATTCCGGTACCGATAATTGCTATTTTCATCGGGTCACCAGCGCTGTGGCACGGTTTCGATCTTCGACGTGTCGTATCCCAGCGATTCCACGACCGACAGCAGTTTGTCATAGTCGGCACCTGATACGGTCGGCGTGCGCGCCATTATCCACACGTAATCACGGTCCTGACGGCCGATGATTGTGTGCTGGTATTCATCGTCGAGATGAACGATTCGATAATCGGCCTTGATCGGCCAGACAAAGCGCATTCCCCACAACGCGTTTGTCTCTTTGTTCATTACAAATGCTTTTGGATTGTATTCCTTGATCTTGCCGTCGAAGCTGTCCTTCCTGAATTTGAAGTTCGTCGCGATTGTCCCATCGTCGTTCAGGGTGTAAGTCTCGACGGCGTTGTGCGCACCCTTTTCGAGGAACGTCGGAATGTTGGCAATGACATACCACGGTCCCATGAAACGATCGATGTCCACGTAGTCCACGGTTTTCATTTCAGGTCCTTTTGCCGCGCACCCGCCGAACAGGACTACGGCGCATGCAAGGGCGGCAAATTTTGTAGCGGTGCGCATGTCAGGAACGCTCATAACGGATGATGTGTCCGCCTTTGGCTACTGACTCGAGGCCGAGCCACTCGTCATCGGTTGAATACCAGAGCGTCAGGTCCACCTCATCGGCCTTTAGGTTGAAGCGCGTTGCTGCAACTGACTGGCCGCGAAAATCGAGGGTCTCTTCGCCGAGGTTTTCGACGCGAACATCGACGTATTCCCCGGTCTGGGGATTCAACAGGCGTGGTTGTTCCAGAAAGTCCGGGTTCCAGTAAGCGAACGTCATGACACATTCAGGCAGCTCGACCGGAGCGCCGTCTCTTTCGACAACGAACCCCGCGCCGGAGCGCGCTCCGGATACCCGGATGCGCTCGCCATTGGCATTCGTGCTCGCGTCGAATTCAACCAGGCAGTTATCCGTATAGCGTTCCGCCGCGCTGTGTTGGTAGCGGTAGGCAGGTATGAACAGCACCTTAACCGTAAAACTGGCCTCGCTTTGTACTTGTCGTATTCCGCCCGTTTCAATCACTTTGAATTCGTGTTTACCGACTTTCTTGTCGTTTAGGTAAACAACGAAGTCCCAGGAGGCAACCTCTCCTGCACCGGTCTGGCCGGCGGCAGGCGAAGCAAATGCGGGGCTCATCAGGATGAACACCAGGACTGCAGAGAGATTACGTATCACAATTTGGTACTCCTTATCAGGTGCGTTCCGCGGTCCATTTGCGGCGCGGCCCCGGCATGCCGTCCAGGTGTTCCGCCAGCCACATTAGAACCGGCATAATGACAGCCCAGCCGAGAGCAAGCGCCGTAAGCGCTGCGAACTGGTTGACTATGACGATACCGCCAAGAGCCTGTCCTGCCAGGTACGATGCCGGGCCGCCGTACAGGCCGAGCAGTGCTGCGAGTTTTGGCCGACCTCTGAGCCAGCGCATCGAGACGTTTAGCGTTGTCGCAAACAACATCCACATCGTGACAATCCAGTAGGGCGCGAGGTAATTGCTGAACATCCCGGCTTCGTAAGAGACCCAGCCAGCGGTTACCAGCATGCTGTCGAAGCTTGCGCCAATCAGTCCGCAACAGAGTACCAGCAGGACTTCCTCAAACGGCCTGCGCGCGGCCCGCAGATGCAGCGCCAATGCAATCACGGCCGCCATTGGCCCCAACCATGGCATTTGTTGGGCGGCACCTATAACCGACGACAGCCAGGCGATCTCGAATACCGCAAAGTTCATCAGAAGTAACATGTCTTAAGCTGCCTTCTCAAATAGATAGTGACCGACGAACCACTCTTGACCTTCGTCGTAGTCGAACAGCTCGGCGCAAGCCATAAAAAATATGCGCCAGCGCTGCCACCAAAGCGACGCATCGGCCTCGCCATAACATTTTTCAAGAACCGGCATTATCCGGGCCTTGTTCTCATCCATCTTGCTGAGCCAGGCATTGCACGTCCTGGCATAGTGTTGACCGCTCCAGTGCCAGCGATTCACGATATTGAGGTTTGCCGGAAAACGCAGCGGCAAATCGGCGCTTGGCATGATGCCGCCACTGAAGAAGTGTCTGCTCATCCAATCGCCTGGCCCGTTATCGATGTACTCGTAGGGCGTGGTGCGGTGGCAGAAGATATGCATGAAGAAGTGGCCTTGGGGTAACAGCCACTTGTCTATTTTCCGGAACAACTCGCCGTAATTGCGCATGTGTTCGAACATCTCGACAGACACGACCCGGTCGAATCGTTTGTCAGTTTCAAAAGTATTCATATCGCAGGAGATTACGTCGACGTTGTCGATCGATCTCTCGGCCGCCCGCTGGCGGATAAAGTCTTGTTGCGATGATGAGTTTGAGACGGATGTAACGGATGCGTGGGGAAAGTGTTCAGCGATCCACAGCGAGAGCGATCCCCAGCCGCAGCCGAGATCGAGAATATGCATGCCATCCTTTATGCCGGCTCGCTCCACGGTCAACTCAAGCGCAGCGGCCTCGGCCTCCGACAAGTTGCCAACGTCACGGCCCCAGTGGCAGCAGCTGTACTTGAGGTGGTCGCCCATGACATGAGAAAAGAACTCAGCGGGGACTTCGTAGTGTTGTTCGTTCGCGAGGTCAGGTACCAGCGCGATCGGCGAGTCATTCATCATGGCGACGAATCCGTTCAACGCCTCCGCGGCGTACTCGATATCGCCCGAGTGGATCTCTTTGCGTTTGGCTTCCAGGAGTCTCCTGATACCGGCACGTATAACGGTATCCGGAACGAGTCCTGTTTCGGTCCAGTTGACCGCAGTTGCAGTGATGGCGCTCATGGCGGCCTCCAAAATCATCAGAGTGCCAACATACGGTCCGTGCGCGGGGTCCACAATGGCTTGAGTGGCCCTGTTACATTCGTTTACAAACTGACTTTGTTCAGATAACTGAAGCTACGTCATTGCGGGCTTTGGGCGTTTTTGCGGGCCGCTCGGCCATTCCTGGAATGCCCGAAAATGAGGGCTCGCGCGCTCTCCTGCGCGCGGTTTAACTGTCGACCAGGGGGATCCGAACCTCGAAACTGGCACCTTGAGCACCCGTGTCGAGGAGTTTCAGAGAGCCACCATGCGCTTCCGCGGCAAGGCTTGCGAGATAGAGCCCAAGGCCGGTACCGCCAGATTCCCGTGTCCGGGACTGATCGCTACGGTAGAAGGGTTCTCCAATGTGTTCCGCCTGGTCCCTGCTCAGCCCCGGGCCATGATCAGAAACAGTCATGATGAGTTCGTCGTGTGCAGAAGAGAGGACGAGCTCGACCGGGCCGTCCTCAGGTTTCGAATAGCGCAGAGCATTGCCGACGAGGTTTTTCAGGAGCAGCGTAATGCGGGCTGGGTCGACCGACGCTACGATGGGCTCATCGGGCTGTGATACGACAATTCGGTCCCTGTCGCGCGAAAAGAAGCTTTCCAGCATGTCCGCGACCAGGTCGCCGATATCGGCCTCGGAACGGAATAGCTGCGCGTGCCGGCTGTTGAGACGTTCGGCCTCAAGCAACGAACTGACGATCGTCTCCATTTCGATAACTTCTGCCCTCAGGCCCTCGGCATCGTCTTCTTCACCCAGAAATTCGAGAGCGAGTCTCATCCTCGATAAGGGTGTGCGCAGCTCGTGGCTGATTCCGAGCAGCAGGGCACGCTTGGCATCGAGCATGTCCTCGACGTCTCCTGCCATCTTGTTGATGTCCGTTGCAAGATCGCCGAGCTGGTCGCTGCGAATGTTCGCTATGCGGAAGTCGAAGTTGCCACGGCCAATGTGTTCGGCGCCGGAACGAATCGTCCTGATCGGACGGAACAGCCACGTTACGGCCGCATAAGCGATAAGCAGGAAGAAAAGACCCAGGCCCAGGACAAGCGGAATCAATGCCGGGCCCTCGGGCACGTCCGAGATTCTCGGCGTCGACACGACAATCTGGTAGCCGCCCTGCCGAATGCGAAGGAAATCGTGGTTGTCGAGGCTGGCGAAATCCACACCGGCAAGTTCATCGGCCCAGGCACCCGGGTTGTCGCTAAATCGAGGGCTGGGCTGGAACACCAGCTGCTCGAGTCCAGGAAACGCCTGATCGGAGGCCCAGTCAATATCAGGACCCAGGATGCGAATGTCGACGGGGACCTTTTCCGTAATTGCGATAGCGCGCTCAATTCGCGGCGGAACGCCGATATCTTCGCGCACGTAGCTTACGTGGAGCGACAGGTGGCCACTGATAAGGCCGCGAATCTGGTCGCTATTGTAGAAGCGCTGGACTGCCTCGATCGTGCCGAGTACGAACAGGCCACCCAGTACAATGAAAATGACGAGGAGGCGAAATGAAAGCGATCGCGAAAGGCGATTAATCATCCGTTTTCGGAACGCCCACGAATGAATAGCCGCGGCCCCAGACCGTCTGGATAAAGCGCGCCGGCTTGACCGTATCACCGAGTTTTTGGCGCAGGCGACTCACCATGATGTCGACAGACCGAGTCAGGATAGCGGCATCAATACCTCGCAATTCACTGAGAATGTCGTCGCGTGATAATTTGCGCCCATGTCGGCGCGCGAGGATCAGCAACAGTTCGTACTCCATCGACGTGAGCGAAACGACTTCGTCATCGACACGAACGGTCCGGGTTTCCGTTTCGATCGTCAATCCATTGAAGGCCAGCTCGCCGACAGTGGAGCCCGTGATCTCCGAGCGTCGCAGCGTGGCCTGTACTCGAGCAACCAACTCGCGGGGTTCAAATGGTTTGCCGATGTAGTCGTCGGCGCCCAGTTCGAGCCCCGAGACTCGATCGAAAACATCGCCTCGGGCGGTGAGCATAATGATCGGTATGTTGTTGTTCTTTCGCACTTCGCGGCAAATCTGAAAGCCGTCCTTGCCGGGCAACATGATATCCAGAAGGAGCAGATCCGGCTCTTCCCGACTCAGCTTCTTGAATCCTTCTTCAGCGTCATAAGCACAGACGAGCGTAATGCCGAAACGCTTGAAATACGCCTGCATCAACGCAGAGTGCTTGCGATCGTCATCGATCAGGAGAACCTTGGTCATGTGGCGATGATAGCGCGTGCTGGCGCAAGATAGGAGCAACGCGATCGGTGAGAAACAAATGGATACATTCTGAAATCTCCCTGAAACCCATTCGCCGCCTGGTTTTGCGACACTTTGGGTCCTGTACCTCGTACAGGCTCATAGCGCGGTAGCGCATCCCCAGATTATCCCCACCTTGTGTGGGGATTTTTTTTGCGGATAGGAGCCAGGATCTGCGTGCCCGGCGTCCTGGGGCTATACTTTGAGGATCATGCAGGTAGCTCTTTTCCCCCTCAACACTGTGCTATTCCCGGGCGGGCCGCTGCCGCTGCGGGTTTTCGAGCCCCGCTATCTCGATATGATCAGCCGTTGCATGAAAGAAGACGCGCCTTTCGGTGTACTGCTGATTCGAGACGGTCATGAAGCCGGGCCAGCCACGACGCATCATGTCGGGACACTCGCCCGGGTAACGGACTGGTACCAGGGAAGCGACGGATTGCTGGGGATCACGGCCATCGGCACGGAACGATTCCGCCTGCATTCCGCGGAGCAGCTGGGCGACGGCCTCAACGTCGGTGAGGTCGAACTAGTGCCACCGACCCAACCGATGGCACTACCGAATGAATTCAAAGCACTACCACCTATCCTGGAAAGCGTACTGAATGACCTCGGCCGTCTGTACGAAGGCCTGGAGCGCAAGTATGACGATGCCGCGTGGGTTGCCTGGCGATTCATTGAGATTCTGCCGATTGACCTGCAGACCAAGCAGGCCGTCCTGGAGAGCGACGACATTTCTGCCTGTCTGAAGCTGGTTGAGGAGGTCTTACACCAGTAATACCTGGGTGAAACCACCCATTTAACTGTCCTGTCGGGCAGTTGATACCGTACCGTCTGCCAGTTAGTGCAGAGCCGTCTTGCCACTATACTCAGGTACTTATGAACTTGTCCGTCCGCAACAAGCTGCTCCTCATCGCCTCATTGGCGATGCTGTCGCTGCGCGCGTTGACCCCGGACGGGTACATGCCGGGCAGCCAGGGCAGCGGCCTGCTGTACGAACTCTGCCCGTCCGGAATGCCTGTAGAGATCATGCAGGCGCTCGCGGGCGACGAGCACCATGGCCACCATGGTCATGGCGACACCAGTGCCGATTCGGTATCGGCAACAGAGCAATGCCCGATTGGCCACATGCTGGCATCCGCGGTTGCAGTAGATTCTGCCGCGCCACCTGAATTCATTCCAGAGGCAACCTGGTTCAATATCGTGCCGTCGACGGTGGTGCACGCCTCGTCGACAACGGCCTACCGCTCGAGAGCTCCTCCTGTCTGACCGCACCTGAATAACCTATTTTGGCAGCGGGCGTGTGCTCCTGCCGGTGCAATCCAGGAGAAAATTGTGAATTATTCTGCAAGCGCGGCCAGCATGGCTGCATTGCTGCTGTCCGCCGCCGTCGGTGCACAGCAGCCGGAGAGCGGTGCCGAGTCCGAGGTTGACGAAGTTGTTGTCGTCGGGCGATCAGTCTCGACAGGCCTCGTACAAATAGAAGTCGACCGCGAAATGCTCGTGGACACAGCGACCATACTGAAGGACATACCGGGCGCCAACGTCAATGCCAACGGTCCTGTGACGGGAATCGCACAGTATCGAGGCATGTATGGCGATCGCGTCTCGGTTGTTATCGATCATCTCGGTGTTGTCTCGGGTGGACCGAATGCGATGGATACGCCTATGTCTTACGCGTCGCCCTTGATCACCGAGGACCTTGATGTGACACGTGGCGTGGCGAGCGTGTCGCTGGCACCCGAGTCCGTGGGTGGGCACATGGCATTGCGACTGTCCCGTGGTGCTTTCAGCCAGGCCGACGCCAAATGGTCCGGCTTTGCTGGTACGCGATATTCGGGAAATGGCAACGTTAGTACGTCAGCCGGCAGGCTCACCTATGCGAGCACCACCCACAAGGTATCGTTGATTGCAGCGGTCGATGACGGTGATGACATCACGACGCCGGTCGGCGTCATGCGGCCATCGCGCCTGCATCGCGAACGTGCGGACCTGAGCTATGCGTTCGCGGGCAACTCTGTCGACCTGCAGCTGTATGTCGGCAGGCTCGACACCGATGATACCGGTACACCGGCACTGCCAATGGACATTCGCTTTATCAAGACAGACCTTGCCGGCGCAGAGGGCTCTGTCGAAATCACTGACGGGATTTCATTAAACCTTCGTGCCGGCTGGAATGATGTCGAGCACCTGATGGACAACTTCGGTCTGCGCCAGGCGCCTATGCCGATGGCACAGCGCCAGAACTTCGCAACAGGCGCAGGCGGGCAGGTGAGTGCCGATGCTGATTTTGAGCTCGCGACGTCACGGCTCAGGATTGGAATCGACACAAGCACGGCGAATCACGAGGCGACGATTACGAACCCGAACAACGCAATGTTCCGCGTCGACAATTTCGTTGATGTGACGAGGGACGTGACGTCGGCATTCATCGAGTGGCAACGCGATACGAGCCGCGGTGATCTTGAGCTCGGATTTCGCGTCAAGCGCGTCGACGCAAATGCAGGCGAGGTCAGTGCGAGCGGCATGATGGGCCCCATGGGCACTAATGTTGATTTGCTTGCAGATGATTTTAACGCGGCGAACAGGGACCTGAACTGGGACTCAGTCGATGCTGTAGTGAAGTATCGATTGCGCATGTCCGACGACTCCGAATGGCGCGTCGAGCTGGGTAGCAAAACGCGTGCTCCGTCCTACCAGGAGCTCTACCTTTGGCTGCCGCTGCAGGCCACGGGTGGCTTGGCCGATGGCCGCAATTACATCGGCGGACTGGATCTGGACGCAGAGCGCTCCAATGAGATCACGGTCGGCTACGGCCAGGAGGCTGGGCGCGTTACGATTTCGCCGCAGGTCTTCTATCGCCAGGTCAATGGCTATATCCAGGGTGTCCCGTCAACCAACATGGTCGCGAATATGGTTTCCCAGATGATGTCCGGGAAACCAGCGCTGGAGTTCGCCAACGTCGATGCCGAGATTTACGGTATTGACCTTGCCTTCAAAGTCGAGCTGGCCGATCAGTGGTATATCGATGGCATCGCCACATACGCGCGTGGTCGCCGAACGGACGTTAGTGACAACCTGTATCGGTTGGCGCCGCTGAATGCCAGCCTCGGCCTGACCTGGGAAAACGATCTGCTGTCAGTGATGACCGAGATTGTTGGCTATGCCAGGCAGGACAAAGTCTCCGCATTCAATGACGAACAAGCAACAGCGGGTTACGGGCTCGTCAATGCCGCGCTTGTTTGGTATCCCACCGAGGCCCTGCGCCTGGAGGCTCGCGTCGATAACCTGTTCGACAAGACATACCAGGACCATGTCGCCGGTATCAATCGCGCAAACGGGTCAGATATTCCTGTCGGCGAGCGGCTCTATGGCGCCGAGCGGACCTTATCTGCCGGCGTAATTTTCAACTTCTAAAGAGTCGCGAAGACTTTGCTCGCGGCGGCGATGGTGTCATCGATATCATCGTCGCTGTGCGCGGCTGAGACGAAGCCCGCCTCGAACGCTGACGGTGCCAGGTAGATGCCTTCGTCCAGCATGCCGTGGAAGAAACGTTTGAAGCGATCGACGTCGCCGGCCGCGACCTGCGCGTAGGAGCGAACCGGGCCATCAGCCGTAAAGACCATGCCGAACATGCCACCCTCGGCCTCAACCGATACCGGAATGCCCGCGTCGGCCGCCGCTGCCGCCAGTCCGTCAACCAGCTTCCGGGTTTTCGCCGTGAGCGATGCCCAGAAAGCGTCGTCGTCGATTTTCTCGAGCGTCTTGAGGCCTGCCGCCATGGCGACCGGGTTGCCGGACAAAGTGCCCGCCTGGTAGACCGGCCCATCGGGCGCGATGCTGGCCATAACATCGGCACGACCGCAGTACGCCGCCGCGGGCATGCCACCGCCGATGACTTTTCCAAGCGTCGTGATATCGGGCTCAATTCCGAATACGGCCTGGGCACAACCCCTTGCCACGCGAAAGCCGGTCATGACCTCATCGAAAATCAACAAAGCGCCAGCCTTGGTGCATTCCTCGCGCAAGGTCTCAAGGAAGCCAGCCACGGGTGGCACCATGTTCATGTTGCCGGCGATGGGTTCAACGATGACGCATGCAACCTGGTCGCCAATCTCGGCAAATGCCGCCTTTACACCGTCGATGTCGTTGTAGGACAGCGTAATCGTGTGTTCAGCCAGCCCTGCCGGAACGCCCGGTGAGCTCGGAACACCGAGTGTCAGCGCGCCGGAGCCCGCTTTGATAAGCAAAGAATCGGAGTGGCCGTGGTAGCAGCCCTCGAACTTGATGATCTTGTCACGACCGGTATGGCCGCGAGCGAGCCGAATGGCGCTCATGGTCGCTTCGGTCCCGGAACTGACCATCCGGACCCTGTCCACCGTTGGCAGCATCGAGCAGATCTTCTCGGCGATTTTTGTCTCCAGAACGCACGGGGCACCAAAACTCAGTCCTTGCTGCGCTGTGGTGACGACAGCATCGATCACCTCCGGGTGCGCGTGGCCGAGGATCATGGGTCCCCACGAGCCAACATAGTCAATGTACTCCTTGCCGTCTTCGGCCTGGAAACGGCTGCCTTTGGCACTCTTGAAGAAGATGGGTTCGCCGCCAACGCTCGCAAAAGCGCGGACCGGGGAATTAACGCCGCCAGCAATAACTTGCCGCGCATCGGTGAAAAGACTCATGGGTTTCCTCCTGAAGAGGAGCGGATGCTACCGGAGTCCTGCCGGCTCGCTCAACTGTTGAATACCGAGACCTCGTTTCGCTAACAGGGCAGGGACGCCCTCGTCACCGACCAGGTGCAGTGCCCCGACAATAACGAGGTAGTCCTGATCGTCATCGAGCATGCCGGCAATCGCGTCAGCCCAGCGGCGGTTTCGGCCGGTGATCAGGACTTCGCTGAACTCGGACTGCTCCCTGATTGAATCAAGCAAGCCGCTCTCCAGAATCGTCATGTCGCCAAAGTGCCAGGCATCGATGAACGCATCGATTGAATCGCCCAACGCGGCGCCCTCGGCGAGTGTCTGGATCAGCATCTCGCTTTGCACGTCGAGCGGCAGGCCGTCCAGGAAGGCGAGCTGCTCGTCAACCGTTTCGAGACCTTCAATTGGTTTGCCGTCCCGGGCCGCGCGTGAGGTCATGGTCATCTCGACGCCGAGCATAGGATTGAAGCCGATGCGGTACAACAGCATGATTTCCACGGTCATGGCGGCCAGCCATGGCTCGCTCTGCGCCAGCATATCGAGCGGAATATCCACTGCGGCGGCCGCTTCCTCGGCTCGGGAATAAGCGTCGTCACCCATCAGCTCGCGCAAGGTTGTCCCGTCGGTCCTGACCCCGGCGCGGTTGAATGCCATCTGTGTATAGGCCGGGTCCATATCATCCATGTCGAGCTCCATGATGATGATCTCTGCGTCATCGTATGCGGAGTCAATAACACTGGGCAGTGGATGGTCCTGCTCGCGCAGCATGTGAATGGAACCCAGTAGATACACGGAATTGGTCTTGCCATCCACTTGCCACATAGTCACCGGATGACCGGATTCGTCGGCCCACGACGACGACGCAAGAATGCACAGCAGCGCTATGCAAATCGTATGAATCAGTCGATCCACAGAAGCTCTGTATCGACACTGCCGTCGACGTTGAGTGTTAGTCGCCTGTATGCCGGCGGTTTGTCGTCGACCTCGAAATTATCGCTGCCCGGCTTGAACTGTGCGCATGTCGAGGGTGTCGCGAGGATACGTATGCCTTCGTAGACGTCGTCGTAATCCTGGTGAACATGCCCGAATGCGACGGTGCGAATGCGCCCGAGCATCCTCAGACGCTCCAGTACCTCGTCGCCATTCTTTAGCCCGACCGTGTCAAGCCACTTGCTGCCCATTGGCACGGGAGGGTGGTGCAGGCAGACCATGACGTGTTTCGCTGTGCTGCGACCGACAATTTCGGAAAGGCGATCGAGTTCATCTGCTTCGACTTCGCCGCCCGCGTCTCCCTTGATGCAGCTGTCGATTCCGACGAGCAGCCAGTCACCGATTTCCTCAAACGCACAGTAGGAAAAGGGCGGCCGGCAACAAACCGGCCGCATCAGGTCGCGAATATCGTGATTGCCCGGCACGCAATGGGTGCGGAGTTTTAGCGGGAGCAGCAGCTCACGAAAGATCTCGTATGCTCCTGCCGAGTCGTCCTGGATGATGTCGCCAGTAACGACGACGCGGTCAGCGCGCCAGTCTCCGGCCGCGTAATGGGCGAGGACCTTCTCAAGCGAAGCCCGCGTGTTGGTGCCACGCAGGCTGCCTTCCGGGTCGGCGAACAAATGCGGGTCTGTGATATGCAGCACCCGAATCTGATCGTTTTTACCTTCCGCGGTCGCTTGAATAGGCGTTTTCCCTAAATCAGTTCTTAGTAGCGATAGTGCTCAGGCTTGTACGGGCCGGCCTTGTCGACGCCAATGTACTTCGCCTGTTCGTCCGATAGTTCGGTGAGATTGGCACCAATACGATCGAGGTGCAAGCGAGCCACCTTCTCGTCGAGATGTTTCGGCAGCACGTACACTTTCCGCTCGTAATTCTCGCCGTTCTGCCACAACTCGATCTGGGCCAACACCTGGTTGGTGAACGAGTTGGACATGACGAAACTCGGGTGGCCCGTGGCGCAACCGAGGTTAACGAGGCGGCCTTCGGCCAGGAGGATGATGCGTTTACCATCAGGGAAGATGATGTGATCCACCTGCGGTTTGATATTTTCCCACTCGTACTTGCCGAGGTAGGCCACGTCGATTTCATTGTCGAAGTGACCGATATTGCAGACGATCGCCTGATCTTTCATGCGATCCATCTGCGGGCCTGACACAACATGGTAATTGCCGGTTGCCGTGACAACGATGTCCGCCTGGTCACAGACCTCGTCGAAATCGACGACGCGGTAGCCTTCCATTGCCGCCTGCAGTGCACAGATCGGATCGATTTCCGTAACCCAAACCGTCGCGCCGAGGCCGCGAAGTGACTGTGCGCAGCCTTTGCCCACGTCACCAAAACCGCAAACGATTGCGATCTTGCCAGCGATCATGACGTCGGTGGCACGTTTGATGCCGTCGACGAGTGACTCGCGGCAGCCGTACAGGTTGTCGAACTTGGACTTGGTGACGGAGTCGTTGACATTGAACGCCGGGCACATCAGGGATTCATCGGCCATCATGTCGTAGAGGCGTTTCACACCGGTCGTCGTCTCCTCGGACAGGCCTTTGACCTCTTTCATGATCTCGGGGAATTTGTCGTGCAATACCAGTGTCAGGTCGCCGCCATCGTCGAGGATCATGTTGGGCTGCCAGCCATCCGGGCCGTTGATGGTCTGTTCGACACACCACCAGTACTCATCCTCGGTTTCGCCTTTCCAGGCAAACACCGGGATGCCGGCAGCTGCAATTGCGGCCGCTGCATGGTCCTGCGTTGAGAAGATGTTGCACGACGACCAACGAATGTCGGCGCCAAGATCCTTGAGCGTCTCAATGAGTACAGCCGTCTGGATAGTCATGTGCAGGCAACCGGTCAGGCGCACACCGTCGAGCGGCTTCTTGCCCTTGTACTCGTCGCGCAGTGCCATGAGGCCTGGCATTTCCGTCTCGGCAATTGTGATTTCCTTGCGACCCCAGTCGGCCAGTGAAATGTCGGCAACCTTGTAGTCGTTTTGCTGAATGGCAACAGGTTCGCTGCTCATAATGTGTCTCCTGGATATTCGGTAATTAGTTGGCGGCGTCTTTCAGCGCGTCAGCTTTGTCTGTGCGCTCCCAGCTCAGGTCGATGTCTTCCCGGCCGAAGTGTCCGTAGGCGGCTGTCTGCTTGTAGATCGGCTTGATCAGGTCAAGCATGGTCAGGATGCCATACGGTGTGAGATCAAAATGTTCGCGGATCAGTTCCGTTAATTTTGCATCGGAAATCTTCCCGGTACCAAAAGTGTGTACGGAAATTGATGTCGGTTCCGCGACGCCGATGGCGTAGGAAACCTGGATTTCGCAGCGATCGGCGAGGCCGGCCGCCACGATGTTCTTGGCAACATAGCGCGCGGCGTAGGCGGCTGAACGATCGACCTTGGACGGATCCTTGCCCGAAAATGCGCCACCACCGTGGCGGGCTGAACCGCCGTACGTGTCAACGATAATCTTGCGACCTGTCAGCCCGCAGTCGCCCATCGGTCCACCGATCTCGAATCTGCCGGTGGGATTGATGTGGTATTGCGTCTTGTCGCTGACCAGCTCGGCCGGGATGATCGGCTTGATGATCTCTTCCATGACCCCTTCGCGCAGATCGTCCATCGAAACATCCGGATCGTGCTGTGACGACACGACGATGGCGTCAATCGCCACCGGCTTATTGTCCTCGTACACAAAAGTGACCTGGCTTTTCGCGTCCGGGCGAAGATAGGCCAGTGTGCCATTCTTGCGGACTTCGGACTGACGCTTGACCAGCCGGTGCGCAAACGTGATGGGAGCCGGCATTAGCACATCGGTTTCGTTGGTCGCATAGCCGAACATCAGGCCCTGGTCACCCGCACCCTGCTTTTCAGCCGATTCGCGATCCACGCCCATCGCGATGTCGCGCGATTGCTTGCCGATGGCATTGAGAACCGAGCACGAGGCCCCGTCAAAACCCATGGCTGAACTGTTGTAGCCGATGTCGAGTACCGTGTTGCGTACGATATCTTCGATGTCTACCCAGGCTGACGTCGTTACCTCGCCGGCAACGATAGCGACGCCGGTTTTAACCATGGTCTCAACGGCCACGCGAGCTTTGGTGTCCTCGGCAATGATGGCGTCGAGGATCGCGTCCGAGATCTGGTCGGAAATCTTGTCAGGATGTCCCTCGGATACCGATTCCGAGGTGAACAGAAATGCATCAGTCATGATTTTTGTGTGTTCCAGTCGAAGGGGTGGCGCATTGTACCCTTGATGCCGCCCTCTATAACAGGGAAAATGCGCGCCTCGCTCAAGCGACAACTCCTCATCATTTTATGGCCAAGAGGCCAGAGACAGGTCCAATGTCACAACAAGCTGCAACCGCCGGCCAACCCGCCCGGCGCGATCTCGCGAATGCCATAAGAGCCCTGAGCATGGATGCTGTTCAGGCGGCGAACTCAGGACATCCCGGCGCACCAATGGGCATGGCGGATATCGCCGAGGTTCTTTGGCGCGACTACCTCAAACACAATCCGGCAAACCCGCGATGGGCAGACCGGGATCGCTTCGTTCTGTCAAATGGGCATGGCTCAATGCTGCTCTATAGCCTGTTGCACCTGACTGGCTACAAAGATTTCACGATCGAGCAGCTGCAAAATTTCCGCCAGCTGGGCTTCATAACGGCGGGTCACCCCGAGTTTGAACCGGGTGGTCCTGTCGAGACGACCACCGGTCCGCTGGGACAGGGCATCACCAATGCCGTAGGTATGGCCATGGCCGAGAAGATGCTGGCCGCTGAGTTCAATCGTGCGGGCCACGATGTCGTCGATCACAAGACCTGGGTGTTCCTCGGTGATGGTTGCCTCATGGAAGGCATCTCCCACGAGGCTTGTTCGCTGGCTGGAACGCTGAAGCTCGGCAAGCTGATCTGTCTGTACGATGACAACAAAATTTCGATCGATGGTGATACCGAGGGCTGGTTTACTGACGATACGGTCAAACGCTTCGAGGCCTACGGCTGGCAGGTCATCCCTGACGTCGACGGCCACGACCCTGTGGCCATCGCAGCAGCGATAGACCAGGCTGTTGCTGACGATGAGCGTCCGACGATGATTTGTTGCAAAACGGTCATCGGGTTCGGTGCCCCAAACAAGCAGGGTACAGCGTCCACGCACGGCGCACCGCTGGGTGACGATGAAATCGCCGCCGCGCGCAAGGAGCTTGGCTGGGATTCGCCCCCGTTCGATATCCCGTCCGCCATCGCGAGCGCATGGAACTGCCAGGACCAGGGAGCGGCGGCGGAGTCGGACTGGAACGCTGCGTTTGCTGCCTACAACGCCGAACACCCGGAACTTGCTGCAGAATTTGCCCGCCGCATGGCCGGCAAGTTGCCGCACGGCTGGTGTAAACACGCCGACAAGTCGATCGCAGAGATCGACGCGGAAGGCGCCAAGTTGGCCACGCGTCAGGCCTCGCTTCGTGCCCTGAACGCGTTCGCGCCGTTCCTGCCGGAGATGGCCGGTGGGTCGGCCGACCTTACGGGTTCAAATCTGACCAAGCACGATGCTTCAACGCCAATCTCGGGAGACGACGCCAAGGGTAACTACGTTTGGTTTGGCGTCCGCGAGTTTGGCATGACGGCGATCTGTAACGGTTTGCGGCTGCACGGCGGCTTCATTCCGTACTCGGGCACGTTCCTGACCTTCTCCGACTATTCGCGCAATGCACTGCGGATGGCCGCGCTTATGCGTATTCAGAACATCCTTGTGTATACCCACGACTCGATAGGCCTGGGCGAGGATGGTCCGACGCACCAGCCGGTCGAGCACACGGCGTCGCTGCGCCTGATGCCGAATATGAGCGTCTGGCGTCCCTGCGACACCGTGGAGACCGCGGTAGCCTGGCGATATGCGATTGACAACGAGACCGGGCCGACCAGCCTCGTGCTCACCCGCCAGGGGTTACCGCATCAACAGCGCACGGCAGAGCAGATTGCCGATATTGCGCGTGGTGGATACGTATTGAAGGATTCCCCCGGCACACCTGATATTCTGCTTATCGCAACAGGCTCCGAAGTTGAACTGGCCGTGTCTGCCGCTGACGCACTTGCAGCAGACGGGGTCGCGGCGCGCGTCGTCTCCATGCCCAGCACCGACGTATTCGATGCACAGGATGCGGAGTATCGCGAGTCGGTGTTACCGGCAGCGGTCACGGCTCGCGTTGCAATCGAAGCTGGCGTCACGGAAGGCTGGTGGCGTTTTGTTGGCACGGCGGGGCAGGTTGTCGGACTGGATCGATTCGGCGAATCGGCGCCGGCGGACGAGCTATTTGAACACTTCGGCTTCACGACCGACAACGTCGTTGCAGTCGCGAAAGATGTACTGAATTAATTACTGGAGAAGAACAAGATGGCAATTAAGATCGGAATCAACGGCTATGGCCGCATCGGGCGCAACATTGTTCGCGCCATTCACGAATATGGTCGTACCGACGAATTCGACGTAGTCGCACTGAACGATCTCGGTGATGCTGAGACCAATGCTCACCTGACGCGTTACGACACGGCACACGGCAAGTTTGCTGGAAAAGTCGAAGTTGACGGTGGCGACATCATCGTTAACGGCGATCGGATCAAGGTATTCGCTGAGCGCGACCCGGCCAAGCTGCCATGGGGCGAACTCGGTGTTGACGTTGTATTCGAGTGCACGGGCCTGTTCCGGACCGCGGAGACCGCGGGCAAGCATATCGCCGGTGGCGCGAAGAAAGTTGTGATTTCGGCACCCGGTGGCGCGGATATCGACGGCACGATCGTCTACGGCGTGAACGACGGTGACCTCACGGCGGACCACAACATCATCTCCAATGCATCCTGCACCACGAACTGCCTTGCGCCGCTCGTAAAACCATTGCACGAATCGATTGGTGTCGAGCACGGCATCATGACGACGATTCATGCATACACGAACGACCAGGTCCTGACCGATGTGTATCACAAGGACCTGCGCCGCGCGCGTTCTGGCACGATGTCGCAGATTCCGACGAGCACCGGTGCGGCAAAAGCGGTTGGCCTTGTATTGCCAGAGCTCAACGGCAAGCTGGATGGCTTCTCGATGCGCGTACCGACTATTAATGTCTCATGCGTTGACCTGACCTTCGTTGCTGCCCGCGACACGTCGGTCGACGAAGTGAACGACATCATTCGCGCGGCGGCCGATGGCCCGCTCAATGGTGTCCTCGCCTATTGCGACGAGCCGCTCGTATCGATTGACTTTAACCACGACCCTCACTCGTCCACCGTCGACACCGGACTGACCAAGGTCATGGAAGGCAATATGGTCAAGGTGCTGTCCTGGTACGACAATGAATGGGGCTTCTCGAACCGCATGCTCGACACAACTGTCGCGCTGATAAATGCGAAGTAAAGAGACTCGATAAGGAATTAGCATGGCCGTCATCAAGATGTCCGACATAGAGTTGTCGGGCAAGCGCGTTCTTATTCGTGAAGATCTGAATGTCCCAGTCGCGGACGGGGTTGTGACGAGTGACGCACGCATCCGGGCCGCCTTGCCAACGATTAAGGCAGCGCTGGAGGCGAATGCGGCGGTCATGTTGATGTCGCACCTCGGGCGCCCGACTGAAGGGCAACCAGAGGACAAATTCTCGTTGCAGCCGGTGGCCGATCACCTTGGCAAACTGCTGGGACGCGATGTACCGCTGGTCAAGGATTGGATAGACGGTGTCGACGTGGCGCCCGGCGACGTCGTACTGCTCGAGAATGTCCGTTTCCTCGCAGGCGAGAAGAAGTGCGACGAGTCACTTGCAAAGAAGATGGCAGCGCTCTGCGACGTGTTTGTGATGGATGCTTTCGGCACGGCGCACCGGGCCCAGGCCAGTACCTATGGGGTTGGCGAGCACGCGCCGATTGCCTGTGCGGGTCCGTTGCTGGCCGGCGAACTCGCTGCGCTGGCGAAAGCGCTCGATAATCCGGCGCGCCCGTTCGTTGCGATCGTCGGCGGCTCAAAGGTATCGACCAAGCTGACGGTGCTCGACGCGCTGGCTGACAAGGTCGACACGTTGATTGTCGGTGGTGGTATTGCCAATACGTTTATCGCCGCGGACGGCCACGATGTCGGCAAGTCGCTGTGCGAAGCCGATATGCTCGATACGGCACGCGACCTCGCAGCCAACAAGGATGACCGCGCTGAAATCCCGGTACCGACCGATGTGGTCTGTGCGAATCAGTTCTCGGCGGATGCCACCGCGTCAACAAAGTCTGTCGAGACAGTGGCGGTCGATGACATGATTCTGGATATCGGTCCCGAGACGGCTTTGCGGTTCGCTGAGATACTCGAGAGCGCCGGCACAATTATCTGGAACGGGCCGGTGGGCGTATTCGAATTCGATGCATTCGGCGATGGCACGAAGGTACTGGCGGAAGCGATTGCAGCAAGTGATGCGTTTTCAGTTGCCGGCGGTGGCGATACGCTGGCCGCGATAGATAAATACGATGTCCGCGCCGGCATCTCCTACATATCGACAGGTGGCGGCGCGTTCCTTGAGTTTGTTGAAGGCAAGACCCTGCCAGCGGTTGAGATGCTCGAACGACGAGCTAGCCAAGCGTAGACCACGGCCCGGTTATTGCCAGCGTTATTCCCGGGTGCTGGATATTTACGAACAGTATCTGGCCGTCGGGCGAGAAGCAGGCTCCCGCGAGTTCCGAGTAAGAATAGGTATTGTCGGCCAGGGCATATTGACTGCCGTCGGGTCGAATACCAATCAGGCCGCAGTGGCCTGAAGTATCTTCGCAGAGAAGCAGATCGCCCCAGGGTGCCATCGTCAGGTTGTCCGCATTCTGCAGCAGCGAGTCCCGATTTGACTCGGCAATCAGTTTCAACTCCCCCGGCTCATCCAGCTCCCTCGTCGTTCCCTCGTACGGGCTCGGTTTGTAGGTAAAGACCTGGCCCAATTGCGCTCGCCCGCCATTGGTGCATGTGAAGGCAAAACGATCGCCTGCTATACACAGCCCTTCGCCTCGAGCAAACGTTGCCGCGCCCCGCTTCGCGCCTGTCAGACGCAGGTTATTGTCTGCGGGGTCCGGATCGCCGACATCCACCCATTCCGTCTCATATGATTTGTTTAGTCGCATGTCCGGATCGGCTGACCAGTTGTGCGTCCGCGCAGACGGGCGATCCTTGATCGCCAGCGCCTGTAGCAGGCCGCCTTCGATGAGCTTGCCTGGAACGTCGGGAATGTAGCGGTAGAACAGGCTGTAATGTCGGTCCTCGGTCATGTACACGATCCCTGTCGGGTCGTGAAAGGCGCAGGCTTCGTGTTCGAAGCGGCCCATCGCCTTGATTGGCACAGCGTCAACAAGTTCGTCGCTGTAAGCGTCAACTTCGAATACGTAGCCGTGATTGCGATCGCGCCTGGCCGCGTTGTCGTAGTAACGGAGGTTCCCAATGTACTCGAAACACTCCTCGCAGGATAACCAGCTGCCCCAGGGGGTCGCACCGCCAGCGCAGTTGTACTCGGTGCCGCCAAGACTCAGAAATTGCCGCTCGGTGGTCTTCGTCTTCGGATCGTAGATTGTCGTTGTCGTTCCGCCAGCGCCAGGTGTTACTTCGCCACCTCGATCGTAGAATCGACTTTTCATTTCCTCTGGCAGTTCCGGCCATTTATCGTGAAAGGGCCGAACGTCGGCCCAGTCGGGCGCCAGCTCGTGATTGCAGACCAGGCGGATGGTGCCGCCATCTCCAGGGAATGCCGCCATGCCATCATGGCGCGTCGGCACCAGCAGGCCATCGCTCATCGGGTCGCCGGCACGCGAAACGACCGTGTAGCTGAATCCTTCGGGCAGGTCGAGAATGCGGTCTGCATCCGGAACGAGCCGGGTCTCAGCCTCGTTCGCATTGCAGGCACTAGTAATGGACGGCGTTACTGCAGCGGCGGCAATGCCCTGCAGGAAGCGGCGGCGGTCATACATTCGGGCTCATCAATCCGGGATATTCTTCACGCAGCATAGACGGGTCCGAGGTTAACGGAAAGGCGTCGACCCGGATTTGTCACACAGGAGGTGACTCGGCTGTGCAATAATCGCGCGCATGCTAAGACGAACCAAGATAGTCGCCACGCTGGGTCCAGCGTCGGAGAGACCCAAAGTACTGCGCAAGATGATCAAGTCCGGACTTGACGTGGCGCGCCTGAATTTCTCACATGGCAGTGCGGACGAGCATCGAGAGCGAGCCCGCCAGGTGCGCAAAGCCGCCGACGATTGCGGTCGGGATGTCGGTCTGCTCGGCGACTTGCAGGGGCCAAAGATCCGGGTCATGCGCTTCGAAACGGGCAGCGTGAACCTCGAAACGGGTGCGTCGTTTTTCCTCGACAGTACGCTGGGTCTGAATGACGGTACCAGGAAGGGTGTCGGTGTCGCGCTCGATACGCTGCATGAGGATGTTAAGAAGAACGATATCCTGTTGCTCAACGACGGCCTTATTTCACTGCAGGTCGACAAGATAGATGGCACCCGCATTCACACCACCGTAGTCGACGGCGGGATTCTGTCCGACCACAAGGGCATCAATCTCAAGGGTGGCGGACTCTCAGCGCCGGCCCTGACCGATGTCGATCGTGAAAACATCAAGCTGGCGGCTGAATTGAAAATCGATTTTCTCGCCGTATCGTTTGTCCGCAGCGGTGCGGATGTGGAAGAGGCTCGCAGGCTGTTCGTGGCGGCCGGTGGTAACGGCCAGATCGTTGCCAAGATTGAACGTACAGAGGCCGTCCAGGATATCGATTCAATCATCGCGGCGGCGGACGTCATCATGGTTGCGCGCGGCGATCTGGGCGTGGAAATGGGCTATGCCGGCCTTACCGGTATCCAGAAGAAACTCATTCGCAAGACGCGCAAGGCGCACAAAGTGGTGATCACGGCGACGCAGATGATGGAGTCGATGATCGAGAACCCGATTCCAACTCGTGCCGAAGTATCCGACGTGGCAAACGCTGTGATTGACGGAACAGACGCCGTCATGTTGTCGGGCGAAACGGCAGTGGGCAAGCACCCAAACAAGGCCATCCTGGCGATGGCAGATGTCTGCGTAGGCGCCGAGCGATTCCAGGTGCCACAGGATTCCAGCCAACGTGCGGCTGACGAATTCGCACGCGTGGATGAGGCGATCGCGATGGCCGCTATGTACACGGCGAATCATCTGCGGGTTGCCGCGATTATCGCCTTGACCGAGTCCGGATCGACAGCGCTGTGGATGTCGCGTGTGCGATCCGACATTCCGATCTACGCATTGACGCCGCACGAAGCGACAAGTCGACGCGTGACGCTGTATCGCGGTGTGTACCCGGTCGAGTTTGAAATCGATGTGGATAAGCCCAGGGCGCTTTACCAGGACATTTTCAAGAAGCTGATAGCACAAGGCATCGCGAAATCCGGTGACCTGGCAATATTGACCAAAGGTGACCAGGACGGCGTATCAGGTAGCACCAACGCGCTCAAAATCCTGGAGGTGACGGACGAGTGACCGGAGGTTGGCTGAAGAGGACCCTGGGCGGCGCCCTGGCGCTGGTCACGTTGGTTCTTCTCGTGGTCTGGCTTGGCCTGCGGGCGAGTCTTCCGACACTCGATGGCGAGGTAGTGGTAACGGGTATCGATGACGTGGTCACGATCGAGCGCGATGCCGACGGGATTCCCGTGATTACTGCATCGAATCGCGACGATCTGGCTTACGCGACCGGCTACGCGCACGGCCAGGATCGTTTCTTCCAGATGGACCTGATTCGCCGCAAGGCGTCTGGTGAGCTGTCAGAACTGGTCGGTGCCGCGGCGATCAACGCAGACAAGCGATTCCGATTCCATCGCTTCCGCGCGCGTGCCGGCGCTGTATTCGAGGCGGCGTCCGAAGCCGATCAGACACTGATGCAGTCCTACGCGGACGGCGTCAACGCGGGTCTGAGCTCGCTCGGAGCAAAGCCATTCGAGTACTTCGTGCTTGGCAGCGAGCCGAGGGCGTGGGACGCGCTGGATTCCCTGCTCGCCGTCTATGCCATGTACATGGATCTCAATGACTCCCGAGCGACAAAGGAGATTCGACGCGGCATGGTGCAGAGCGTCCTGCCGCCGGAGGTCTATTCCTGGATGTACCCGCAGGGAACGTCGTGGGATGCCCCGATTGTTGGTCCTCCGCTCGAGATGCCGCCGATACCGAGCGCCGCTGTGTTTTCGATCCGTGACGTGCCCGACGATGCCCCGCCTGCAGAAGAGCAGGGACGGTACCCATTGCGCGGGAGCAATAACTGGGCGGTTTCCGGAGCGTTGACAGCGAACGGACGTGCCCTCGTTGCTAACGATATGCACTTGGGACACAGCGTGCCAAATATCTGGTACCAGGCGCGCCTGCGAGTCCTGGGCACGGAAAGTCGCGATGTCACAGGCGTAACGCTGCCGGGCACGCCGTTCGTGATTAGCGGCAGCAACACGCAGGTTGCCTGGGGCTACACGAACAGTTACGGCGACTGGACGGATGCCGTGGTTCTGCGACCTGGCAACGACGAGGGTACCTACCAGACCCCGGAGGGCGATAGAGAATTTGTCACGCACGTAGAGACAATCAATGTGAAAGGTGGCGACCCGATTGAGTACGAGATTCGGGAGACAATTTGGGGGCCGGTCGTCGACGATATTGACTACCCTGCCGGGGAGGTGGCCGTCAGCTGGATCGGGCATAAGCCGGAAGGTATCAACCTGAACCTGGTGAAGCTCGAGAGGGCAGCGTCTGTCGCCGAGGCGCTTGATATAGCCAATACGATGTCGATGCCGCCACAGAATTTTGTCACCGGGGATGCCGGCGGCAACATCGGCTGGACGATTGCGGGTCAGATTCCACGCAAGACCGGTTTCGATCCGATGCTGCCTGCCGACTGGAGCGTCGAACATGGCTGGCAGGGCTGGCTCGCGCCCTCCGAGTACCCTCGTGTTGTGAATCCGGAAAGCGGGCGAATCTGGACCGCCAATGCCCGGGTGGTCGATGCCGAAACGCTGCGTGTCGTAGGTGACGGTGGCTACGACCTGGGAGCACGGGCAGGACAAATCCGCGATGGTCTGTTCGCCAGGGAAACCTTCACGCCCGAGGACATGCTCGCGGTTCAGTACGACGACCGTGCTCTGTTCCTGTCGCGCTGGCGTGACCTGCTGCTGGACGTGCTTGATGATGACACCGTCGCCGCCGACCCGACGCTCGCTGAATATCGCGAGCTTGCGGAAGGCTGGATACCGCGCGCGGTCCCCGATTCCGTCGGCTACCGCCTCGTGCGTGCGTTCCGCCTGGAGGTTGAGCGGCGCGCGTTCTACGCACTGACAGCTCCCGTGCGAGAAGCCTATGGTGAGGATGTCAGGCTGCGTCTCAGCAACCAGTTTGAAGGACCGCTATGGGCCCTGGTGACGGAACGGCCCATGCACCTCTTGCCGCAAAATTATGAGAGCTGGCAGGAGCTTATGATCGCGGCTGTAGAGCAGAACATCGTGTGGTTCGCTGAGAATTTTGATGGGCCACTGTCCGACCGCGTGTGGGGCGAAAGCAATAACGCGTCAATTCGGCACCCGCTGAGTCGCAGCATTCCCCTGGTTGGCGATTATCTCGATATGCCCGCGCAGCCTCTTAATGGTGATCTCGATATGCCGAAGGCGCAGGGGCCGACTTTCGGGGCTTCGCAGCGCTATGCGGTGTACCCGGGAGACGAGGCGAGCAGCATCATGCATATGCCGACCGGGCAAAGCGGTCATCCCTTGTCGGATTTCTACGACCGGGGCCATGAGGACTGGGTTTATGGGCGCGCCAGTCCTTTCCTGCCAGGGGAAGCTCGGCATACGCTGACGCTGACCCCCGACAAGCGGTAAGATAGTCGGCTGGCGGATTTCGGAAAAACCGATGGCTGACAAGAGATTTACGGGTACCAGTTCCTACATTGCGACGGACGACCTGACGATGGCCGTCCACGCTGCGGTCACGCTTGAGCGTCCCATTCTGATCAAGGGCGAACCAGGCACTGGCAAGACTCAGCTTGCGATCGAGGTCGCCCGTTCACTTGGAAAACCACTGCACGAGTGGCACATCAAGTCGACAACGAAGGCGCAGCAGGGTCTGTATGAGTACGACGCTGTCGCGCGCCTGAGAGATTCGCAGCTCGGCGACGATCGAGTGCACGATATTGGTAACTACATCGTTCGCGGCAAGATTTGGGAGGCGTTCGAGTCCGAGGAACAGCCGGTCCTGCTGATCGATGAAATTGACAAGGCTGACATCGAGTTTCCGAACGACCTTCTGCGTGAGCTCGATCGTATGGAGTTCTACGTGTACGAGACCAAGAAGCTCGTTGAGGCACGACACCGGCCAATCATTGTTATTACGAGCAATAACGAGAAGGAACTTCCGGACGCATTTTTGCGCCGCTGTTTCTTCCACTACATCAAGTTCCCGGACCGGGAGACGATGGCAGAGATCGTCGATGTCCACTTTCCAGACCTGAAAAAGAACTTGCTGACAGAAGCACTCAATGCGTTCTACAAGGTGCGTGATGTGCGCGGTCTGAAAAAGAAACCGTCCACATCGGAACTGCTCGACTGGATCAAGTTGCTGCTCGCCGAAGACATTCCGCCGGAAGCCCTGCGCAGCGAAGGCAAGTCCAGCGCCATACCGCCGCTCTACGGTGCGCTGCTGAAAAACGAACAGGATGTCCACCTGTTCGAGCAGCTCGTATTCCTGGACCGCCGCACGAACCCGCAATAAGGCCATGCTGCTCCCGTTCTTCTACATGCTTCGTGAAGGCGGTATGAAGACGTCGATCACCGAGTTGCTGACTTTGCTCGAGGCGATGCGAAAGGGGCTCACCGGCCAAAGTGTCGACGACTTCTATTACCTCGCCCGCGCCACCCTCGTAAAAGACGAGTCAGAACTGGACCGATTCGATCGAATCTTCGGTGCGTACTTCCAGGGCGTTGAAGATTCGCTGAGCGATCTCTTCCAGGAAATTCCGGAGGACTGGTTGCGACACCAGGCCGAACTCATGTTGTCCGAGGAAGAGCGCCAGAAGATTGAGGCAATGGGTGGCTTTGAAGAACTAATGCGTGCCTTGCAGGAGCGCCTCGACGAGCAGGACGAGCGCCATGAAGGTGGCAACAAGTGGATTGGCACCGCCGGAACATCACCATTCGGCGCCTATGGATACAACCCGGAAGGCGTTCGTATCGGGCAGGAAGGGTCTCGCAATCGAAGTGCCGTCAAGGTATGGGACAAGCGCGAGTATCGGAATCTGGACGATTCGTTGGAGCTTGGCACGCGCAATATCAAGGTGGCATTGCGTCGCTTGCGGAAATTTGCACGCGAAGGTGCTGCCGACCAGCTCGACCTCGATGACACGATTGACAAGACGGCGCGTAACGCCGGATTGCTCGATATTCGCATGGTCCCCGAGCGTCACAACGCGATTAAGGTGTTGCTGTGCCTGGATATCGGTGGCTCTATGGACGACCACGTCCGGATTTGCGAGGAGATGTTCTCTGCGGCGCGCAGCGAGTTCAAGCATCTTGAGTATTTCTATTTTCACAACTTCATTTACGAAAACCTATGGAAGGACAATGCCCGGCGCCGTTCGGAGAAAACACCGACCCTCGATATCGCCCACAAGTATGCGTCGGACTACAAGCTGATATTTGTCGGAGATGCGACGATGAGCCCGTACGAAATTGTCTACGCGGGCGGCAGCGTCGAGCACTGGAATGAAGAGCCGGGTGCCGTCTGGATCAAGCGCCTCCTGAATACGTATCCGAAAGCGGTCTGGCTAAACCCGGAACCGCGTGAGCGATGGGACTACACGCCGTCGACGAAACTGATCCGCGAGCTCATGGGCGAGCGAATGTTTCCGTTAACGATTGCGGGTCTGGATGAGGCAATCAGGGAGCTGCACTAAGCTCCTTGAGGTCGGCGAGCACCTGCCTGGAGTGCTCGGCCGGCTTCACTTTTTCATAGTGTTTGGCGATAGAACCATCCGGACCGATGATGAATGTCTGCCGCTTTGCGACAGTCATTCCACCCATGCGGGTTTTCACGCCGTAGGCGCTTGAGACATCGCCCTCGATGTCCGCCAGCAACGGGAACGGCAATCCGTATTCCTCCGCAAATGCCTTATGCGATTCAACGTCGTCAAGGCTGACACCAAGAATCTGCGCGTTGAGATCCTTGAACGCAAAAATGTTGTCACGGAATTCGCAGGCCTCCGTCGTGCAACCCGGCGTATCGTCTTTTGGATAAAAATACAGCACCACCCACTGGTCGCGATAATCCTCCAGCGAGTGCAGCTGGCCATTCTGGTCCGAGAGCTCGAATTCCGGCGCCGCAGCTCCGATGACCGGTTGTTCGTTGGCGATTCCAACGGACGTGAAGCTGAGAATGAAAGCCGCGACCGCGACAATGGCGAGTGTGAGTGTAATATTGCGTTTCATGACACCGGTCCTGTTGACGGATGCGCATTATAATACGAACTCGCGCGCGGTAATGTACGTGCTGGTAAATATTGCATGAATAGCTCTCCTGGTAATGTAAAGACCGCGCTTGTGTTGCCAGGCGGCGGGGCCCGTGGTGCCTTCCAGGCCGGGGTACTTAAAGCCCTGGCCGAATTGCTGCCACGCGACCGATCGAACCCGTTTCCCGTCATCAGCGGCACGTCGGCCGGCGCCGTCAATTCCGTCGTCCTCGCCTCCCGTGCGCAACACTTTCGGTCCGCGGTTGCTGAACTCGAGCGTGTCTGGGGTCATTTTCACTGCAACCACGTTTACAAGACCGATCACTGGACGATGCTCAAGAGCAGCGCACACTGGATGTCGTCGCTGGTATTGGGCGGTTGGCTCGTCGGCGCGCCCAAATCGCTGCTCGACAATACGCCGTTGCGAAATTTGTTGAGTAGTAACCTGCACCTCCCACGTATTCGCGACGCTATCGACGACGGTTATCTTGAGGCCGTTGCTGTCACGGCCGCGGGTTACTCGTCGGCGCGATCCACCACATTTTTCGAAGCCGTACCTGAACAAGCAGGGTGGGAACGGACTCGCCGCCTGGGTAAGCAGGTTGACCTGCATCTTGATCACCTGATGGCGAGTATCGCGGTCCCGATGGTGTTCCCGCCCGTCTGCATCGGTAATGAGTACTTTGGCGACGGCGCCATGCGGCAGGCGACACCGCTGAGTCCGGTCGTTCATCTAGGTGCCGATCGTATTCTTGTCATCGGTATTCGTGACGAAACCGGGGACAAGGAGCCGGAGGCGCCGGGAGAACCGCCGAGTTTTGGGCAGATCGCCGGTTACATGCTCGACACGTTGTTCATGGATGGTTTGTACTCCGATCTGGAGCGCATTACCCGGATCAATGAAATGCTCGACTCGATGCCGGACGCGACTCTCGACATTGGTGACATGACGATGCGCCCCATCGATACGATGTTGATTGTCCCAAGCCAGGATCTTCGTGAACTCGCCTGCAAACACCGGGCAGAGTTGCCATTTGCGATTCGCGCGCTGCTCCGGGGCGTCGGCAGCGGCAGCCCTGGCGAAAACCGACTACTGAGTTTCCTGCTGTTCGAGCAGGCATACACTCGCGAACTCATTGACCTCGGCTACCGTGATGCCATGAACGTAAAGGACGAACTGCTGGATTTCGTAAACGGCGCGGAAGTGCCACGCCTGTTCGCGCCCAGCTGGATCAAGAAAGACCTGAGTGCCTTTACGTAAGGCTACAGCAGGAAGATCGCACCCAGTCCGAGAAATGCGGAGTAGCCGATAACGTCTGTTACGGTCGTCAGGACAACGCCACCTGCAAGCGCCGGATCAACATTTATGCGTTTCAGGGCCATTGGAATGAAGAATCCTGCGCTGGCAGCAACAACCAGGTTAATGATCATTGCCGCGCCGATGATGCCGCCGATTCGCCAGTCGCCAAACCACAGGTAGGCAAACAGCGAAACAATGATCGCCCAGCCGAATCCGTTCAGCACACCGACGAGCACTTCTTTCCTCAGGATGCCGACCGCGTTTGCGGGATTGATTTGCCCGAGCGCAATCGCCCGCGTGATGATGACCAGCGACTGCGTGCCAGCAACGCCACCCATACTGGGAACGATCGGCATGAGTACTGCGAGGAGAACGATCGCATCGAGCGTCGTCTGAAACATATCGACAACAGCAGCAGCCAGGAACGCGGTGCAGAGGTTAACGCCCAGCCAGAGCGCGCGTCGTGTCGCGCTTTTTACAACAGGCGCGAACATGTCGTCTTCTTCGTCGAGACCGACGGCGCCCATCAGCGCATGTTCGGCTTCGTCGCGTATTACATCGACAACGTCATCGACTGTGATCCGCCCGAGCACACGGTAGTCATCGTCGACGACAGGCGCCGACAACAGGTCACGATTTTCGAACTCCCAGACGACCTGGTTTGACGGCGTGTGCGCCGGAATCGGTATCAGGTCCGTCGACATGACGTTGGCAACCATGTCGTCAGGATCGTGGGTCAATAGACGGGAGAGAAACAGCGACCCAATGTAAGTGTTGTCTCGGCTGACCACGAATATCGAGTCCGTGCCATCGGGCATCTCGCCGCCGACCCGCAGGTAGCGCGCGACGACTTCGAGCGTGACGTCGGGACGCACAGTCACGACGTCGACGTTCATCATGCCACCGGCACTTTCCTCATCGAAAGCGAGGACCTGCTCCAGGCGCTCATGGTCTTGCTTGTCGAGCGATTGCAGGACTTCTCGCGTGACCGATTCTGGCAAGTCGGCAAGCAGGTCGGCGAGATCGTCGACCTCCATACCTTCCGTCGCCGCAATGAGTTCGTCCGTACCCATGCCCTCGAGCAGGCCATCGCGAACCTCTTCGGCAACTTCGACGAGCACGTCGCCCTCGAGCTCGTGGTCGATCATCTCCCAGAGGGCGGCGCGATCCTTAAGTGGCAGCGACTCGAGCAGGCGTGCAAGCTCGGAAGGGTGCAGGCTGTTAGCCATGATGCTGGCGGAGCGCATGCGGCCGCTGTCGAGCTTCTCCCGCAGGAGCTCGAGATTGGCCTGGGTGTGCTCTCTCGCTTCCATGGACGCGGAGTGTAGCAGCTTAGCTCGGATGGAGACGATGCTCGGGCAGGTTGTTGTGCCTGATCAAAACTGCATCATGATAGTTTCGAATCTCGGCCGCGACTTTTTCTGTCATGTATACGGAACGGTGCTGGCCGCCGGTGCAACCGATGGCGACTGTGAGGTATCCCCGGTTGGCGTTCTTGTAGTGCGGAATCCATCGGCCAAGAAATTCGCGGATGTCGTCGTACATGGCTGTGAATTTCTGCTGCGCATCAAGAAAAACGCGAACTTCCTCATCGAATCCGGTGAGGCCGCGTAATTTCATTGTCCAGTAGGGGTTCGGCAGGCTCCTGAGATCGAACACGAAATCGGCGTCGGTCGGAATGCCATATTTGAAGCCGAATGATTCAACCAGCACAGACAAAGGCTCGGAATCACGCCTGTCCACGCGTGATCGAATGACATCTGCGAGCTCGTAGATACTCGATTGTGACGTATCGACAACCAGGTCTGCCGACATCTGGATCTGGGCAAGCATGGCCCGCTCCGACTTGATGGCCGCGCGAAGTTGGGTCCCTTCCTCCGCCAAAGGGTGCCGCCTGCGCGTTTCTCCATAACGCTTTAACAGGATTTCGTCACTGGCATGCAGAAAGACTATATCGGTCTTGACACCTTGCGACCGCAGCTCATGAAGCACATCGGGCAGAGCATCCAGGTTCTCGGTGTGGTTGCGAGCGTCGACGCCCACTGCGAGGAGTTTCGATGAAGCGCTGCCATTGCGCCGGACCTCATCGACTGCCGCGATCAGAAGGCCTGCCGGGAGGTTATCAATGCAGTAATAGCCCAGGTCCTCCAGTACGTGCAGGGCAACAGACTTCCCGGAACCGGAAAGCCCGCTGACTATGATCAGGCGCAGTTCGCCTGACATGTGATATCTGCTCCGTTAATTAGCGCGTCGTACAGGTCGCTGCTGCTGTTCATCTCTCGCAAGCGTGCGCGCAGGCCCTCATCGGCCAGGACGTCCGTTATGAGCTTGATGTCGGCACGATGGCTGTCATCAATTTCGACCGGCACCATCATGCCCAGAACCAGGTCCACCGGCTCGCCGTCGGGCGCGTCAAAATCGACAGGCTCTGACAGTTTGATAAGCACCGCGACACTCTCATCAATGCCCTCAACCCGACAGTGCGGAAACGCCGCGCCTTTGCCCATGCCTGTACATCCCAGGCGCTCACGGCTGATGAGATGCTCGAAGATGTCGTCACTCGCGATATCCGCGACGTTCCGGATAAGGAGTTCGCTGAGTATCTCGATACAGTGTTTCTTACTTCTCGCTGCGGCGTTGCAAAGCACACCGTCCGGCTTGATAATTTTTTGAAGCGACATAAGGATTCAATTGCGTATTGGGCGCCGGGTCGTTGGATACCCGGCGCGGATTGTGTCCACGCCGGGGTTGCCTGATCAGGCGTATCGGGACTTTTGATTATCTCTTGCGTGGTGATCGACGAGCTTTTCCTTGTACTTGCGGACTCGCCGTTCGAGTTTATTTACGAGGCCGTCGATCGCAGCATACATATCTTCTTCGGTGTGGTCGCAGTAAATTGTGCCACCATTGACGCTGGCGGTAGCTTCGGCCTTGTGCCGCAACTTCTCGACCGTCAGGATACATTGGACGTCAGACATGATGTCAAAGTGTCGGGCAATTTTCTCAATCTTTACGCCGACGTAATCTCTCAGTGAATCGGTTATCTCGACATGATGGCCTGAAACATTCAACTGCATAATGGTCTCCCATATTTTTGATTTGCCTGCGGGTTCAGAGTAACAGCCAGTGGGTCCTCCTTCATGTTGTGTTACTTACCTATCTTGATTTACCTGGCCTCGCGAACCCTGCGTTCGCTCGACGAGGGGATATTCATAGCTTCACGGTACTTCGCGACAGTGCGTCTCGCAACCGAAATACCTTCCTCTTTCAGTAAGTTGGTGATCTTGCTGTCACTTAGCGGCTTGGCGGGGTTCTCAGCGCTGATCAGTTTGCGGATCTTCGCGCGAACCGAGGTCGATGACTGGTCTTCGCCACTATCGGATGACAGGTGGGACGAGAAGAAATACTTGAATTCGAACACGCCGCGCGGCGTGTGCATGTACTTGTTGGTCGTTACACGTGAAATCGTTGATTCATGCATGCCGATTTCCTCTGCGATGTCGCGTAACACCATTGGTCGCATCGCTTCGTCGCCGTGCTCAAGAAAGTCTGTCTGCCGCGACACGATACTGCTCGCGACTTTCATCATGGTCTCATTGCGAATTTCCAGGCTACGGATGAGCCATCGAGCTTCCTGCAGTTGTGTCTTCAATACGGCGTGCTCACCGCTGCCGCGGAGCAGCCGGGCGTATTGCTGATTGACCGAAAGCCGAGGTACTCCAGTGGGGCTGATCTCGACCTGCCACCGGTCATCAACCTTTCGCACGAAAACATCCGGGATGACGTATTCGGCCGCGGTTGAACTGACCGCCAGCCCCGGTCTCGGATTGCAGCCGCGAATCAGGGCGAGTGCGTCATGCAGGTCGTCCTCGCTGGTGCGCAGGCTGCGGCGCAGTTCCCCGTAGTCACGTGTTGCGACGAGATCGAGGTGGTCGCCCGCGATTTCGATCGCAAGCTGCAGGCCCGGGGTTTTCCAGTCGAGTTGACTGAGCTGCAGGATGAGGCACTCAGACAGAGAGCGCGCGCCAACCCCGATCGGATCGAGCCGCTGAACTTTGGTCAGCGTCTTTTCGACTTCCTTTTCGGTGACCTTCGGGTCCTCGTCAAGGCTGTCGAGAATCTCGTCGAGTTCGGCTTCGAGGTACCCATCGTCATTTATCGAGTCGACGATCGCCTCGCCGATCAACACCTGGCGGGGCTCAAAATGCTCCATTTCGATCTGCCAGAGCAAATGGTCTTGCAGCGTCTCACCTGATTCGTCAGCGAATTCGGACATCGGTCGACCTTCGCCATTCCAGCCGCCATCCTGAATGCGCTCGGCAGAGCGGGACTGCCAGAGTTCGTCTGCGCGGATGGTCTCAACTTCGGCAGTGGTCTCGGCGCTAGTGCTCGGGACGTCTGGCAAGTCCTCCATCTCGAGCATGATGTTCTCTTCGAGCGCCTCCTGAATCTGTGCATTCAGGTCCAGAATGGGAAGCTGCAACAAACGGATCGCCTGCTGCAATTGCGGCGTCATGGTCAGCGATTGACCGAGTTTCAGTTGCAGCGATGGTTTTAGCATTCCTGGACCGATTTCCTGCCTGTTGATATCTGGGCGAATTTCGCGCGAACAAGTCGTCGCAATACAAAGTTTGCCTCAGAGTTTGAACTCTTGTCCGAGATACACTTCTCGAACATGCTGATTCTCGAGGATCTCCTCCGGAGACCCGTAGGCGATAAGACTGCCGTCGCTGAGGATATAGGCGTGCCCACAGATGCCGAGCGTCTCCCGGACATTATGGTCAGTAATGAGAACGCCAATGCCTCGTTCACACAGATGCCGAATGATGCGCTGGATGTCGAGCACCGAAATCGGATCGACACCGGCGAACGGTTCGTCGAGAAGCACGAACAGTGGGTCAGCCGCCAGCGCACGCGCGATTTCCACACGCCGTCGCTCACCACCGGACAGGCTGATACCCAGGCTTGAGCGTACATGCCCGACGTGGAGTTCATCGAGCAGGTTCTCGAGTTCCTTTTCACGTCCGGCGCGGTCAAGGTCATCGCGGTTCTCGAGGATCGCGAGAATATTCTGTTCTACTGTGAGTTTCCGGAAGATCGACGCTTCCTGGGGCAGGTAACCCAGACCAAGTTTGGCGCGCCGGTGCATCGGCTGAGCCGTCAGGTCCTTACCATCTAACAGTATCTTGCCGCTGTCCGCGGCAATGAGGCCGACAATCATGTAGAACGCAGTTGTCTTGCCCGCGCCATTCGGGCCGAGCAGACCGACCACTTCGCCGCTCTTTATTTCGACGGACAGGTTCTTGACGACCTGGCGGAGCTTGAAGCTCTTCGAAATGTCCTGGACGCTCAGAATGCTCATCGATTGCCGTCGTCCGTTTCTGGCGGATCGTCCGGGGCGTCGTCATCGGTGACCGGTTCGTCCGCCGCAGGCTCAACGCCATTGGGCGGTGTGTAGGTGATACGGACTCGGTCGTCCTCCTCACCCGATGAGTCGGCATTGATGCGCTGCTCTGCAATGTTGTAGACGAGCACTGTCGACGAAATCTGGTTACCGCCTTCGGTAATGGTCGCTTGCTCCGAGAATTCGATTACGCCTTTGTCCACGTCGTAGTCCAGTCGTCCGGACTCCGCGTGCGTGATTTCCTCGGTCCCCGGGCGCCGCAGGTCGTAAACGGCGGGAGATCCCGTCACGATAGCCCGTTTCAAACGAAACTCGTCGAACAAGAGCTCCGCGGAATCGCTCTCGATGCGTCCCGCACCCACGTCGATGATGACGTTGCCATTGAAGAGCCAGGTACTGTCCTCGAGTTCCATACGCGTTGCGCGGCCTTCATCCGCCTGGATGCTGACGTTTCCCTGTGTCAGCCGCAGGCCATTAAAGATGATCATCGAGTTCTTGCCGTCGATCGTCGTATTGTCGGCGTCAATGTCCATCGGCAGGCGCATGTCCAGGTCGTTCGCTTGCGCACCCGCGACTAGCGGCAACAGGAGCGAGGCGACGGCACCCAGCCACAGCAGCGATTTACTTCGGTCAGATTTCATTACTAAGGGGCGATTTTTCCGCGCACGTTGGACTTCAGTTCAACTTTGTTGTCGTTCAGTGATGCTAGCATGCCCGTCGCCGTGAGGCTGCGTGCGCCAATGCGAATCTGGACACGCTCGTCCGTCTCGGCGATGAAGCGCTCGGGGTCCAGTTCCAGGTACTGGGTCCTGATTTCGGTGTCCTGGTCGTCCGCGCTTTTCGCGCTGACCGCCCGGACATGTCCGCGCAGCGCGATTCGCGGGCTGCCTTCGCGCAACGTGGCCTCGTCGGCGTGCACGATCCACGGCACATCCGCCTCGGGCGAGTAGCGAATCCGAACGTCGGTGAATTCGATTCGGTCCTTCGCCTGTTGTTCGGCGTGTGCGGCTTCGATCTCGTACAACAAACTGCCGTCTGTATCGGTCCCGAGAATGCGCGCTGACTTGAGATAATAGCCGGTGTGGCCGGAATCAGGTGGCGCTGTGCCGGTGTCGTCGGGCTTGTTGCTGCGCGCAAGGTACCAACTGCCAAGTGCCGCAATTATCAGGACGACGAGCAGGGTGGTGGAGCGCGGGCTCATCAGTCCTCGCTACTTCTCATGCTTATCACAAGTTCGCAGACCTCACGTACCGCACCAAAGCCGCCTGCCTTCGACGTGACGTAGTCGCAGCGCGTCAGCAAAGCGGGGACGGCGTTGGCTACAGCAATCGAGAAACCGACATGTTCCAGCAACGGCAAGTCCGGCAGATCGTCGCCGACATAGGCGCAGGCACTGACCTTCAGATCGAGCTTCGCCGCCAGTTCATCCATGGCCAGCACCTTGTCCTTGCAGCCAAGCACGACGTGGGGCACTTGAAGTTCGGCCATGCGTTTCTCGACCGCGCCGGAGTCTCGTCCGCTTATGACGGCAACCTCCACACCGGACATCAGCAACTGTCGGATGCCATAGCCATCCTGAGTATGGAAGGCCTTGGTCTCGATGCCGTCGTCGGAGAGATAGAAGCGGCCATCCGTAAAGACGCCGTCAACGTCAAATGCGACCAGGCGAATATCGTTCAGCTTGTCGAGACCAGAACTCACATCAGGCCCTCGCGGAACAAATCGTGAATATTCAATGCCCCGGCAATGGTGTTGTCGTCATTGGCAACGAGCAACGAGGTGATTTTGTTCTCCTCGAGAAGGTGCAGAGCTTCTGCTGCCAGCACATCTTCCGAGGTTGTTTTGCAGTCCGTATGCATGACATCCCGTATCAGCGTCGTCCGGATATCTGCGCCGGTGTCCAGCGTGCGGCGAAGATCACCGTCGGTGTAAATTCCGAGAATCCTGTTGTCAGCATCGACTACGGCCGTCATGCCGAGGCCTTTGTCGGTCATTTCGAGCAGTGCATCGCGCAGGGAAACATCGTCTGTCACAGCCGGAATCCGGTCACCGGTGCGCATCACATCCGACACACGCAAAAGCAGGCGCTTGCCAAGGCTGCCACTCGGATGGGAGCGCGCAAAATCCTCTGCCGTGAAGCCGCGATTTTTCAGGAGCGCTACCGCCAGGGCATCCCCCATCGCGAGCGTTGCTGTCGTACTTGCTGTCGGCGCGAGATTCAACGGGCAGGCTTCCTCCGCGACGCTAATATCGAGATGTACATCGGCCGCCTCCGCCATGGTTGAGCGGGGGTTGCCAGTGATTGACAAAAGCCTCGCACCCATGCGTTTAACAACCGGCAGAATCGTGACGACCTCTGCCGTTTCGCCCGAATAGGAGATCGCCAGCAGCGTGTCCTGGCTCGTGATCATGCCAAGATCGCCATGGCTGGCTTCCGCCGGGTGCATAAAAAATGCCGGCGTGCCCGTCGACGCGAGTGTCGCAGCGATCTTGTTGCTGACATGCCCGGATTTTCCCATGCCTGTCACGACGATCCGTCCAGGCGTATCCATGCAGAGCTGGCATGCGGCTAGAAAGTCGTTGCCCAGACGAGACTTGAGTGAATCGACAGCACGCGCCTCGATATCCAGTACGTTGGCGGCGAGCGCGAGCAGTTCGTCCTTGGTCAGCGTGTCAGGCAACTCGAAACCTCAATCGATTAGGTATCGCCATAGTCTAAACCTTTGCTTATATGTTTTGGGCAATCACGTAACCAGCGTAAGCGATAAAAGCGAGGAACAGGGCCAGGCCTTCGAGGCGGCTAAGTTTGGCCTTGCCGTCGTAGTCGTAGGTCATGGCAAACAACACTAGTGTGAACGCCACCATGACGAATATATGCAATGACAAGACGGATGGCGGCAATGAGGCAGGTTCTATCGATGCAGCGACACCGATAACGGCCAGCAGGTTGAATATATTGGAGCCGACTATATTGCCGATCGCCAGACCGTATTCGCCTTTAAGGGCGCTGGCCAGCGATACGGCCAATTCCGGCAGGCTGGTGCCGAACGCGACGACGATAATGCCGATAACGACGTCCGAAACCTGCAGCATGCGCGCAATGCCGACAGCGCCGTCGACGAGCAGTTCCGCGCCGATCAGGAGGGTTCCGAGGCCGACGATCAGCCAGACCACGGCCATCATCATGCTGACATCGGCCGGGATCTCCGCATCGAAGTCTCGAGCGATCGGGTCATTTGCTGCGGAGCGCAGACCAAGGCGAGCCAGCCAGACCATGACGATTATCAGGCCGGTAAGTAACACGATGCCATCGATGCGACTCAGGAACGAATCGAGAAACAGCGACACGGTCAGTAGCGAGACGGCCAACAGTGCGGGCATTTCGCGACGCAATGTCGCAGATTCCAGCAAAATGGGCCGAATCATGGCGGTCAGGCCGAGCACAAGACCGATATTGAATATGTTGGATCCTATCGCGTTGCCGAATGCGAGCCCTGGCTTGCCCTGAAGTGCCGCGATGACCGAAACGAGGATTTCCGGAGCCGAGGTGGCGAAGGCCACGACGGTGAGGCCGATGAGGAGCGGTGCGACACCCAGGTTGCGCGCCGCCGCCGCGGCACCGTGCACAAAGCGATCCGCGCCCCAAATAAGGAGCACGAGGCCTGCGACCACCAGGAGAATATACTCAAGCATACGGAATCGTAATCGAAACGGCCGAATATGATACACAAATCAGCGTCAGCGGATAGGCCGCAACTCAAATTGCAGTTACACTGCGCAGCCCTGAATCAAGCGCAAACGGTCAGCCATGGACCCAACGGATATTACAGCCCTGATAGAAGCCGGCTTCGACAATGCCATCGTAAAGGTCATGAGCCCGGACAACACACATTTTGAGGCGCTGATTGTCGCTTCGGAATTCGAGGGATTACGATCCCTGGCACGCCACCAGTTGGTCTACAAATCCCTGGGCGCCCTGGTTGGTAACGAGATCCACGCGTTGTCGATCATGGCGCTGACGCCAGACGAGTGGCGGGACAAGCAAGACCAGGCCTGAGGCCGCTTCTGGCTACCGGATCTCTTCGGGTCGCTCAACCGCGGTGACCGTCGCCTTGAATCGCTGACCGTCCCGCAGGCCGACGACCTCAACCTTGTCGCCGGGCACGGTGCTGGCGGAAATAAGCAATGCCTGCCGGCGGGAGTACACGGGCTCGCCGTTCATTTCGATTATGACGTCGTTGATTTGCAGGCCGGCGCTGGCGGCCGGACCGCCCTCGTAGACATCGGTCAGCAGGATTCCTGTGCCGGTCTCGATACCCATGATCGACCGTTCGGCCTCGGTAAGATCGTCAGGCAAAAGGCCCATGTACCCGCGAATTACCCGGCCATGTTGCTTGATCTGTTCGACGACGCCTCGAACCAGGTCGATCGGGATGGCAAAGCCAATGCCCTCTGTGCCTGAATCCTGCGCAAGGACCGCCGTATTGATGCCAACGAGTTCACCGTGGCTATTGACCAGCGCACCGCCGGAATTGCCGGCGTTGATTGCCGCATCGGTCTGGATGAAATTCTCGAAAGTGACCAGGTTGAGGAGGCTGCGGCCCGTAGCGCTGACGATGCCCTGCGTGACGGTCGTTGTCAGGCCATAGGGATTGCCGATTGCGAGTACCACGTCGCCGATGCGCAGCCGCTCTGACTGGGCAAGCCGAATTGCGGGCAATTCGCCCAGGTCCAGTTTCAGCAAGGCCAGATCGGTTTCTGCGTCAACACCTACAATGATAGGAATGGTGAGGGTCCCGTCCGAAAGGCGGACGCGGATCTCGGTGGCTTCCATCACAACGTGGTAATTCGTCACCAAATAGCCTTCCGGATCAATGATCACGGCCGAGGCGAAGCTCGTGTCGACCCGAAAGCGCGTGCGCTCGGTGGCGCTGTCGGTCTCCTGGACCAGGCGCTTTGTATAGATATTTGCGACCGAGTGGGCGCTTGCGGCGACCGCATCGGCATAGCTCGCGGGGCTTCCGTCGTTTCTGGCTATTCCCGGCATCAGGTCGGGACGGACGAGCACGACTAGAAATGCGACCGCCAGGCCGACGACGATCGACTGCAATACAAAGACAAAAGCTGACTTGATATCCGCCACCTGACGTCCTGGCTATCCTTAAATGTCCGTTGTTAGCACCTAGCCAATTTCGTTTGGCCACGTGTATAATGCGCCGTGGTTCCGCACCTAGGTCCGGGGCAACCGTCATCCTGACGGCAAACCGGGCTTGCTGCAAATCTACCAGTT
>JAACFG010000054.1 GCA_009937605.1 Gammaproteobacteria bacterium | reverse complement strand
CGGCATCTCCCGTTGACGGCAAAGACAGTCACGCACGAGGACGGGGACTGCCAGGCAGCCGAACACGCCTCGCGTGTTCCGTCCTCGCCACGTATTTCTATCGGTGTGCCAGCTCGGCTATGGATTCGGCTACCTGTCACTCCCCATCCATGAACATGGCACGGATTCGGTGCGCGAACCCGAGACGCGGCTTAGCGAGCGCAGCTGACAACATGCCCGAATCCATAGCCGCAGGTCTGAGGGTGTGTTGTCCGCTGCGATCGATATGGGGAAGGTCCATCGGGTTCACACTCGGAGTGAACAACCTGGTGGATCTACACAACTAGGTTCGGCTGCCTGGCAGTCCCCGTGCTTCAGGCGCAGGGCCGGTCGTGCCCTAGACCGATAACTCCCGCTGGCCAGGCTGCCAGTGGGTGAGATTGATGTGCGCCCCTCCCATGCCGAGGGCGCGTACCCAGCGTGCTGCTGCGTCCAATGTGACCCATGTTCTTACCTTGCCTTTACGGGTCTCGGCGGTGATTGGGCCGTTGGGAGTTTTCGCCTCGACGTGGAACTTCGCGCCGCTGGCAATGATGTTGATGTTCTTGATAGCGCCGGCCGCAACCATTGCTTTCAACATACGTTCATCCATTTGAAGTCCCCGGGAATAGCTCGTTTTGTTCAGGAATAGAGATACCGCTCTCGGTGCAATGCCGGCGAATCAGCATCTCGACCATATTTGCCACACTGCGGTGCTCCCGCGCCGCGGCTTCTCGCACGGCTTCCTTGATACCGGGCTCGATGCGCAGGTTCAGCGTAGAGATCTTGGTCTTTGCCATGCGTTACATTGTATAACAAAGAAAACGTAATTGTAACGCATTTTGCGAAAACCACTCACCGCGACTCGGGAATAGCGCCTGTGACGCTATACTGTTACCGTCCGGTCCACGCTGGGGGTGGCGAAGGGAGTAGAACATGGAACAGACAATCTTCATGATTTGCATGTTTTTCGGCGTTGCCGCGGTCGCCCTGATCGCATTTACGCTACTGGCCATCGTGATGGGAAAGGTGAAGGTGTAAACACCCGAAGGCCGTTATGCGGATAGAAAGTATCAACATCGGCCGGGCCGAGAGGATCGCTGTGGGCGACAGGTCGATGGAGACAGGGATCTTCAAGAATCCCGTCCCTGGGCCTGTCAGGTTGGCCACGGACGGTTTCCCCGGCGACGCAATTCTGAATTCCAGGCACCACGGTGGCGTCGACCAGGCCGTCTACGCCTATAGCCTGGATGATTACGACTGGTGGGCGGGGCAGACGGACAGGGAGTTCTTCCCGGGTCTGTTCGGTGAGAACCTTACGATTCGTGGTCTGCCGACCGACATGCACGTCGGTGATCGACTGCTGATCGGTGAGGTGGTCCTGGAGGCAACGGCCCCGCGCATCCCCTGCGGTATTTTCGCCGCCCGTATGGACGATCCCGGCTTTGGTATGACTTTCAGGAAGGCGGAAAGACCCGGCATCTATTTTCGGGTGCTGAACGAAGGGGAGGTGAGCGTTGGGGATGCGGTCACTGCCGTGGAGACCTCCGAGCACAACGTCACGATTCTCGACCTGTTTCGCTACAAGTACCGTGTCACTCATGAGGCCGGCGAGCTTCGCCGTTGCCTGGAGGCGCCGATTGCAGAGCGTATGCGCTCGGACATAGAGCAAAAACTCGCCTCGCTCTAGCTCCCAAATTAAACATAATATTGAGTCTTTTCCTTGCTCTTTCGACCAAAAGATATCAAAATGATATCAAAATGAAGTGCCTATTGAGGAGAGGAAGATGATTCGAGAGGTCAAACGTACCGTGGCATCCGGTTACCTGATGCTGGTCGTGCTGACAGTGGCTCAGTTGCTGTTTGGATACCTGGTTTATACGCAGATCGCCGCCCAGTCGGTCGGTGGCACGATTGCGTCGATCCTCGTCTCAATCATCGTGCTGATTTGCTGGGCGGGCCTATTCATGGTGCATCCAAACGAGGCCAAGGTTCTTCAGCTGTTCGGCAAGTACACAGGTACCTGTCATGACCCGGGTCTGCGGTGGGCAAATCCGTTCTATACGAAAGCGTCCGTATCAACGCGGGTGCGGAACTTCGAGAGTGGCCAGCTCAAAGTGAATGACTCAAACGGCAGTCCGATCGAGATCGCCGCTGTCGTAGTCTGGAAGGTGTTCGATACGGCAGAAGCATTGTTCGAAGTGGACGACTACGTGAATTTTGTGCAGATCCAGAGTGAGTCGGCACTGCGCAACCTCGGCACTACCTATCCGTACGAACCGCATGATGACTCGAAAGGCATTGCATTGCGCAGCAATCCGGCTGAGATCGCGCAAGCGCTTCGTGAGGAAATCCAGGACCGCTTGTCGCAGGCCGGCGTAACGGTGATAGAAGCGCGTATTTCACACCTCGCCTATGCGCCAGAAATCGCGAACGCCATGTTGAGGCGGCAGCAGGCGTCGGCGATCATTGCGGCCCGCAAGCAGATTGTGCACGGTGCGGTCGGTATGGTTCACCTGGCGCTCGACGAACTGGATGAGAACAACATTGTGAATCTCGACGACGAGCGCAAGGCAGCGATGGTCAGCAACCTGCTGGTGGTGCTTTGCAGCGACGAAGCCGCACAGCCTGTTTTGAACACGGGCAGTCTTTACACCTGATCAGGGCAGGGTAGCCGGAGCGATTCATGGCGGCACGTAAATCATTCGCACTGCGTATCGATGGCAAGACCTTCGACGCAATGCAGCGCTGGTCCAAGGACGACTTGCGAAGTCTCAACGCGCAGATCGAATTCGTGCTGCGGGACGCCCTGCGGAAGGCGGGCCGCCTGAAGGACCCTGGGGATCGGGGCGAAGACGGTGATAGCATCAGATGATGGGCAATATCATTGCTATTGTGTCGATCGTCCTGGCGCTGTTCGCGGCCGGTTGTATCGTGTTCATCGCTCGGGAATTGACGTCGAAAGAAAACCTTCCGGACCGGCCCGACGAGCCCGACCGGAAGGATGAAGCCTAGCGCCTCGCTTTCCGTTCTCTGCTGCCGCGACGCTTTTCATTGCGTTGCGATTCACTGCGCGCCTCGCGCTTCGTCTCGCGCTTCGCCTGGCGTTGTGGAGCGGCACGTTCTCGGGGCTGCTGATTTGCCTGGCGTTGTGGAGCAGCACGCTCTCGAGGCTGGTGACTTGCCTGACGTTGCGGGGCAGCACGCTCTCGAGCTCGCCCTGTGGCCTGACGCTCAGGCATCACTCGCCCGCGCGTTTCCTGCCGGGCAAGGCGGACCGGTTCACGGCGTTCTTGTGTCTGCCTGGCCGCAGGGGCGGGCCTTTCCTGGCGTTGCCGGCTAGTCGGGGAACGTCGTTGCTCGCGGGGCTCCGCAACGCTCACGTCCTGGCGTCGGTGCGCCACAGTCTCAGTACGTTCCTGGCGCTGTCGCACATCGCGCTGCCGCGCATCATTGCGCTGTGTATTCCGTTGCGTATTCCGCGGCCTGGTCGTATCGCTGCGCCTGGCGGGTCGCTCACGAAACTGTATGGGTTCCTGCCGACGGGCGGTTTGTGTACGAGCGGCTGGCTCGATCGCGCGGCGCTTGTAGTCACGATTCCGCGCAATACGAACCTGTCTGGTCGTGTCGTCCCTGGTGTATTGACGGCGGTCATGCCGTGGACGCCAGCGATCTCCACTGTAGTAACGATTGATGGTCACGTCATTATTGCGAACATACGTCGTGTTGTAGACGTTCGTGGTCGGGCGGCGATACCACCACCGGTCCCGATAGGAGCGGCCATAGTAGGGGTGGCCATGATAGCTGTGGTGATAGACGTTCAGGCTGTCCGACATCCAGCCGATGGTGAAGGCCGTAGTCACGCCCCAGAAGTACCCTCGGTCAAAATCGTATGCTGATGTGTATGGGTAGTAATAGACCGGGTACGAACGCGGGTAGTAATAATAGGCCGGCCGTGGCTGATAGACGACAACGCGCTCCGGTTCGTAGTAGGGCACGTAAATAACGTCTTCGACGACCGGCGTGATCTCGATGACACCGTCGTCCCTTGTGACATTCTGGTAGTCATCACTCTTGAGGTTGCCGGCCGCATAAGCACGATCACGGAAGATCTCTATAGCGGACACAACATCGCCTTGCTGCGCGACAACGGCTTCACCGAGGCGCCAGGTCCAGTCGATGTCCTCATTAAGCAGCTCGATGACTTCGGGATAGTTGAGCAGGGCGACGATTGAGTCATCCCAATCGGGATCGGGCTTCAGTGTAGGATCGTTTTCCAACTCTTCGAGGAAACGAGCCGCATCGATGAGTTGCAGCGGATAGGCGGAGGCCGGCAAGACGATGGCAAGCAGGTCGTCCGGATACAGAGCGATCGGCCCCACGAGGACTTCCAGGTCGACATCAGACATGAGCGGGATTTCCTCATTGCCAACGACGAGATCGGCATACGGATCCTCAAGGGCAGGTTCGTAGGCACCGATCATGTTTCCGCTGTCGTCCACAGGGGCTTGGGCGAAAGCCACCAGGGGCACTGCTGCCAGCAGCATCAGAGCAATTGTCCGAGCGTTAGTTTGGTTGATCATTCCTGCCTCCTCGTCCCATGCATCACAGGGACCTCTTCATCGTGGGTCCAATGCTATGGGAGTGAAGCTGAACCGCCCCTTAATCCGGCAGGAATCAGGACTTGAAAAATCGCGCGTTTGGAGCGAACCTGTTCTCCGAGGCCTGTAACAGGCATCCCGCATAACAAAAAGAACACGAAGCGATGAAGTCCCGAGCAGAATTACTGGCAGAAATTGAAGAAAACCGTTTAAAAAATAAACGGTTAGAAGGTGATATTGAAGTGCTTTCTATAGCTGAGCCCGATACCCCGAGCGGCTATAATCCATACGACCACCCGGGCCAGCCGAAGGAATTATCCGACGACGTCGACATCACCGCGCGTCGTCGAGAGATATTCTTGCGCTATCGATAGGCGCCTGGCGCCTGGTTAGCTGTCATCTCCGCCGTGCCAGGCGATGAATTTCCAGCCGTCCCCGGTACGAATCAGCACGTCCGTATAGCGGCCATTCGACATCTCTATTTCGCCACCCTTCTTCTTGAAGGCTGTCGAGTAGAGATAGTGCGCGACCGCGACATCGCCGTGCACACTAATGGACAAAGGGTAGAGTTCGTAGCGAACGACTCGGCCCATCTGTTCCCCGAATCTGCGCCACTGCGAATTCGATCGCTTTGATCGTGGCGCTGGCGAACTCTTGCCCCAGCCTACGAAGTCGTCGGCAAGCATGTCATCAACCTCGTCATGATCACCTTTCCGGGCAGCCTCCCATTCACGCTCGATAGCGAGAAGGACGTCGGCCTCATCATCGGACGTGTCTTGTGCCAGTGCCGCAGAGAACAGCAGAGGGCCAAGAAGAACAAGTGCGAGTTTCGTGGTTACTTTCATAGCCTGTACCTCGGTGGTTTCCCCAAACCTGCCCGGAGTTTAGTCAGTAACAGCAGGAACAACAAACCGACTAGTTCCGGTTTTCGGCACCAAAAAGGAGATCCGACAGCTGCGCCAGTTCGCCGGGTGGCAGGCTTGCGCTTGCCGTGTCTGCGAATATTTCTCGCAGGTCGGTCGCAGAAAGGTATTCAGGATGGTGCGCTTCGAGGATCGTCGCGTATTCGAGTTCGATCTCAGCACGAGCGAGAACGAGTTGGTACACATGCAATGCGACGTCGTGAGCACCGGTCAATCTCATGAGTTCGCCGACCGGCGTCCGAGATTCGGGTAGTCGAACAGTCCCGATGTACAACGTTCGCTTGCGGACGTCCCAGCCATCTTCCCGAAACGTCTCACCGATCGAATTACCGGCCAGTACTCTTGAGTGCGCATCATTATAGCGTTCGTCGAGTTGCTCGACGAATTGAACAACAGCATAAGTACGACACGTTGATGCATCGCCATCGTAGCTCAACAGGCTCGACCGCCGCAGGCCGGCTTCGCTCGCCAGTACTTCGATTCCATAGCTGCCAAAGCGTTTTTCGATACGCTCGCTATTGAGATTGACCGACTCGGTCGCACAGGCACTGAGAATGGCCGCAAGGGCGCTGGGTGGGAATTGAGTATTGCGCATGCAGGGGGTTAACCGCTTAGAGTGGATGCACAATATACTGTGCATTGCGGGTCGTAAAGGAGTGAATTGATGCGGGCAATGGTGCTATCGGCCACGGCCAACTTCGACCAGAACCCATCGCCTTTGGTGCTGACCGAAATGCCGAAACCGAAGCCCGGGAGAGGGGAAGTTCTGGTTGAGATTTCGGTATGCGGTGTCTGCCATACCGAGTTGGACGAAATCGAAGGCCGAACGCCGCCGCCGTTCCTGCCAGTGGTCCCGGGCCACGAGATCGTCGGCAAAGTGGTCGAGCTCGGGCCGGGCTGCAGCGAGCGCGCAGTTGGCGAGCGCGTAGGTATTGGCTGGATTCACGCGTCGACAGGCGGCGATGACGAAAACCTGAGCGACGAGTTCAGAGCTACCGGTCGAGATGTGGACGGTGGATATGCGGAGTTTATTGTGGTCCCCGAGACCTATGCATTCCCGTTGCCGGCCCAATTCAGCGATGCAGAAGCGGCGCCTCTGCTGTGCGCCGGTGGGGTCGGGTATCGGTCATTGCGGCTTGCCAATATTGAAGATGGACAGGTGCTTGGCCTGACCGGATTCGGCGGTTCCGGGCACCTGGTTCTGCAGATGGCGAAGCACCTGTATCCAGACGCGCAGCTATATGTGTTCGCAAGGAGCGCCGAGGAAAGACAATTTGCGCTGGAACTCGGGGCCGACTGGGCGGGTGATACCGAGGAGGAGCCGCCCGCCGCACCTCACGCGATCATTGACACCACCCCGGCCTGGCGGCCGGTGCTGGCAGCGCTCAAGTGCCTGCGGCCCGGTGGCCGGCTGGTTATCAACGCGATTCGCAAGGAATCCGGGGATGTTGGCCTGATGGGGACCATCAGCTACCAGGAGCACTTGTGGATGGAAAAGGAGGTGAAATCGGTCGCCAATGTTACTCGTCAGGATATCCGGGAGTTCCTGCCACTGGCCGCAGCCATTCCATTGCATGTAGAGGTTCAGCAGTATCCGCTCGAGAGAGCTAACGAGGCTCTGCGGGATTTGCGTGACGGCCATGTGCGTGGTGCGAAGGTCCTAAATATTTCTGTTGTGGAGTGAATCCTTTTCGCCCTGCCGCGCATCTAAGCTTACTAATGCGGATAACAGGGGAGACACCTCGCATGCGAAAACTGATTCAAATCGGCCTTCTGGTCCTGGTAGCCGGTACGCCGGCAGCGCTGGCGGATGACGCTGATTGGGTAGAGAAGAGTAACGAGAACGCGCAGATTGTTCTCGAGGTCATGTCGAAGTTCAGCCCGGAAGGCGCCGGCCGCATCGGTGTGGATGGTCTGGATGAACAGGTAACTGATCTCGGGCCGGGTATTTACGAGCGCAGCATGCAGGCAACGCGCGACGTCCTGGCGGAGTTGGAAGTGCGCCTGGCGAAAGAGACAAACCCGAAAGTCAAACAGGATCTGGGAATCCTCATCAAGGCGCTCGAAGACAACATCTTCTCGTCCGAGCTGAATCGCGCGAATATGCTGCCGTACTATACCGTCAGCCAGACCGTGTTCTTCGGCGTACGAGGCCTCATCGATGCGCAAATTCCGCGAGAGCGCTACCCGGCTGCTGTAGCGCGCATTGAAAAATACGCAGGACTCGTGGATGGCTATGAGCCGATCACCGAGCAGGCAAAGGCGAGGACCGTCGAGCGTTTTGCAGTCGAGGGTCTGACAGGTCCATTTGTCGACGAGGTCGAACAGGATCTCGAGCGTGCGGAGACTTTTGTCACCGGGATAGAAGGGCTCCTGGCCGGCACGGATCTGCAGGGATGGGAAGAAAGCTATGCGACGCTTGCGGGACAACTGCGAGACTACAATGAGTGGGTTCGTGCCGAGATCCTGCCGCGCGCGCGAACGGACTACCGACTTCCCAAGGCCATGTACGAGGACGCGCTGCGAAACTGGGGTGTCTACTCGTCGCCGGAGGAGCTAATCGAGCAAGCGACCAAGGGCTACATGGACATTCGTAATGAGATGGAAGCGCTGGCCCCGCAGATCGCTGCGGAAAAGGGTTGGGACACGCGGGACTACCGCGAGGTAATTGCCCTGCTCAAGGAAGAGGGAGCGATCGACGGCGACAAGCTGCTCGACCATTTCCATTCTGTGCTGCGCGACCTGGAGGAGATCATCGTTCGCGAGAAGATCATCACACTGCCTGAGCGGGACGCTGGTATTCGCATTGCAACAGCCGCCGAAACGGCGGCGCAACCCGCGCCGCAACTGGAAGTACCGCGCATGATCGGCAACACCGGCGAGTACCCATCGTTCATCATTCCCCAGTTGACGCAAAATGAAGATGGCAGCTGGGTCCAGACCGATGACACCTACGCCGCAGGTTCGTGGACGCTGACGGTGCATGAGGCGCGCCCGGGCCACGAAATGCAGTTCTCGAGCGTTATCGAGTCAGGCGTGTCGATCGCCCGCGCGCTGTTCGCCTTCAACAGCGCCAATGTCGAAGGTTGGGGTCTGTATGCGGAAGCTATTATGCGGCCGTACCTCTCACTTGAGGCTCAGATGATCAGTCTTCAATATCGACTGATGCGTGCCGGCAGGATGTTCCTTGATCCGATGCTCAACCTCGGTTTGATCACGCCCGAGGAAGCGAAAAGCCTGATCATGAATGACATGGCCATTGGCGAATCCTGGGCACAGAACGAGATCGAACGATACACGTACCGCATGCCGGGCCAGGCAACAGCCTATTATTACGGTTACAACAAAATGCAGTCATTGCGCGCGCAGACCGAACTGAAATTGCGCGATGATTTTGATCAGCAGGCGTTCCACGATTTCATCCTGGCGCAGGGCTTGTTGCCGCCCGAGATTCTCAAAGACGCGGTGATGACCGAGTTCGTGCCGGGTCAGTTGAACTAAGGCGCTATACTGCGAGCTCCCAGGCAATCCGGGGGCTCGCATGTCTCACAATCTGGCTTGTTTTCGGTGCGGCGCATCGCTGTCGGCGTTGTCGTTACCGCTATCGCGACGGGACCAGTGTCCCGAGTGCACCGCGGACCTGCATGTCTGCAAGATGTGCATCTATTTCGACCCGTCGGTACCGCGCAAATGTCGTGAAGACGGTGCGGAGGACGTAACCGAAAAAGAGCGGCCGAATTTCTGTGACTGGTTCAAGCCATCGGACCGCGCCTTCGATCCCAATCGCAAGTCCGAATCGGATGCAGCGAAGGATGCGCTTGCGGACCTGTTTGGCGATGACTAGTCGACGCAAATTCCTGGGCGCCGCCGGTGCGACCCTGATAGCACCTCAGTTATCCGCCTGTGGCGGAGTCGACAAATTACCCGTTGCTTCTGTTCCTGCCAGCGGGTTCGGGGCTGACGCGACGGCGGAGCAGGTGACCGAAGGCCTCGACCTGCGAGGCAAACTGGCTGTGGTCACGGGGTGCACGTCCGGCATTGGCTTCGAAACCATGCGCGTGCTGGCGAAGCGGGGTGTCAATGTCGTAGGTACCAGCCGCTCGAAGACGCGCGCAGAGGAGGCGTGCCGCAAGGTCATTGGCAGCACGATAGCGGCGCAGCTCGATCTCGCGGACTTTGATTCAGTCGCCAGGTGCGCGGACGACATTCATACACTGCGATCGCCGATCGACATTCTCATCAACAATGCCGGCTATCGGGGCGGTGGTAATGAGCGGCAACTGATTAACGGGGTGGAGAAGCATTTCGTTATCAACCACCTCGGCCACTTCATACTAACCAACCGCCTGATGGACCGGCTGTACATGTCCACGCAGGGGCGGATTGTCAATGTCGCAAGCCGTGCGGCGTATCGAGGGGCACCGGACGAAGGTATCTGGTTTGATGATCTCGCCATGTCTAGCGAATACAGCGATTCTCTCGCGTACGGTCAGTCGAAGCTCGCCAACGTCCTGTTCTCGCTCAAGCTCGCGGAATTACTCCGCGGGACGCGGATCACGACGAATTCGCTGCACCCGGGTGTTATTAACACCGATATCGACCGAAATCTGAACCCGATCACACGATTCGGGTTCGGAGTACTTACCGCGCTCAATGGAAAGACGATCGAAGAAGGTGCAGCGACGAGCTGCTACGTGGCAACCAGCAGCAAGCTTGGCAACATCAGCGGCCGGTATTTCGAAGACTGCGACGCCATTACCATTGAGAACAAGGGCCATATGCAGGACATGGCGATGGCCGACAAGCTGCTGCAAAAGTCGATCGAGCTCACCGCCGACTGGCTGGTTGAATTCAAAGCCCCCAGGAAGCAAGATTTCGAGTGATGCAGGACGAAAAACAAAAAGCGCTGGTCGTCCTTTCGGGTGGCCAGGATTCGACGACGTGCCTTTACTGGGCGATCGATCGCTATGGTTTGGCGGCTGTCGACACCGTGACGTTCGATTACGGGCAGCGCCATCACATCGAGCTGGATTGTGCGGCAAAGGTGGCGGAGTTCGCCGGCGTCAGCAATACCTGCCTGCCGATCGACACGCTTGCCGCATTGGGCGGTGATTCGCTGACGGATCCGGAGATTGGCGTTTCGAGTGAAATGGACGCGGACACCGGTCTGCCGAATACGTTCGTTCCGGGGCGCAACCTGATCTTCCTGACGTATGCGGCGGCATTCGCGTACCGACTCGGTATCCGCAACCTCGTGACGGGTGTTGCGCAGACCGACTACAGCGGCTACCCGGACTGCCGTGAAGAAACGATTGTCGCACTGCAGGAGACCTTGCGGCTCGGAATGGAGTGTGACGTGACCATCCATACGCCGCTGATGCACCTGAGCAAGAAAGAGACGGTGGAACTCGCGCGCGATCTCGGCGGTTTGCCGGCGATGGCCTACACCCACACCTGCTACAACGGTGAGCGACCGCCGTGCGGGCAATGTCCGGCGTGCGAACTGCGCGCAAAGGGGTTTGCTGAGGCGGGCATCGCAGACCCGTTGGTCACATCGGCATGACCTACTCGGTCAAGGAAATCTATTACACGCTGCAAGGCGAGGGGGCCCACACGGGGCGTCCCGCCGTGTTCTTGCGTTTTGCCGGCTGCAACTTGTGGTCGGGCCGCGAGGAACACCGGGCGGAAGCGGTATGCCGCTTTTGCGATACCGAATTTGTTGGCACCGACGGGCCAGGCGGTGGCAAATTCGAGACGGCGGGCGAGCTGGCTGCGGCAATCGGGACTACGTGGGAAAGCGAGGAACCTGGTGTGACACGCTACGTCGTGTGCACCGGCGGCGAGCCATTGCTGCAGCTCGACAAGGCGCTGATCGACGCACTCCATGAAGCCGGTTTCGAGATTGGCGTCGAAAGCAACGGGACGCTGACAGCGCCCGAAGGTATTGACTGGCTTTGCATTAGCCCCAAAGGGTCCGCGCCTGTAGTGCAGTCATCCGGCAATGAATTAAAATTGGTATTTCCGCAGCAAGAGGACGAGGCGCAGCCTGCGAATTTCATCGACCTGGAGTTTGAGCAGTTCTTCCTGCAACCGCTGGATGGCCCGGACGTCCAGGCGAATACTCGCCGGGCGATCGAGTATTGCCTCTCACACCCGCGGTGGAGACTGAGTGTACAAACCCACAAGGTATTGGGAATCGACTGATCATGAATCATCGTGTTGGCCAAAGCGTGTTTGCGCTGGTTGTCGGTCTTGCCGTCGCCGTCATCGCTTACCAGTGGATTACGAATCCGGCGCCGCGCCAGCAACGGCAGATTGAAGAGCTGGCCGTACAGGCGTCACGCGAATTACTCGCGGAGGCTGTCGGCGTCGGATCTCTCGAGATCGTCGATCCTCTGGCGCCAAATCGCAAAGTCGGCAAGGTCTATATCTATGCCGAGGAGCCGGGATGGGCTGTATCGGGCTACTATCGGCGCGATGACAACGATCGCTGGCACCCGTACCTGCTCCACATGACGGCTGATCTCGAGATGCATGCCTTCAAGGCCGAAGACGAGGCGCTCGATATCAAAGAGTGAATGAGGCGACCCAGCCGATGAGGGCGATCAGGGCGGTCGCGTAGCCAAGGCCCATAATCAGCATTGCAGGATCGATGTCGAGGTTTGCGTTCTGGTTTTCGTCGTAAGTCATTTGATCAATCTCGGTTTCGTTACAGTGAGATTGAATCGTCGCCCGTGGCCGCGACAAAGAAATGACCAACGGCTGATGCTTGACTGACCATTCGCTGATCAATCAATCAGCTCTGCATCAGCTTACGCATAAGTGATTGATTTACAAGGCTATGCCGCTTGAAGCGCGGCCTTGTCCTCCTGGCGCCACTCGAATACATTGAGTTCGATAAACACAAATGCGACGAGCCACAGGAAGGCATCCCAGAAGTCGAGGAAATCGCCTTCAAAGCCCCAATACACGGCCGCAGCGAACAGCGCGGAATACAAAACATATTTACTGGCCGTGCTGGCCCGCAGGGCGAAACCCTCAAATCGGCCGTGTTCCTGTAATCGGACGTCGATCTCAAGCAAGACGACGACGAGTATCCAGACGCCCGCATTGATGACGTCCACCCAGGCCAGCCGGACGATGTCGGTGAGTCCCGCCGCGTCTACAACTGCAGCGGCGTCGGGCAACTTGTAGAACTCGGTCGCGGTACTCCAGTCGGCGCAGTTTGCGGGCGTGATGACCGTGTATTCGCCAAGAATGTATGGCCAGGACCATTCACCGGGCGGCAGGGCGCACACATCAGTAACGCCGGCGAGTAACGACGCGCCGGAAACAAACTGCAGAACGTCGGTGTATCCGACAAATGCGAGGACAATAACGGCGAAGCACGCGAACCTGAGTCCGTGCAGGGTGAGGGTGACCGTCTTCGTAAAATGCTCATCCTCAAGTAGATATGTCTCGAGTTCGAACATGAGCAGCAAGATCACCCAGGCGAGCGTATCGATGGTCGCGGCGTATGCGTCACGGATATTCGCAAGGCCAACACCGTCAGGATACCTGAGCGGTGCCGCGGCATATTCCTCGGCGAAGAACCAGTAGATGTTCATCGCCAGGAACAGGTAAACCGTATATTTGAATAGCTGGAACAGCCGGCTGCTGTTGAGTGTCAAACTGTTGTTCCCCCTGAGATCGGTCGATTCTAAGTGCGCAGAAAGACCGAACGCAATGGGCGGTACATCATTTGAATCGTCAGGCCTGCTGGGGCGATTCCTCGATGGCGTCCGTTTCGACCCCGGAGTAATAGACCCAGACGTTCTCTTCGCCGGTTAGCAGCTCGATGTACTTGGGGTGTACGAAGATCGTTTCACGGCCGGACTTCACCTCCCGCAGCACGCCGATTTCACACAGCTGCTTCAGATAGACGGACGCCGTCTGGCGCTTCGCGACACCCGCATCCACCAGGTTGCCGATGCGACAATAGGGTTGCTTGAACAGCACTTCGACCAGTTCCCAGGTATAGGTCTTCGGCAGCCGGTTTTGTACAAACTGGCCGGTGTGATCCATGAGTTCGCGAATCGACTTGATCTTGTCCGTCGTCCAGGTACAGGTTTCCTCCACGCCGTCGAGAATGAACAGAATCCATGACGCCCAGTCCTGCTCGTGCGTCACGAGCTTGAGCAGACGGTAGTAGGCCGCCTTGTTCTGGATGATGTAGCGGCTCAGGTACAGGATCGGCGAATCGAGCAGGCCCAGCTGGACCAGGAACAGGATGTTCAGAATTCGGCCCGTTCTGCCGTTGCCATCAACAAAGGGGTGAATTGCCTCGAACTGGTAGTGCTGGATCGCCATACGGACCAGCGGATCGATATCCTCGGCCTCGTGCATGAACCGGGCAAGATTATCCAGTTTATCGATGATCAGCTTCTGCCCAACAGGCGGAGTGTAGATGACTTCACCGGTCATACGGCTTTTGAGCGTTGTTCCAGAATCAGCTCGAATATCCAGCTCCATACCTTTGATAGTGCTACATATTTGTATTGCCATATCGGCGGTCAGCATGCCACGCTGGACCATCTTGGTGCCTTCATAGAGCGCTGTGCGGTAGCGCAGGGCTTCCTTGGTGGCCGCGTCGGCGCGATCTTCGGCGATGTCCGCAAACTCGAACAGTTTGTCCGTCGTGGTGACGATGTTCTCGATTTCCGAACTCGCTCGCGCTTCGAGCAGCGGCAGGGCATTGACCAAAACGGCTGAATTCGGAATCAATTCGGCGGCCTGCTTAAGTTCGGCCAGGGCGACCCTCGCCCGAATGCAGCGCTTCAGAATCTCAGTGGTTTCGACCAACTCTGCCGGTGGTGGCAGGTCGGGAAGGTCATTGTACGGTAAAGAAGCATCAAAATCAGTCACTTACGGGCCTCCAGGGGCGATTTTGCGATAAGTCGACAGGATCGACATATTCGGCGAACATGTCGAGAAAAGCAGGAAATATCGACATATTCTGCAAACGTGTCGATGAAATCGACGTATCGGGCCAACATGTCGATAAAATGGAGAAATTTCGACACATTGGCCTAACGTGTCGATGATATCGACTTATTCTAACGACGTGTCGAAAAAGTATAGAAATTTCGACACGTCCGGAGTATAGGTCGATTGCGTGTACATGTTCGTGACCGAGTTGGCAGTCCTGATAAGCTTGTCGCCAGGTTACCCGGGAGACCAGGCGTGCACAGAATAAGGATCACATCGAATGTTACGGCAGCCTTGCTGGCTGCCATGGCGCTGGCAGGCTGTGGCGGCGGTAACAGCAGTGGTAATGGGGGCGGCACGGTAGTTCCGCCTCCGCCGCCAACGAGCACGACACCGACGGTTGCGGTCAGCCAGGTTTTCACCTCGTTGACGTTCAGTCAGCCGACGGTGCTCAAGCAGGCGCCTGGCGATTCGTCACGTTGGTTCGTGGGCGAGAAGAGCGGCGTTATTCGTGTTTTCGCCAATAACCCCGGCTCTTCGTCGAGCAGCACGTTTCTCGATATCAGCAGTGTGGTGAACGCGTCAGGAGAGGGCGGTCTGCTTGGGATCGCTTTTCACCCGGATTTTCCCGTTACGCCGGAGGTCTTCGTGGCGTACACGCGCACTGGCGCGCCGCTGGTATCGTATATCTCGCGATTTACCAGTGACGACAATGGACAGACTTTGCTGGCGGGCAGCGAGGACCCGATTCTGACGGTGTTGCAGCCCCAAACTAACCACAATGGCGGCGACATACTCTTCGGGCCCGATGGGTTCCTGTACGCGGCCTTTGGTGATGGGGGCGGCGGCGGTGACCCGGACGGCAATGCTCAGAATGACGAAAATCTGCATGGCTCGATTATTCGTATCGATGTCGATGGCGCTTCACCGTATGGCATTCCGGCGGGTAATCCGAATGCAATGAACAGCGCATGCGTACAGGGATACGGCGGTGCGCCGTGTCCTGAAATTTTTGCGTGGGGACTTAGAAATCCGTGGCGAATCAGTATCGATGAAGTTACCGGGAAGCTCTGGGCCGGGGATGTTGGGCAGGGTGACTGGGAAGAAATCGATGTTATCGAGGCAGGCATGAACTACGGCTGGAACGTTCGTGAAGGCGCCCATTGTTTCAGCCCGGCCTCAGGTTGTGACACGACTTTTGTGGATCCGATTACAGAGTACGGTCGTACCCAGGGAAGATCGGTGACCGGCGGCCATGTCTACCGTGGTTCAGCGATTGCCGAGCTCGTTGGCTGGTACGTATTTGGCGATTACGGCAGTGGCAATATTTTCGCGATCCCCGAGAACAGCGTGGCAGGTGTCACGCCTGATGTATTGCTCGGCACCTCCAATTCGATCGTCACGTTCGCCGAAGATACGGACGGCGAGCTCTATTTCGTCGATATAGCGGTAGGCACAATCCACAAGCTTGAGGACGCGCCATAGAGCACTAAATTCGATAGAATTCTGGCCACTAAGAAGCGAATAATAAGGACGTACTGTGGCTGTCAAAAGTGATATCGAAATTGCCCAAGCGGCAAGTGCCAAACCTATCCAGGAAATTGCTGAAAAACTCGGAATCCCGACGGATGCCCTGATTCCCTACGGTCACGACAAAGCGAAGATCGGTGCTGACTTCATCAGGGAAAAGAGCAAAGGCAAGGACGGCAAGCTGATCCTCGTGACCGCGGTCTCGCCGACTCCGGCCGGCGAAGGGAAGACGACGACGACGGTCGGCCTGGGCGACGCGATGAATATCATCGGCAAGAACGCGCTGATCTGCCTGCGCGAGCCAAGCCTCGGTCCCTGCTTCGGCATGAAGGGCGGTGCAGCGGGTGGTGGCTATGCACAGGTAATTCCGATGACGGATATCAACCTGCATTTCACCGGTGACTTCCACGCAATCGGTGCGGCCAACAACCTGTTGGCGGCATTGATAGACAACCACATGCACTGGGAAAACCAGTTGAATATCGATCCGCGCCGGGTGACCTGGCGCCGCGTAGTCGATATGAACGACCGGGCGTTGCGTACGGTCACGTCAGGTCTGGGCGGCTATCACAATGGCGTCGTCCGGGAAGCGGGATTCGATATTACGGTGGCCTCCGAGATCATGGCGATCTTCTGTCTGGCGACCGACCTTCAGGATCTCGAAAATCGGCTTGGCAATATCGTGCTTGGCTACACCCGGGAAAACGAGCCGGTCACGGTTCGGGAGCTGGGTGCTCAAGGCGCGATGACGGCGTTGTTGCGTGATGCGCTCCAGCCCAATCTCGTGCAGACCCTCGAGAATAATCCTGCGCTCATGCACGGTGGACCCTTTGCCAACATCGCACACGGTTGTAACTCGGTCATGGCGACAACAACCGGACTGAAACTTGCGGACTACGTCGTTACCGAAGCGGGTTTCGGTGCCGACCTCGGTGCCGAGAAGTTCTTCAACATCAAATGTCGCAAAGCGGGCCTGTCGCCGGATGCGGTTGTACTGGTTGCCACGATCAAGGCGCTCAAGATGCAGGGCGGTGTGGCCAAGGCGGACCTGGGCGAAGAAAACGTGGAGGCGCTGAGGCTGGGCTGTAAGAATCTCGAACGTCATATGCGCAACCTGGCGAAGTTTGGCGTTCCGGTTGCCGTCGCGATTAACCGCTATACCGCAGATACCGACGCGGAAGTAGAAACCGTGCGCGCATTCTGTGAGGACTTCGGAGTCAAGGCAGTTAACTGTACGCACTGGGCTGATGGCGGTAAGGGAACCACTGAGCTTGCGGAGCACGTGGTTGAATTATGCGACAGCGGCACGGCTCAATTTCGTACGTTGTACGGTGACGACGCGTCACTGTGGGAAAAGGCCGCAACGATCGCACGTGAAATCTATGGCGCCGACGACATCATTGCCGACAAGAAAGTCCGGGAGCAGTTCGCGAAGTTCGAGC
>JAACFG010000053.1 GCA_009937605.1 Gammaproteobacteria bacterium | reverse complement strand
CACAGTATCCATGGGGGTCTGGGAATTATGCTGGATGACCTCGTAGCCGCGCTGTACGCCGCATTGTTATTGGGTTTGTACGGGTGGCTCATGACTTGAATTGTGAGACAAAATGTCCAGTAAGGTTTCTGAAATCCAACGCCCGAGTGACGTGCCCGAGAAAATCGGCAAGTACGTCATTATCAACAAGATCGGCAAGGGCAGCACTGGCACCGTCTTTTTGTCTCATGACCCGTATTATCGCCGCGACGTCGCGATCAAGGTCTACAACATTGAAGAAGATAGCGACGCGGAGCGCGCCAAAGTTTCGCGGAAGATGTTCTTCAACGAGGCGCACATGGTCGGCATGCTCCAGCACCCGAACATCATGCCGATCTACGACGCGGGCGAAGAAGACGGCAGTTACTACGTCGTAACCGAGCACATCCAGGGCGCACGCACATTGGCTGCGTATTGCCGACCGGACAATCTCCTGCGCGTCGACGATGTCGTGGAGATCATTTACAAATGCGCCAAGGCCCTGCATTACGCGCACGGTCGCGGCGTCATTCATCGTGACATCAAACCATCGAATGTCATGCTGACGATCGACAACGATGTGCGCATCATCGATTTCGGTATTGCCATCGTCAGCGACTCGGAAGTGTCGCGCATCGAAGGTATCGCGGGATCCCCGAGTTACATGTCGCCCGAACAGGTGCAGTCGGAAGAACTGACGCCGCGCTCGGATCTCTACTCACTCGGGGCCGTTATGTACGAGCTGCTCACAGGGTTCCGCCCGTTCCGCGCTGACAACCTCTCCAAGTTACTGCACCAGATTGTTTACGCTACGCCGCCGCCGATCCACACGTATCGCGACGATCTGCCCGAAGAACTCGAGCACGTCGTCATGACGACAATGCAGAAGGAGCCGAACAAGCGGCTCGTTACCGGCAACGCAATGGCCGCCGAACTGACGCGCGTCTACAAGGACCTGCGCCAGAAATACGACAGCCTCGATAACCAGGAGCATTTCGATCTTCTGCGTTCGCTCACGTTCTTCCACGAGTTCTCGCACGCCGAGATCTGGGAGGTACTCCGTGCCTCGGACTGGCACGAGTACAAGGATGGCGAAGATATCGTCCGTGAGGGCGAAGTCGATGATCGCTTCTACATTATCGTGGCCGGCTCCGTAAAAGTGCAGGCGAATGGTCATGATGTTGGAACGCTGAACAACGGTGAGTGCTTCGGTGAGACCAGTTACGTGCGAGGCGCGAAGCGCCAGGCGTCCATTCGGGCAGAAGGCCAGGTCACGATTCTGCGCGTGAGCTCGACGCTGATGGAACAGGTCTCCTCGGCCTGTCAGCTACGCTTCAACAAGGTGTTCCTGCGCTCGCTGATCAATCGCCTGCAGGGCAGCGGCGGCGCCAACACCTGATCCGAATAGCCGCGCGTTCAATTCCGGCATCCTGGAACGACCTGCGTAAAATTAGGTATGGTTGTCACGAATCTTTCACGCAGAATTCGCTCATGCGCCGGATTATCTTTTTCATCGTTTTCCTGATGTGCTTCCCCTGGGAGGCACTTGCCGACGATCCTGTCGTCGATGCCTTCCCGCTGCGCAATCACAACCCTTTCCTGCAGGTGTTCGGTCTGCCGAAATTCCAGACGGATGAACTCGTTCGTCCGGACAAGATCGACTTCGCGATCAGCTACGACATCGCGAATGACGCAGATGATGCCGAGCGGGCCGGGGGAGACCTCGTGATCGATGGTGAAATGCAGACGCTCTCATTGTCGCTGAGGCGTCGTGCGTTTGACCGCATGGAATTCGGCATCGACGTGCCGTATGTCAGTCACTCAGGTGGCTCGCTCGATGGTCTGATCAAGGACTGGCATAACCTCGTTGGTCTTTCCAACTCGATGCGCGAGGGCCCGAACGACCAGATTCAACACAGCTATGCGCTGGATGGCATAACTCGATACGAACTGCTTGTCCCGCAGTCGGGGATAGGAGACGTTCAGTTGTCAGCCGCGTACGCCATGGAGAGTGTGACCTTCCGGGCGAGCATCAAGTTGCCAACCGGGGACCCCGACAAGCTGACCGGAAGCGGGGCAACGGACGTCTCACTTGGCCTCTATGCCGGCAGCACAACGATGCTTTTCGATCGCGCCTTCGATTACTCGGGGTTCCTGGGTGTGTTAGCGCTGGGAGATGGCGACGTACTACCGGATTTCCAGGAAAGCACGGTGCCCTATGGCGGTGTCGCGCTGCGCTGGCACGTAACGGAGCGGCTGTCCCTCGCAACCCAGTTTTCATTGCAAGGGTCATACTTCGACATTGATATCGACGAGATCGGCGGCAGCACGATTCAGTTCGCCATTGGCGGGGACTACCGCTTCGAGCGCACATTGCTGCGGCTAGCAATCGTCGAGGACGTCGCGGCCGGCGCGACTCCGGATTTCGCGCTGCACCTCTCTATCCGTAGTTTCGGGGGCTGATTTCCGGTTACACTCCACGTCCATCGAAAATTGGGGTTCTCCATGATCAAACGTGTTTTCTGCCTGCTGGCAGTTCTGTTCTCATTGCCCGCATTTGCGAGCGAGCTCTCGGATGCGGTCAGCAAGGACTACACCGAACACCTCGGCGACCTTTTTGACCATTTTCATCGCAATCCGGAACTCTCGACGATTGAGCATGAAACCGCTCGTCGCATGGCCATGGAACTGAGCCTCGCGGGCTTCGACGTGACGGAAGGTGTCGGCGGAACGGGTGTGGTGGCCATGCTCGAAAACGGTGCCGGGCCGCTCGTCATGATGCGTGCCGATATGGATGGTTTGCCCGTCGAGGAAAAGTCCGGCCTGGAGAACGCCTCGCGCGCGAAGCAGATTGATCCGATTACGGGTAACGAAGTATTCACCATGCATGCCTGTGGCCATGACGTGCATATTACGAGCCTCGTCGGTACGGCTCGCCATATGGCGGCAAACAGGGATGAGTGGACCGGTACGTTGATGCTCCTGGTGCAGCCAGCCGAGGAGCGGGTACTGGGCGCTCGCGCGATGCGCGACGACGATATCTGGGAGCGCTTCGGTAAACCGGACTACGCGCTGGCATTCCACGTGTCTTCGTCGGGTGTTGCAGGAATAATCAACGTGCAGGAAGGGAGCCCGTACGCGGGTGCGGACACCGTCGATATCATTGTTCACGGAGTTGGCGCGCATGGAGCAAGCCCGCATCGTGGCAAGGACCCGATCGTTCTCGGCAGCCAGATCGTGCTTGCGCTGCAGACGCTCGTCGCTCGCGAACTGTCCCCGCGCGACCCGGGCGTCGTTACAGTTGGCTCATTCCATTCAGGCACCAAGCACAACATCATTTCGGATCGAGCGCATTTGCAGTTGACCGTTCGCAATACGAGCCCGGAAACGCGCCGCATCCTGCTTGAAGGCATTGAGCGCATAGCCGTCAATATGGGGCGGGTAGCGGGTCTGCCTGAGGACAAACTTCCAGAGGTCATCATCTCCAACGAAAGCGTACCGCCTGTCGTGAACGATGCTGCACTGGTTCGTCGGCTGCGGTCCGCATGGATTGAAAGTATGGGCGACGAGGCGGTTGTCGATATCCCGACCAAGGGCATGGGCGCAGAGGACTTTCCATTCTTTACGATGGACCCGGAAATCTCGAGCGTCTACTGGTCCATGGGCGGAACGCCACAGGAAGCTTTTGATATTGAAGCCGCCGGTGGAGAACCCGTGCCGAGCCATCACTCACCGCTGTTCAAGATCTCTCCGGAACCCTCGGTGACCAAGGGCGTTGAGTCTACGGTCGTAGCGCTTAAGGCACTGATGCAGGAGTAGGTTGGTGACGGCACGAGGAAGTCAATTCTGTGCGGTCTGGATTCTATCGGTTCTCTTAGCAACCACGCTCATGGCGCAGGAGGTCGAATCCGCGCCGGAGGCTGAGTCCGTGCAAGCTGCGGACGAAACGGTGCCTGAGAAGAAGGGCTTTCTGGCGCAGATGAAGGACCCCGAAGATGGCAAATTCGACATCAGCCAGTACCTTCTCGATAACCTGGTCGGTTTCCTGCCGGTACCGCTGATTATCACGGAACCGGCTGTCGACAATGGCCTTGGACTTGCAGGTGCCTTCTTCCACAAACCGAAGGCCGACCAGATGCAGCCCGGCAACAAGAACATGATATTGCCGAATATCTCGGCTGTTGCGGCCGCCTACACCGGCAACGAATCGTGGTTCGTCGGCGGTGGTCATCTTCGTAATTGGTCGAAAGACCGCTATCGCTATGAAGTGATGGGCGGATACGCGAATATCAATCTGGACTGGTACGGAAGCGATGGGGGGCCAACCGAGAACACCGGTCTCCGGTTTAACGTCGAGGGCGCGATGTTGGACCAAAAATTCCTGGTGCGGATTGGCGATAGTCGATGGTACATGGGACCTGATTTGCGGATCCTGAATAGCGACGTCTCTTTCGACCTGGGCCTGCCGGTCGACTTGCCGACCGTGGAGAACTCCGTTGTGACCCTGTCGCTGGTCACCATTTATGAGAATCTCGATTTCAAACTCAGTCCGCGTAGCGGTCTCCAACTGGAGTTCGATGGGTCCGTCAGTCGCGAAGCGATCGGTAGCGACTTCGATTATGAGCAGCTCTCGTGGAAGGCCCGACAGTTCTTCGAGTTTGGTGACAAGTACTTCTTCAGTTGGCGACTGGACGGGTCAACGACGAGCGGCGATGTGCCTTTCTACCTGGAGCCTTTCGTAGAACTCGAGGGAATTCCCGCGATGCGCTACCAGGGACCGACCGCGGCAACCGCCGAAATCCGTGGAGGTGTTGACTTAACTCGAAGATGGTCTCTGCTCGGTTTTGTTGGTTCTGGCCGTACGGGTGACAGTGTGTCCGATTTGTCGTCATCTGAATCGCACTCGGCGTACGGTGTGGGCTTTCGCTACTTGATGGCCCGGAGGCTAGGCTTGCGACTTGGTCTCGACGTCGCCAAAGGTCCCGAAGATACGTATGTCTACCTGATCGTGGGATCCGCTTGGCGGTAGCCCTTGATTGGCTACAAACTTCGGAGGTTCGTATGCGCTGTTGCAAGATTATGGTGGCTACCTGTTTCGCGCTCGTAACGGTCGCCTGTTCGCCATCTGCTACTGACGATGGAGCGGACGCCGAGACGGCATTTCACGCATTGCTTGATGAACACTGGGCTGCCGCAAGTGCGGAAAAGGTATTCTTTCGCACAGATCCCGACGCCTGGCGAATGGATGGCGAACTCTCTGAACATACGCCCGAAGCCCGGGCCAGGCGCCAGCAATTCAACGAGACTGTACTAGACAAGCTTGCCGGCATTAATGTTGATGATCTTGGCGCCGACGATCAGCTGTCGTATCGCATTTTCAAATACGAACGCGAAACGGAACGGGAGAGCTACTCACAACGCGATCATCTTTTCCCAATTACCAGCATGTTTGGATATCACACGTACTTCGCCGAAGCACCGTCAAACATGTCGTTTTTGTCGAGCAGTGACTACGACGACTACCTGGTGAGCCTGGCTGACTTCACCCGGTACAATCGCGAATACATCGGGTTATTGCGTGCTGCTATTCAGGCAGGCTACACGCACTATTGCGAAAGCATTTCCGGCTATGCCTCGACCATCGAGGAACATATCGTTGGCGACGCGACGCAAAGCCTGCTCTACGTGCCGTTCACCCGTTTTCCCGGCAACGTCAACGACGACCAGCGAGCGGAGTACTCGGGCAAAGGAATCGACCTGATCAACGCAGTGATTGTGCCGGGCTACGAAGAACTGCTGGACGTCTTCGTCAACGAGTACCTGCCGGCTTGTCGAACCGACGTGGCGATATCGTCGCTCCCTGGTGGCGATGACTACTATCAGTACCTGATCCGGTATTTCACGACGACCGACATGACGGCGGAGGAGATTCATGAACTCGGGGTTTCGGAGCTGAGTCGAATCCATGCCGAGATGCAGGAAATTATTGACGCGGTTGAATTCGACGGCGATCTCAAGGCCTTTATCAACTATCTCCGCGAAGACCCGCGGTTTTTCGCCAAAACGGACGAAGAGCTCCTGGGCCGCGCCGCATTTATCAGCAAGGCTGCTGAAGGCGAACTACCTCGATTTTTCACGCTGTTGCCTCGCGCGACGTACAAGATTGCCGGCAACGAGAATCGTGGCGCCTATTACATGCCGCCATCGGGCGATGGGACGGATTCGGGCACCTATTTCGTTACGACCGGTGACCTGACGAGTGTGCCGCTGTACACGCTTGAAGCGCTATCGCTGCATGAGGGCGTTCCCGGTCATCACCTGCAATCAACGCTCGCCCAGGAGCTGGACATGCCGGAGTTTCGGCGAGGCCTGTACCACTCTGCATTTGGTGAAGGCTGGGGGCTCTATTCCGAGCGTCTGGGTAAGGAAATGGGGTTCTACACCGATCCGTACAACGATTTTGGTCGACTAACCTACGAAGCCTGGCGCGCGTGCCGACTGATTGTCGATACCGGCATGCATGCGTTCGGGTGGTCGCGCCAGCAGGCTGTAGATTTCATGCTGGCGAACACGGCGGCTAGTGCCAATGATGTCAACAGTGAGATTGACCGCTACATCACCTGGCCTGCCCAGGCGCTGTCCTACAAGATCGGCGAACTGAAGATTCGCGAACTTCGAGCGAAAGCGGAAGCCGAGCTCGGTGCCTCGTTCGACATCAGGCGGTTTCACGACATCGTTGTTGGGAACGGTTCGCTGCCGATCGCAGTGCTGGAAGAGACGGTTATGAACTGGATTTCCGCCGAAAACCGCTAGCGGCGAAGGTCTAGTCCTCGACCTCAAAGTCTTCCAGATCCTCACCGCCGGCGCTCTTCAGGAGAATCTCAACTTTCTGTTCGGCCTCCTTAAGAGCCGTCTGGCAACCGCGCGTGAGCTTAATGCCTTCCTCGAACTTCTTCATGGCCTTTTCGAGCGGCAAGTCACCGGACTCAAGTTCTTCAACAAGTTCTTCCAGGTCGGCGAGTGATTTTTCCAGGTTGATCGTCTTCTTCGAGCTCATGCATTTTATCCATCTTGATTGCGAGGCCACGCTACAGCGCCCGCCAATTGCCGTCAATGCCCTGCGGCGAGCCACAATTGACAGATATTGAGGCGGACAATACAGTAATGGGTTGTTGGACTGATTCTAATTCGAGAGGAAAAAAAATGTCCCTGAAAGGCAGCAAGACCGAACAAAATCTCAAAGACGCATTTGCCGGTGAATCCCAGGCGAATCGCCGTTACCTGTACTTCGCGGCGAAAGCCGACGTAGAGGGCTATAACGACGTAGCGGCCGTTTTCCGCTCCACCGCTGAAGGTGAGACGGGCCACGCCCACGGGCACCTTGAGTACCTCGAAGAGACAGGCGATCCTGCGACGGGTTTGCCGATCGGCTCAACCGCATTGAACCTGGCAGCATCCATTGCCGGCGAGACGCACGAATACACCGATATGTACCCGGGCATGGCAAAGACTGCTCGTGATGAAGATCATGACGAAATTGCCGACTGGTTCGAGACGCTGGCGAAGGCCGAGCGCTCTCATGCCAATCGTTTCCAGAAAGCCCTGGATTCGCTGGACGACTAATCCATCCGGAGAGCCGGGCCGCAAGGCCCGGCTTCCACTCCTATGAGTGATTCACGACGCGAGGGTAGCCTCGAGGCTCCGACACGCCACCCGCTTGACTGGCAATCGGACGAATTCTACGACGACAAGTCCCTGTTCGAAGAACTCGAACGCGTGTACGACATTTGTCACGGCTGTCGGCGCTGTTTCAACCTTTGTAACTCGTTTCCTCTCCTGTTCGATCTTATCGACGAGTCGGACACGATGGAGGTCGATGGCGTTGCCAAGGACGACTACTGGCAGGTGGTAGACCACTGTTACCTCTGTGACATGTGCTACATGACCAAGTGCCCCTACGTGCCGCCGCACGAGTGGAATGTTGATTTTCCGCACCTGATGCTGCGTGCCAAAGCGGCACGCTTCAAAAAAGAAGGTGCACCTGTTCGAGACAAGATACTTAGTGCGACCGACAAGGTTGGAAAGCTTGCTGGCATTCCTGTCGTCGTCAATGCGGTCAATGCTGTGAATCGCAGCAAGACCGGTCGCAAGCTTCTGCAGGGTACCCTTGGAGTACACAAAGACGCACCGGTGCCACCGTATCACTCCAGGACGGCGAGAAAGCGTCTCGCCCGACTCGAGCATGTCGGTGATGTGGACGCGCAGCCGACTGAATCAACGCGCGGCAAGGTCGTTCTGTACACGACCTGCTATGGCAATCGCAATCACCCGGCGATCGACGAAGACCTTGTAGCGGTGTTCGAGCACAATGGCATCGCAATGGCGTTGGCAGAAAAAGAAGTCTGCTGTGGCATGCCCAAGCTGGAGCTGGGCGATCTCGAGGCCGTCGCGAAAGCCAAGGATACGAATATCCCGATTCTTGCGGCCATGGTTGATGCGGGCTGGGATATCGTGACGCCAATTCCATCGTGCACCCTGATGTTCAAGCAGGAACTGCCACTGATGTTCCCGGATGACCCGGACGTCATCAAGGTCCGCGATGCGATGTACGACCCGTTCGAATACCTGCTGTCACGCCACAAAGACGGCGTGCTGAAAACAGAGTTCAAGGCGTCGCTTGGCAAAGTGACATACCAGGTTCCGTGTCATCTTCGTGTTCAGAATATCGGACTCAAGACCCGGGATGCACTGCAGCTGGTCCCCGATACAACGGTCGAAGTCATTGAACGATGCTCCGGCCATGATGGCACCTACGCCGTCAAGAAGGAATTCCACGACACGTCGAAGAAGATCGCCCGGCCAGTCGTCAACAAGCTGAAAAAGAGCGAGGCTGACTACTTCACGAGCGACTGCCCGATGGCAGCCGAACAAATCGTGCAGGACCTCGACGATCATTCCGCTAACAACCCCATGAGCCTGCTGCGCAAGGCCTACGGAATCTGACAGATGCAAAAACTTACACGAGAAGACCTGTACAGCCTCGAGCAGTATGCAGATCTGCGCCCTGAGTTCCGCCAGAAGGTCATGGAACACAAGAAGGACCGCCGGCTATTGCTCGGCACGAATGCTGCCTTGTATTTCGAGGATCGCATGACGATGCAATACCAGGTCCAGGAAATGCTGCGTATCGAGCGCATCTTTGAGGCCGAGGGAATCAACGAAGAGCTCAATGCCTACAATCCGCTGATTCCGGATGGCAGTAACTGGAAGGCAACCTTCATGATCGAGTTTCCGGATGTCGAGGAGCGCCAGCAGATGCTCTCGCAGCTGGTAGGCATCGAGGATCGGGTGTACATGCAGGTCGCTGACTTCGACCGCGTTCACCCGATTGCCGACGAGGATCTTGAACGTGATACCGAGGAAAAGACCTCGGCCGTGCACTTCCTGCGCTTCGAACTGCCGCCGGAGCAGGTAGCGGCCCTCAGAGGCGGTGCCGCGCTTATTGCCGGCATCGATCACGAAAACTACCGGGTAGAGATCAGCCCGGTTCCCGATAACATCCGCGAATCACTCGTCAACGATCTGGATTAGAGATATAGTTCTGCCGGGCACTTTTCTGGCAATCCGTACTCTGGCTAAAGGATTGAATGACTAAGCGATACGATGCTGCGGACATTGAAGTCCTCAGTGGACTCGAACCTGTCCGGCGCCGACCGGGCATGTACACCGATACCTCCCGCCCGAATCACCTGGCGCACGAGGTTGTCGATAATTCCGTCGACGAAGCACTTGCAGGCCACTGCAAGAGGATTGAGGTCACGATCTACAAGGACGGCTCCGTCGAGGTCAACGACGACGGTCGCGGCATGCCCGTCGACAAGCACCCCAAGGAGAAAATCCCGGGCGTTGAACTGATCCTGACGCGCCTGCATGCGGGCGGCAAATTCTCAAGTGAGAATTACCAATACTCGGGCGGACTGCATGGCGTCGGCGTTTCCGTGGTCAACGCATTGTCGAAGAACCTGGAAGTATGGATTCGTCGCGGCGGGAAGGAATACAACATGAGCTTCGCCGGCGGCAAGAAACGCGGCAAGCTCGAGGTTGTCGGCAAGGTTGGCAAGGCGAACACGGGAACGACCATTCGCTTTTGGCCCGACGAACAGTACTTCGATACGACCAAAATTTCCGTCAAGAGCCTCAAGCACGCACTCAAGGCCAAGGCGGTCCTGTGCCCCGGACTGAAAGTCAGCCTCAAGGTCGAAAAGCCCAAGGAGAAGTTCGAGTGGCAGTACGAAGGCGGGCTCGAGCAGTACCTGCTCGAAGAAATTGGCAGCGGCGAGACTTTGCCTGCGGAGCCGTTCTCCGGAAGCCTGTCCGGAAACAACGAAGCCGTCGACTGGGCGCTGGTCTGGACGACTGATGGCGGCCCGTCAGTCACCGAGAGCTACGTCAACCTGATCCCGACACCACAGGGAGGTACTCACGTGAACGGCCTGCGGACCGGGCTCACCAATTCCCTGCGTGAGTTCTGCGATTTCAGGAACCTGTTGCCTCGTGGAGTTGCGATTGCACCTGAAGACGTTTGGGACGGGCTTAGTTTCGTGCTCAGTACAAAGCTGGAAGACCCGCAGTTCTCCGGGCAGACCAAGGAAAGGCTGTCGTCGCGCGAGTCGGCTGCATTCGTTGCCGGCGTGATCAAGGACAACTTCTCGCTGTGGCTGAACCAACATCCGGAGACGGGCGACCTGATTGCGCAGCTCGCGATCACCAAGGCGCAGAAGCGCCTGAAGTCCGCGAAAAAGGTTGTTCGCAAGAAAATCGTGTCCGGGCCGGCGCTGCCGGGCAAGCTTGCCGACTGTACTTCTCAGGAGCCCGAACTCTGTGAATTGTTCCTTGTTGAGGGCGATTCCGCCGGCGGTTCCGCCAAGCAGGCGCGCGACCGTATTACGCAGGCGATCATGCCGCTGCGTGGCAAGATCCTGAACACGTGGGAAGTCGACACGGCCGAAATCCTGGCATCCGCCGAAGTGCATGACATATCTGTTGCGCTGGGCGTCGACCCGGGTAGCGATGATATGAGCGGTTTGCGCTACCACAAGATCTGCATCCTCGCCGATGCAGATTCCGACGGCCTGCACATCGCTACGTTGTTATGTGCCTTGTTCCTGCGTCATTTCCGCGAATTGATTCTCGCAGGTCACGTGTATGTCGCGATGCCGCCGTTATATCGCGTCGACGTCGGCAAGGAAGTTTTCTACGCACTGGACGAAGGCGAGCGCAAGGGCATTCTTGACCGCATTGAAGCGGAGAAAAAGAAAGGCAAGGTCACCGTCACGCGCTTCAAGGGTCTTGGCGAAATGGACCCTGAGCAGTTGCGTGAGACGACGATGAACCGCGATACGCGCCGCCTGGTACAACTCACAATCAGCGGGCGCGACAAGACCGATCAACTCATGGACATGCTGCTGGCGAAGAAGCGCTCGAAAGATCGCAGGAGCTGGCTCGAAACCAAGGGCAACCTGGCAGAGATATGACAAGCTTACAAAATAGCCTCAACCTTGAGGGCGTCGAGCAACAGCCACTCAAGGACTACACGGAACGTGCGTACCTCGATTACTCGATGTACGTCATTCTCGATCGCGCGCTACCGCAGATCGGCGACGGCCTGAAGCCGGTGCAGCGTCGGATCATCTACGCGATGAGCGAGCTCGGCCTGTCTGCGTCATCCAAACCGAAGAAATCGGCCCGTACCGTCGGCGACGTTATCGGCAAGTTTCATCCGCACGGCGATTCGGCCTGCTATGAAGCCATGGTGTTGATGGCGCAGCCATTCTCGTACCGCTACCCGATTGTCATCGGGCAGGGTAACTGGGGTTCGACAGACGATCCGAAATCCTTCGCCGCGATGCGCTATACGGAATCACGACTGGCGCCGTACGCCAAGAGCCTGTTGCAGGAACTTGGGCAGGGCACCGTGGACTGGACACCGAATTTCGACGGCACGCTCAAGGAGCCGGTCGTACTTCCCGCGCGCTTGCCGAATCTGCTGCTAAACGGCACGACAGGTATCGCCGTCGGGATGTCGACCGACGTACCGCCGCACAACCTCAATGAAGTCGCCAGTGCACTCGTCCACCTGATCGACAACCCGAAAGCGACGGTCGCGCAGCTGATGAAGCACGTGAAGGGTCCGGATTTTCCGACCGGGGGCGAACTCGTGTCTTCCGCCGAAGAGATCAAGGAGATGTATGCGACCGGCAGCGGCACGCTTCGTCTGCGGGCCGCGTACAAGATGGAAGGCACCGATATTGTTGTGACGTCGCTGCCGCACCAGATATCGGGCGCCAAAATTCAGGAGCAGATCGCGGCGCAGATGCGCGCCAAGAAGCTGCCGCAGGTTGATGATCTTCGCGACGAGTCAGACCACGAAGATCCAACGCGCCTCGTGATCAGCAAGAAGCGCGGTGTGGATGTGGAGCGACTCATGTCGCATCTTTTCTCGACAACCTCCCTTGAGCGCACGCTGCGCGTGAACATGAATATTATCGGCCTCGACGGCCGGCCACGCATGTTTGGTCTCCTCGAGATGCTCAAGGAGTGGCTCAAGTTCCGCAAGGAGACGGTTAAGAATCGTCTCGGCCATCGACTGCAGATCGTGAACGACCGCCTGCACATCCTCGACGGCTTGCTGGTTGCCTATCTCAGTATCGACGAGGTTATTGCGATCATCCGCGAGGAAGACGAACCCAAGCCAGTGCTGATGAAGCGCTTCAAACTGTCGGACATCCAGGCTGAAGCGATTCTAAACCTGCGTCTGCGCAATCTTGCCAAGCTCGAGGAATTCAAGATCAAAGGGGAGCAGGAGGAGCTGCAGGAAGAGCGCAACCTGCTCGAGAAGACGCTGAATAGTGCCGCCCGTCTGAAGACACTCATCAAGAAAGAGATCCTCGAGGATGCTGAAGCCTACGGCGATGACCGACGCACTGTCATCGTCGAGCGCGACGCTGCCCAGGCAATGGACGAGACCCAGCTCGTGGCGAGTGAGCCCGTAACCGTCGTCTTGTCGCAAGCGGGCTACGCGCGCGCCGCAAAGGGTCACGAGATCGACCCCGCGACGCTGAATTATCGCTCGGGTGACACGTACCTGGCGGCGGCGCAGGGTCGCAGTAACCAGCTGGCGATGTTTATCGACAGCACAGGCCGGGTTTACAGCGTGATGGCTGGAACGTTGCCGTCGGCGCGAGGGCAGGGCGAACCACTTTCAAGTCGATTCAAGCCGCCCGATGGTGCTGGATTCTGTGGCGCTATGATCGGCGATAACGAGCAGAAATACCTGCTCGCGAGCGATGCCGGGTATGGCTTCGTAGCGAAGCTCACTGACCTGGTGTCGCGCAACAAGGCAGGCAAGTCGATACTTCGAGTGCCCGCCGGTGGCAAGGCCGTCGTTCCGGCGCCGGTGCCACGGGACAAGGAGTGCCTGATCGCCGCGGTCAGTTCAATAGGACGGTTGTTGTTGTTTGAAATGGAAGAACTGCCCGAGTTGGCCAAGGGCAAAGGCAACAAGCTGATCAACATTCCGGGTCCGAAGTACAAGAGCGGCGACGAAAAAATGGTCGCAGCTGCCGTTGTGCCAGAAGACGGGCACCTCGAGGTCTACTCCGGAACTCGCAAGATGACGATCAAGTGGAATGATCTTGACGACTACTACGGCGATCGCGCGCTCCGTGGGTCCCTGTTGCCACAGGGTTGGCGAAAAGTGGAACGACTGGTTGGTGTAGAGTAGCTAAGCTTGCTTAGTCGAATTCGGATGTCCCAACAGGCTTGATCTCGCCCGCTATTGCGAGCTTGGTGACGCGCTACCCTTTACTCGTATCGACCCTGCCGCCCGAGATATCCATCTCAGCCGTGTCATCGTCGTTCGCTACGGGCATCTCGGCCGTTTCGTCGTCAGAGGAAAGGTTGACGGTGAGCGCAGCGGTGTCGTTCGGGTCAACCGGTTGTTTCATCTCGGCTGTTTTTTCTTCTTGCACGGGCAGCTGTGATGTCGCATCCAGTTCAGTCACCGTGGCAAGCGGCATAGCGGAAGTCTCGTCGTCGTTGACCGTTTCGTCGAGGTTGTTGGAGAGCTCAGCTGCAGCACGAGAGATTTCCTCGTTGAGCGCTTGTGTCGCCGTCATCTCGTCCTCGTAGTCCTGCTCGAGAATGTCGTAGTCGACTTCCTTGCTGATCGTGTAATTGTCGCTGATCAGTGTTTCGTCGGCCGAGCCAACCGGAACAGCCAACAGGTCACGTTCCGTGACATCTTCAGGTTGCGGCATTTGGGTCGCGTCGATAATGACTGACATGTCGTAGTCGTCATCCTCCGGTAGGACCTCGCTTTCGAGAATAGACTCAATTCTTTCGACAGTTGGCGCCGGAAGGACATCTGTTTCGTGCTCGGCAATGGGCTCTTCCGGTTCGAACGGCAGTTCAACGTCGAGGGCTGTTGTCGACGCGAAGCCGAAGTCCTGGCCGACGTCCATATCTGTGCCTTCTGTGAGGCCAGTGCCGAGAACCAGGTCCGCATCGAGTGCCAGGTTCTCCTCGGTGGGTGAATCGTCGTCGATCTCATAGACGTCCTGGACGTCCTCGACGGTGTCCGCGTCATCCTGTGCGAATGTTGCATTTTCCGCCGCAGGTATCGGAGCCGAATCGAAACGACTTCGGACGCGGCGACCGAACAGGATCAGTGCCGCGATCAATGCGAGACCGCCGCCAATCAGCCATGTATACAAGGATGTCGACTCACTGCGTGTTCCTGTGCTGACAATCGCGGTTGCCACGTTAGGCGAAGTCGATGCGGTTTCGGGGCCCGGCAGCTGCGTGTCAGGAATGACGACCGTTTCGGTTGGCGCGGCGGTTGGTACAGCGGTTGGTGCCGCGGTCGGTTCAACGTACGCATTCGCACTGTCAGGAGCCACATCATTCGGACGTAGCTCGGTTGTCGACTCGGCTGCCGCGGCCGTTTCGATCACAGGCTCCGCGATGTCAGCAAGCACAGGGGGTTCATACACACCACCGGCCACGGTGTTCACTGCGTTTTCGCTTGCGCTTTCGCTGGTGGTTCGGGTCGGTGCTGTAACCGCCGGGGTTGTGGCCGCGACTCCATTGAAATCCGGAATCGTCAACCAGCTGCCCGCCTTGAGCTTGTTCGGGTCGTTATCGATGAACGCGTCGGGGTTTGCAGCGAAAATAGCGTTGACGGCCGGCCAGAGGCCGATCGGACGATTGCGTATGCGAGTGGCAATTTCGCTCAGGCTTTCACCGGGCTGGACCTGGACACGTGATGACTGTTCGATCGGCGTTTGGTCGATCGCAGGGCGCGCAACGCGACGAGCCACCGGTGCCGTTGTTGCCAGAGGAGCGGTAGCCGTGGTGGCCGGACTATCTATCTGACTCGCTTGCGCGGCCTGGCTGGCTTGCGCCGGGCTCGCCGGATCTACAAAGAGCATGTACTCACGGCTCAGATTCGGAGTGTAGGCGCAATTGATTGTCACGCGCGTGCCGAGCATCGGCTCACGGACTACGGATTCACCGGTGATCAGGATGGCGCGCTCGGTGATGCTGACGCTGCTATTTCCGATTCCGGGTAGCCCGCTCGTGGAACGGCCACCACCGATGGACACGCATGTGCTGCTGAGCATTTCGTTGGGTGCCAGAGCGTAGGCAATACTCGCGCGAAGTGGTTGGCCCAGGCTGGATTGAACCGTCAGTTCACCCAGTTCAAGCGCGACGGCCGGTGTTACTGCGAGGCCTCCGCCGATAGCGACGAGAGGCAATAGGGTACGGGTCATTGCGCCGTCCCTGGCATGAGATTTCCTAGCTGCTTTCTTCACTGAATGGCACCCCGTGTCCTTGCAATACGCAGACTGGCATTGACGCGTATTTGTAGCTACGAAGCTATTCTAGTTTTTGGGGTGAGTATCCCGTTAGCGGATGGTTCCGCAAACAGAGTGTGACAGGCGTCACACTTTCCCGGTGGCTAGCGGCCGTGAGCCGCCGTGAGTTCGTCAAGCGTATTGGTCACGCCGCTGCTCGTGTCCTGGAGTACGACCTCGGGCTCATGAACATAATGTCCCTGCATGAAATCGAGGCCCAACTGAAACAGCACGGCCATCGAGTTCGCGTTCTCAACTCGCTCCGCAATAGTCTTGATGTTGCGTTTCTGCGCAGCCCTGACAATCTTGCTGACGGCGGACTGCATGGCCTCGTCCGTCATCAAAGTGTGCATGAGCTCGCCGTCGATCTTGATGTAGTCAGGTTTGAGAAGATCGAGAATCTGGAAGCGTTCCTGGTCGACGCCGTAGTGCTCGATGGCGAAGCCGATACCGAGTTTCCGCGTTTGCTTAACGAGCGCTTTCGTCTGCTTGATGTGTTTGGCCGCATCACGCTCAGGTATCTGGACGACGAGGCGCGAGCAGTCGAAGCCATCTTCATCGAATTTCTGTCGCATCCACTCAGGTGTAGTCGCGTCTGTAATGGACTGCCTCGACAAGCGCACAAACACACGATCCGCGTCATTCCTGCTGCAGAAGTCCACAGCCGCCGTCAACATCCAACGGTCGATGTTTTTCATCATGTTATTGCGTTGTGCCGCCGGAATGAACTCGGATGGCAGGACCGAATTGCCCTGCTCATCGATCATGCGTACCAGCAGGTCGAACATCTGAATCGAGTCGCTTCGCAGGCCGGCGATCGGCAGCTGCGCGAGGCGGAAACGGTCCTCCATAAGCGCGGCTTTCAGGTGCTTGACCCAGATCGCGTCAAATTCGCGTTGCTTGGTGTCCTCGTCAGCGCTCTCGTCGAGGAAAGACGTACTGCCTCCCGCCGCTTTGCCCAGCTTGTATGCATTAACGGTGGCAGCAACAAATTCCTCGAGACCGCTGAACACCTCACTAACACCGCAGGCACCAACGGTACATGTCATTTGAGTCGAAATATCGCCGACTTCAAACGTGACGCTCTTGAGGTGGTCAATAAGTTGTTTGCCCCAGACCTGGGCGTCGTTCGCACTGCCACGTTCGAGCAGCACCATGATTGACGTGCCCTCGAAGCGTCCGGCGACGTCCCGTGGATGCATGCGTTTGCGCACGACTTCCGCAAACTGGGCGAGTATTTCTTCAGACTTGATGATGCCGACCTTGTCGCGAATTTCACCGAAATTGTCCGGCCTGATATACACGAGACAGTGGGTACCCTGCGCGGGCTTGCGCCGGAGTCGTTTCTCGATGCGTTCGAGAAACTGTGCGCGATGGAAGAACAGCATAGTCGGATCGCGTTTGAGAGCATCGTGAACCAACTTGGTTGGTTCTTCGGCCACCTTGAGTTGCGGTGCTATCCGAATCTGCACGCACGGGCCGTCTTCGAGGTCGATCCGACGGAACTCCAGGCGCAGCTCTTCAGCATCACCAGAGTCAATATGTGCCTTG
>JAACFG010000198.1 GCA_009937605.1 Gammaproteobacteria bacterium | reverse complement strand
ATATTGATAAAACCCAACCAAATCGGTACCTTAAGCGAAACTCTTGATGCCATTACTATGGCAGATGAAGCGGGTTACTCCGCGGTAATCTCGCATCGATCCGGCGAAACGTCGGATGCAACGATTGCAGATATCGCGGTTGGCACCCAGGCGACGCAGATCAAGACCGGCTCCCTGTCCCGGTCGGATCGAATCGCCAAGTACAACCAGCTGCTGCGCATCGAAGAGGAATTGGGCGAAGAAGCAGGGTATGCGGCGCGCGATGCGTTTTCCGTAAAGGTCGGATAGCGCAAACGGGCGTCGAAATTGGGGTACAGCTTGAACGGTTCACGCTGGTTACTGGCGTTATTGGCGATTGCCGGGCTCGGTCTGCAGGCCGAACTCTGGTTTTCCGACGACGGCTATCGCAAGACTCTCAAATTACGCGATGCGGTTGCGGACCAGCGCGAGCTCAACGCCGCGCTGCGCGATCGTAATGCGGCGCTCGATGCCGAAGTGATCAATCTCAAGCAGGGTCGCGACGCTGCTGAAGAGCGCGCTCGTACCGACCTCGGCATGATCGGCAAAGCAGAGACCTTTTACCAGGTTGTGCCTATTGCCAGTACGGCCAGCACCGCGAACTAGGAATTTCAAATGTCACTCCCGGACTGGGCCCGTGCACACGGTGCTCCGCTGTTTGCCGCGCGCATACGAACGAGTCCCGAAGATTTCCAGGTCACCGAGGAGCTCTGCTTCGAATTCACGGGAGACGGAGAGCACGACTACCTCTGGATCGAGAAGACGGGCACGAACACCGAGTGGCTGGCGCGGCAACTCGCGCGCTTTGCCGATGTGCCGGCCAGGGATATCGGTTACGCCGGGCTTAAGGATCGCCACGCCGTCACGCGGCAGTGGTTCAGCGTGCCGCGCTGGAATTCTCCTGACTGGGGTGAACTCGATGTCGACGGCGTCAACCTGCTCGATGTCCGGCGCCACACCAAGAAGTTGCGCAGGGGAGCTCACAAGAGCAACGCGTTCGAAATTGTTTTGCGCGGCGATGATTTCGCAAAATGCGCGGCGGATATTGAGCAACGGATACAGGTGATTCGCGAGCAGGGCGTACCGAACTACTTCGGCGAACAGCGCTTTGGTCGCGCGGGGTCGAATCTCGAGCTTGCAGATGTCTGGGCGAAGGGAAAACGTCTGCCGCGCCATAAACGCAGCATTGCTATTTCTTCAATTCGGTCCTTCGTGTTTAACGAGGCGCTGGCCGTGCGAGTCCAGGAGGGAACCTGGAACCGGCTTCAGCCAGGCGACAAGGCGAATCTCGACGGCACCGGCAGTGTATTTGATGTTGATGAAGTCGACGAAGAGTTGTTACAGCGTTGCGAAGCAATGGACATTCATCCCGCCGGTGAACTCCTCGGTGACGGGTCCGAAGCCGGTCCCGAAGCCTGGCTTGCTGCGCTCTGCAAGGCGCGCGTCGACAGGGGAACGCGAAGTCTTCGCCTGAAGGTCAATAGCCTGGACACGCGCATATCAGACAGTGCGGTGACCCTGACTTTCACGCTGGGCCGGGGCGCATTCGCGACTTCGGTTTTGCGGGAATTCGCAGAAACATCAGTGGACTAGTTGCGATCTCCCGACAGGTCGTTCATTCGGTAATTCCTGTAGAAAATCTCTGACAGCGCCACATGACGACGGGCAGGAACAGGTAGCCGAACACGCCTCGCGTGTTCCGTCTTCACCACGTATTTTCATCCGTCTGCCAACTCGGCTATAGATTCGGCTACCTGTTCCTACCCGTCTTGATCACGGCATGGCTGCGATTCAAGAATTCGTGATACGTCTGAAGGAGCGCTGTGGACAACATATCCGAATCCATAGCCGCAGGCGTGTGAGGGTGTGTTGTCCACAGCGATCCGTGTGAGGAGTGTCGGCCGGTTTGCACTTTGTGCGAACACCCTGTTGGGAGATCGCAACTAGTCGGCTCGCAGGAACGACCCCAACTCAGTAAGGTGTTTTTCGTAATTCTTCCACCGACTAATTGCAGTGCCGTAGACCTTCTGTCGGACCTGCCAGATACTTGGCGTGCGAACGGGTCGCTTGTTCCGCTCAAACTGGAGGCAGGCTTCCTCCCAGGGCAAATCACAGAACGCGATGAGCTCTTTTGTGATCGCCTCCGAGTTATGCACCAGGTCTTCGTACTGGAGTTCAAAATACCGGGTTGGTAACGCGGCGGCCCAATGGGCCATCAAGCGCTGGTACTCCTTGTAGTACTGCCCGAAGTGCATCAAGTCGTTTGTAAAATCATTACTGATCTTAAACAAGGTCGTGTAACAGGATATGGCGACGTCCAGTGGCTCGCGCTGACAGTGAATGATTTTCGCGCGGGGAAACAGTATCGAGATCAGCCCCAGGTGAATGCAGTTCAGCGGGTACTTGTCGATAATGTGCCTCGACGACCCTGCGCCTTGTGTGTCCAGGCCATCCAGGTAAATTCCGCACAAGTGTCTTATCGATTGTTCAGACAATGGCGACGCTTGTGATGCATATCCTCCAAAACCATCCTTATCCAGAGGCGCTTCCACCTTATCGGCGATTGTCTGCATGTAGGTCAGTTCACCGGCACCGTGCACCGCAGAATGACTTGAGAGGATTTGTTCCGTTAAGGTCGTGCCGGTTCTTGGCAATCCAACCACGAAAATCGGACGCTCATCCTGACTTCCGAACTGCGCGAGCTCCTCAATCCGCTCTGTTGTGTAGTACTCGATGAGTTCGTCGAACCGACTGGAATAAAAGTCGATGTCGAATGCCCTGGTGCCAGCCTTTTGAACCTCACTGCTGTTTCGGAAATGTTGAAACGCGACATCGTAATCTCCGGCTTTCTCGAAATACTTGCCCAGCGCGTGTTCCAGTCGTAGCCGAACTTCTGGCGCCAAATTGTTGTGCGTCAGTGCCGCTTTTGCAGCTTCGACCTGTGCTTCTGTCGCATCGTGCTCGCGCGAATTCAGCAATGCCGCAAGCGAGTCGTAGTACTTGGGCTGTATTTCCAGGGCAGCCATGTAACTGGCATTCGCGTTCTGGAACTCACCCAGTTGCTCATACAGTACGCCAAGGTGGTGATATGCGACGTAGTTTCCTGCGTCGTATTCTGTCGCCTTGGTCAGCCATTCGATCCCGTCCCTGTGTCGCCCAAGCGCATTCAGGGTGATGCCGTAGTTGAACGCACTGATGGCGCTCGACGGCCGTATTGCCATGGCTTTCTCAAACTGTACGAGCGCAGACTCAAGTTCGCCGTCATGACGGAGGCAATTGGCGTAATTATTGAGCGCATGAAAATTATCAGGGTCGTATTCAAGCGCGCGCTTGAAGCATTGTTCTGCGGTCGCGTAATCGTTTAGACCGATATAGGCCTGCCCCAGGTGATTATGCGCGTCCGCATTTTCAGGTTTGCTTTCCAGCGAACGCTGAAACAACTCAACGGCGTTCTGGCCCTTGCCCGACTGCAGCGCCAGCAAACCCATGTAGTGAAGAGCGTCAGCATGCTGCGGCATGACGCGCAATACGTCCGAATACACCGCAAACGCTTCGGCGCCCCGGCCCGACTTGTGCTTCTGAAAGGCATCGAAAACCGCTCGATCAAGGTCTTCCTTCGTCCGTTTGTCTGCTGTTGGTTCCGTCATGTGCTGATTATGCACGACGGTACTATGTGTTCAATGAGTTGCGCTTATTGTTTCTGTCGAGCTGCGAAATACGACATGATGAGAAACGAAGAAACCATACCGATGAGCAGGATCGTCACCGATATCTTCCCGCGGTGGGCGGTTTCCGTCGTCCAGATTTCACCGTGCTCCAGCCAGTAAAGGGTGTACATGGAGAGTATCCATGGCGTCATGGCAACGGCAATTCTCAGCACTCGTCGAACCCCGGATTGAAGTGCAATTGGCATGACTCGATATTAGCATGCGCCTTCCGGGCGTCTTCTCGACCTATCGGGACAGTCGATCGCGGGCGGCTCGGGTGAGAAACTACAAGGCGTGTGTCCCTCTCATACGCAAGTGATGCAAATTCATGAGCACAGCGCAGCAGACATTACTGAAAAGCAAGGCCCTTAACGGCTGGCGATTGTTCTCGCTCATCGCCATTCCGATGTCCATCGTAATTGTCATCGCGATGACGGGCGTCGATCTGGGAACTGGGCCGGGCGTCTCGCACATGATCGGATTTTCCGTACGCTTTGCCGTGCCGTTAATTTTCCTGGTCGTTGCGATATCGTCATTGCAGACCCTGTTCCCGGGACCGATCCCGATGTGGCTGCTGCGCAATCGCAAATACATCGGCTTGTGTTTCGCGGTCGCGATGGCCTGGCAAGGCTTGTTTATCTTCACGATGTCGGTGTTTTTTCGCGACTACTACTATGAGGATATCTACTTCCTGCGGGACGAGCTTGAGGGAAGTGTGGGCTACATCTTCCTCGTTGCCATGGTCGTGACTTCGTTCCAGTTCACGCGCAAGCACCTGACATCGAAGCAGTGGAAGCTCATCCACAAAAGCGGTCTGTATTTCCTGTGGGCGTATCCGTTCAGCGTCTATTGGTGGAATCTTTACTACTATGACGACCCGCAACCCATCGACTACGTGTTCTATACGATGGGCTTTCTCGCATTCGCGCTGCGAATAGCGGCCTGGAGCAAGCAACGAGCGCAGAAGGCGAACAAGGAAGCGCCCGGTCTCAGTACACCGCTCGCATTGAGATTAGTCGGCGGTGCCATCGTCGCTGTGGGCCTGGTTGTGGCGGTCACAGGCCTGCAATGGCGAGTGCCTGTATCAGGGTTCCTGACCGCGCCGGAATGGTCGGCCAGGCTTGAACTGTGGCTGCCGTACTGGCC
>JAACFG010000197.1 GCA_009937605.1 Gammaproteobacteria bacterium | reverse complement strand
CCACAACGAAACATCATCAGCGTCCTCGATGTCGAAAATCTCGTACTCGCCACGAACTTCAAGCGAAGCCAGATTGAAACGAAGGCCAAGCCCGTAGGCAAGATCGCTTCCATCGAAACTTCCGGAAACATCATCAATGAGGGCATCGGCATCCCAATAGAGATAGCCAACCTTGCCGAACACGCCGACCGGGCCAATGTCGAAGCCAATCACGCCAAAAATATCCCAGCCTGTGGTCTCGATCGAGACCGGCACATCCAGGATTTCAACCGATGGGTTGCCAAGGTTCACGTAGCCACCCTCAATACCCAGATCGAAAACTGGCGTAAGACCGAAGTTGTACCCGCCGAATATCTTCCAGGCGAAATCGTCTTCATCAAATGCCGGCGCGTTAGGGATTTCATCGGATATCGGGACATCATATGCGGCCGTACCAACACTGGCGCCAATGTACCCGCCAGTTTCCCCGGCCTGTGCAAAACTGAGAGGCGCAGCAATCAGTGCGGCACTCAGCCAAATTTTCCAAATCTTATTCAATTTCATCTTCTTGCCCTTTATTTACGAAGTTGAAGCGCACAGCCAAGCACCGTGCACCGGCAAGTCTACTCCTCCTAATTGCGGCGTAGAACGCTTGAAGTCACATTTTCCCTTGATTTCAAATAGTTGACCGTCCGCTCCAATCCGGCGACTCTTGACTCTAGTCCCCGACACCGTCGCTTGATAGTCTGTGCGTTCGCTCCCTGGAGAACAAAAATGAAGAATCGTTTCCGCGCGCCCGTTCTGGCCATCGCCGCACTCCTTGCCTTGCCTGGTTTCAGCCTGTACGCGCAGGATTCTGAAGGGACGCTTGAGAAGATCGAAAGGACCGGCGAATTCCTGATTGGGTATCGGACCGACTCGAGCCCCTTGTCCTACGAAAATGCGGAGGGCGAGCCATCCGGATACTCGGTGGATATTTGCCGACGCATAGCTGCCAGCGTCAATGCCCACTTCGACAAGCAGGATATCGAGACAAAGTTCGTCCGTATTTCGCCGGAAGAACGCTTATCCGCAGTGATCGACGGCAAGATTGATATCGAATGCGGATCGACGACCATTACCTTGTCACGCCAGGAGCAAGTGGACTATTCGCTCCCGACGTTCGTAACCGGTGGCAGCGTGCTATCGCTGGCCGCTTCGGGTATTCAGACCATGTCGGATCTTGCTGGCAAGAAGGTCGGTGTTGCGAAAGACACGACCACGGTTGAAGAGCTTCGCCACTACTTCACGGAAAACCTGATTGACGCTGAAATCGTCATTGTCGCGGACCGGGTCGAGGGCATGAAGCGTCTCAATGGCGGTGGCATCGATGCACTGGCCTCGGACCAGATCGTACTGATCGGCCAGGTGATCGAGGCACTCAACCCGCAGCGCTATTCGCTCGTCAACGAGATCTTTTCTTTCGAACCTTACGGGCTTGTATTGCGCCGCAACGATGCGGACTTCAGACTTGTCGTGAATCGCGCCATCTCGCAGTTGTATCGCAGCGGCGAGGAGGCCGATATCTTCTATCGGTGGATTGGTCGTATTGGGATTGACGTGCCGCCAATCATGGCAGTTATGTACCAGCTGAACGCGCTCCCCGAATAGCAGGCGTGGTCAGGGTCCGTCCTACTTGTGCTTCAGCGCCTTGATCGTCCGGCGCGCACGAGCACGACGAATGTCCTTGAGATTCTGCATCGTCATTGTGTCTGATGCCGAAATTTTCTCGTCCATTTCGGCGCTGAGAGCAGGCAGACCCTCGATCTTCAGCTTGTAGTGCCCAAGCGTAATGACGTCGTCGTTTCGCAGGATCGTCTTCTGCACGACGCGCGAATTTACCGTCGTTCCGTTGGTGCTGTTCAGGTCGAGCAGGACAACCGCGTTGGAGTAGACTTTGAGCATTGCGTGAATTTTGCTGACGTAGGTGTCTTCGATAACGATATCTGCCAGCTCATTACGTCCGATGACATACTCGCGATCACTTAGCTCATACTCAGCAATCGTGTCGCCGTCATGCGTAACGAAAATGCGTGGCATTGCTCGCGCCGATCTCAATTCCGCGATGCGCTCCATTACTTCGATCGCATGCCTGTTCAGCTGACCGGGCCACCCGCCGGACCGCACATGCAGCTGCGCGCAAATATCGAGCGGGAATACTCTTTCGCTGCGTTCTCCACCCGCGGCAATCAGGCGGGTCCGCAGGTAGATCATCGTCTCCTGCTCGGTCAGTGGATTTAGTGTGTAGGTGGCCGGGTGGCGTCGCGCCAGGTTGCGCATACCGTCGTCGCGAAGAACGCCGGCAAGTTCCTCCTTTCCTGAAAGGACGATACGCAGCGCGTAGTCGCCGCGCGCATCGAGCGCAGCCAGCCAGTTAAGCAATCGCAATGCACTTGAAGTTGCGCGGTCTGCATCGTCGACGAAGAGCACCGGCGCGTGCCCGGCACGCACCTGCCGTGACAGGAAGTTACTGAGCTGCTGCAACAGCTGCTGGTCGTCGCCGACGGTTGTTCCCTCACCGAATTGCGCCATCATTTCGGTCACAAGTCGACGTGGCGCCAGGTGCCGGCCGTTTACAAGTGCTACGGCGGTGTCGCGCCCGGACCACGCCAGTTGCTCCTTGACGATCGTCGTCTTGCCTGAGCCGTCTGGCCCCTGCAGTATCGCGACGCCATTGGCCTGGCTTAGCGACGACGCCAGGAACCGCAAGGCGTCCTGGTGGGACTGGTACGCGACGACGAGGCTTTCATCGGCGAGCTCACCGAAGGCTCGGCTACCCAGGTTGGAATCGTGTGCGTTCATTGATTCTTGTTTTTATCATCGACCAGCCATTATTGCGTCTACAGGCAGTTTTGCGTGGCTGAGATTCCATAATACGGCGGTTTGTGTGGCGAATCTGCAGCAAACTGCTAATCTCCGTTTCCTGACACCCAATTGGAGCCCAATCGTGAGACTGATCTTCTCTGTACTACTCATTTCGCTGACATCATTCGCCCATGCCGACATCGACGCCAAGGTCGAGGCTGCTTTGAACGCCGACGGACGTCCGGAAGCCGACATGAGCCGCGACAGAAATCGTAAGCCCTTGGAAACGCTGACTTTCTTCGGCCTGACCGACGACATGCGTGTGCTGGAGCTGCTGCCAGGTGGCGGTTGGTACACCCGGGTACTCGCTCCCGTCCTCGCCGAAAATGGCAAACTTTACGTGGCACTGGGTACTGGCCGCGTACAGGAGAGAATCCTGACTCAGCCCGGCTTTGAGAAGGTCGAGGTCATCGAAACCAACGAAAACACGCACCGTCCCGAAGGCGCGCGCCAATACACGATGGACGAGTTCGATTTCGGTGTTCGGGATCTGGATATGGTCCTGACATTCCGCAATGTCCACAATTTCGGCGAGGAAGGCCGCATGCTGATGCACCGCGAGTCCTTTGAAGCCCTGCGCAGCGGTGGCGTTTACGGCGTCGTCGACCACACTCGTCGCCACATGGAGCGGGACAATAACGAGAATCGCCGGCGAATCGATCCGGTACTCGTTATCCAGGAAGTCCAGGCAGCCGGGTTCGAGTTCGTTGAATTTTCCGATCTGCACTTCCGTGCCGATGACGAACTTGAATACGAGGTTGGCCGGCGTTCGGTTAGCGGCAATACGGACCGCTTCACCTTTCTGTTCAGGAAGCCCTGACAACCGGTGAAAATATGGGTTGATGCGGATGCCTGCCCTGTCGTCGTCAAGGAAATACTTTTCCGCGCCGCCGATAGGACAGGCGTCGAGCTCACGCTGGTCGCGAACCAGGCGCTGAGCACGCCCTCCTCCGCAAACATCAACACCTTGCAGGTCCCAAGAGGATTCGACGTCGCTGACGACGAGATCGTGAAACGTCTTAGCGCTGGCGATCTCGTCATTACCAGTGACATCCCGCTCGCGGCAGAAGTCATCGAGAAAGGCGGTCATGCCCTGAGCCCACGAGGCGAATTGCACACGACAGAGAACATTCGCGCTCGTCTCAACATGCGAGATTTTCTCGATACCATGCGCTCTAGTGGCGTGGAAATGGGTGGAGGACCCGCGGCTTTCAGCCAGCGCGACAAGCAGGAGTTCGCCAATAATCTCGACCGCTTCCTGACCAGGAATGCCTGAAAAACACCCCGATACGCTATGAAACAAGGGGTTTGGGAATGCCACGTGGTTCACATCACCGCATATACCCGCGTGGAATAATCACTGGAATCCTCTACGCGGAGATAAGGTGATGGCGAAATTTAAATACACTCTGGCAGCGGCTGTCGTGCTGGCCACTTCATTGGTGGCAGCCCAGGAGCAGTCCGAAGCCGAGGCCATCTACGGAAGCCTGAATTGGGAAGCCGGTCCTGGCAATTACGATGTCACGAACAAGGCAAGCATAGACCTTCCAGCAGGCTACGACCGCCTCAACTCGTCAGACACGGCCGCGCTCATGGAACTCATGGAAAATCCGAGTTCGGGAAGCGAGTACTACGTCGGCCCTGAAGACGGTCGCTGGTTTGCGGTCTTCTCCTACGAGGACACCGGACACGTCAAGGACGACGAAGAAATTGACGCTGACGATTTGCTGGAGTCCTTCAAAGAAGGCACCAAGTACGGTAACGAGGAACGCCGCAAGCGTGGCTGGGCCGAGATGAATATCATCGGCTGGCAGTATGAGCCGCGATACAGCGACAGGACCAATCGACTTTCCTGGGCCATCCTCGCCGAAAGCGAAGGCTATGAAATCGTCAACTACAACACGCGTTTGCTGGGCCGAACTGGCGTTATCTCGGCCACATTGGTCACCGACCCCGAGACCCTGACGACGTCAGTCGGCGAGTTCGAAAACCTGCTCGA